>NZ_CP021382.1:0-340833 GCF_002162135.1 Cellvibrio sp. PSBB006 | reverse complement strand
GGCGAAGTTCAATATCGCTGTCAGTGATACGTGGGCATCTCGGCAGCGGCGGTGCGCAGTTCACGTTTGTAACGGCGGTCCAGTTCGGTGGCGAAGGGAATCGCGAGGAGCGATATCACCATGCCCGCCATGGTTGGAATCGTCGCTGCGCTCACGCCATTGGCCATCGCGCGCGGATTACCGGAACCGAGATAAGCCATGACTTCAAATACCTGGATCATCCCGGTTACGGTGCCAAGTAAACCGAGCATGGGCAGCAATGCAATCAAGGCCGGAATCAATTTCAAATGCCGCAGCATCTGGCAATCCAATTCCGATAACAGTTGACGACGATGCTGCTCGGCAAACCATGATGACTTATCGGCGCGTGCCTGCCAGATGTCGATGTTGCGTTTACGCAGTGGTTGATACTCGCGGTAAAAAAACCAGTAGCGCTCAAAGATCACACACCACAACCAGAAGGACACAAAAAAGATCACCCACAATACATTGCCGCCGGTGTTGAGAAAGTCAGTTAAGGAAGAGAATATTTCCATGACGGCGACCTCCCCGATCAAGCCTTGGCTTTGGCAATATCAACCGCTTTATCAGCGATCATGCCGGATGCTTGTTCACCGATAACTTTGCTGAGTTGCTGCGCGCGGCTGCTAAGCATATTGCTCGACAGCAACAACGGAATCGCCACACACAAACCTTGCACCGTAGTGATCAACGCTTGCGAAATGCCGCCGGCCATCAATTTCGGATCGCCTGTACCAAATAATGTAATTGCCTGGAAGGTGCCGATCATGCCGGTCACTGTACCTAACAATCCCATCAGCGGCGCGATAGCGGCCATGACTTTAATCGTGGACAAACCTTTACGCAGTTCCGCCAGATCCTTAAAGATCACTTCGTCCAATTTTTTACCCAGTACATCAAGGTCGTTGAGGTGTTTGTTCTCGAAGTACGCCTGCATCATGCGACCCAGTGGATTGTTGCTGGATGGGTGATCCATATCTTTTAACTGCGCATTCATGCGTTTGGAGATGCGTGATAATTTGATCATGCGTTCGATCACAATCAACATACCGATGATGCCGAGCAGGATAATGGCATAACCCACTTCCTGACCTTGTTGCACGCGTTCCATAAAGCTGGGCGATTGCACCAATAAACCCAGTAAGGCACCCCGTGAAGGATCAAGTGCAAACCCGACATCACCACCGCTTGCTGAACTCAATGACGCAGCGGTTGATCGAACACTGCCACTCGGTTGGCGCGCCAGCTCAACCAACTGCTGACTGTCCGCCACATAGTTAAGGTATTTATCATCGGTAACGATGTTGAAGGTGCCTACGCGGGTCACCGGTGCGGTATAGGCTTCACCACTGGGTTTCACCACGCTGGTTTCAAAGCGCGTGACATTGGCCGACTCGGAAATTTCCTGCAGCATCAATCGCCACAGTTGTTGCATTTGCGGAATCGTCGGCACTTCTTTGGTATTGGCTAATTCTTCAATTAACACTTTGCGTTCGGGATATTCCACAGAGATCAATGAATCGAACAACATTTGTTGGGTATCACCGGCCATTTGGCGAAATACACCGAAGAGCTCGCCCAGATTACCGGTGCGACGGTCCAGTTGGGTGGTCAACTCGCCCAGCTGAACTTCGTTTGCATCGAAGACCACTTTCATTTCATCGCGCAATTTTTCCTGCCGAACCAGGTCGGCCTGCACTTCAGCCAGCAAGGCTTTTTGATCGCTGGCGGCCGCGCGAAAACGTTGCTCACGCTCACTGTTGTGCGCTGCTTCGGCACTAACTTCTTTACTCACCTGTTGATAGAGAGTTTTTAATGAATCGCTAGTCTGCGCAGCACTTGTGACGGAAAAACCCAACGCACAGATACTTAAACAGCTACTGAAGGCAAATTTGACAATCGATTTCATAAACGGAATTCCTTACTGGGCAGGCGCGTTAACAGGAAGCGTCAGCAACTCCGGCGGAGTTTGCTTGCGCGCGATACGCAAACCATCGCGCACGCTGGTGCGATAACCTGAGTCGAGTAATTCCCAGGCGCCACGGCTGTTATTCCAGCGGCCACTTTCGTTCCCATCAAGGGTTTGGTAAAACAGGCCAACACGACCGATGCGCAAAAAATCAACCGTGCGCGCGTCGTTTTCAATCACCAGTTCACCGCGATAGGCTTCAATAGTGCGACCGTATTCCACTTCTACCAAATAGGCTTCCATGATGCGGCGATACTTTTCACCGGCGGTGACATCAGCGCGATCAATCAGCGTGCGCAGATTAGCGACGCGATCCTGGCGCTCTTCTTTCAGAAAAGGCACATCCGCGGCTAAGAGTTGTTCAAGGGTTTCGGTCATCTTCAACATCAACGGCAGTGCGCCGGTTTCAATGTTGTCGATCTCCGCTGTTTGCTTTTGAATACTGGTAATCTCGGCTTTCTGCGAGGCAATCAGTTTTTCCATTTGCTGGTTGTAAATCGTCAAGCTTTCCAAACGCTGTGACGCAATGCGGTAATTCTGTAAATCGTCAGTCGTTTGATCAGCCAGGCTATCAATACGTTTTTGACTGGCCACTGCATTTTTATCAATGCTTTCCTGTTTTTGCAGGCTATCTTCGACCGCCACCGCCGGCAGGGAAAACAGGGTAACTGCTATGAGCGCAGCTCCCAGGGGTTTACGAAAAACCATAATCGACCTCTGTTTTAGTAGGGGGCTTCAAACCTGAAGCCCCTTGACACGCAAACGATTAAAACTTGAATGACGCGCTGGCGACGAAGTGACGCGGCAATTCAGGCAGTACGATGGTGCTGCCGAACAGGTCCGGGAAGTTCGCGCGGAAGTATTTTTCGTCAGTCAGGTTTTTACCTTGCAAGCTCAAACTCCAGGTATCGGTGTTGTAACTGATGCCGGCGTTAAACAAGGTGTATGAAGGTAATTTCACCGCTTTGGAAAAACCTGAATAGGTTGAGTCGGCATGGACCGTACTGGCTGTAAAGCGATAGCCGTTACCAAAATCATAGGCACCGGTCAGGCTGTACATGTTTTCCGGAATACCGGATTTCAGTGCATCCGTTTCATTACCTACCAAGGTCAAACCTTGCATCACGTAACCGTAAAACAATGACGGATCAGTCACACCAGTCAGGTCACCCGCACCCTGGAAACCAAACTGAGTACCACCATCCAGTGCGGTCAGGTTGGTAATTTCCAGATGCGTCATTGCCGCCGTCAGCGTGAAATTACTGGTAACGAGGAAGCGGGTTTCAAATTCGTAACCCTCACTTTCCGTGGTGTTGTTACTCACCTGATCTTGCGCACTGAAGTTGGTGCGGGTTTGATTGAACCAGGCCGCCGAGAAGTACAGACGGTCATCCAGGAAACTGCCTTTGATACCGACCTCTTCCAATTCGGAATCAGCAATGGCATTGCCATCGGTAATCAGCCCGGGAGAAATCTCCGACCCCTGCCCCATCACGATGGTGGCCTGTTCAGACACAGTGACATAAGGCGTTAAACCAAACGGCAAGGTATACGACAAGCTCGCTGTCCAGGACACACCGTCATCGGTTTCGCTGGCTGTCACGCTGTCTGGCGTACCACGAATTTTTTCGCCGACCGAAGTGGATGTCATATCGAGATAATCGTAACGCGCCCCCAACAACACACCGACATTTTCAGCGATGGTGTAGTCCGCCAAAAATGCCAGACCGTAGTCGGTATAGTCCCCGACGAGATAATTGGAATAATCCGAATCCGTGACGGTTGCCAATAACTTCCGATCGAGAGCTGTAGAGGGTCCACTCAAATCGCGACGGTCAAAGTATTCGTAATCGAAATCGTCCCCTTGTTGGAAATCGGTGTAACGAATGCTGGGCGATATCTGGTAGCTGGCTTTTAACCAATCCGCATGTTCTGCTTCAAAAGCGAAGATCAATTGATCTTCAAACGCGTAGCTGTCGACAAACTGTGAAAAGCCGTAGGCATTTTCGTTGATGTTTTCCAGTTTTTCGTAAAAGGCTTTGTTGGTGATGGTGAAACTGTCGCTGACACTGTGAATGACATCGAAGTACAAGGTAGTAACGGTAGTTACCAATTGGTCCTCAGGGGACACCAGCGTTTGATTGCCTTTCAACTTGGTCGTGCCGGCATCTTCCAATGCCCAGGCCGGGTCCATATTTGCATCCGTTGCAGCACCGGCAGGAACGAAAAAGTTATTCCAGCCCTCAGCAAATGTATCTTTCCAGGCATCGTATTCGTCCGGTGAATTGTAACCATCACCATCCAGATCCACCGGTTGAGCCGTACCGGTAATATAGGTACCGTTATCAATGAGATCCTGGGTTAAACGGTTCCAACCTGCTACCTGATTGCCATCGTATTCGTGGTACATACCGCCGAATTCAATGCGGGTGCTGTCAGAAAAATCCATATTGAAGGAGGCTTGCAGGATATTCTGGTCGGTGCCGGAATTGTCGTAGTAACTGCCGGAGTTTTCGGTCTCAGCATAAATGTAATAGCCGAGACTTTTCTCACCAATTGCACCGGGACCACCCACTTCTGCAGACAAAACATTTTTATCCCAACTGCCACGCGTAATCGAAATTTCACCGGCCGGTTTTTCCAGATATTGTCCGGTTTCAGCGCGCGCAGACTTGGGCTCGAAGTTCAGATAACCACCAATTTTTGATGGACCATAAATCGGCGATGCCGGGCCACGCACAATATCGATACGGTCAGTTGCACCAATCGGTGTTGGATAGTTACCGGGGTTGTTCACGCGGCGTACGCCACGGAAATACACTTCACCCGGCGTACCGCGTACATCGAGAGAACCGGCAACACCAAAGAAGGATTGGGTAAACGCACCGGGTGAAATCAATACAAGATCATCAATATCGGTGATGTTGTAACTTTCCATCATGTCGGCGCTGACCGAGGTCACACCGCGGGGTGTTTCGAGGATGGTTTTTCCAAAACCAAAAACCGACTTCACTGGCTCTGTCGGCATAACACCCATGGTATCTTCCACCTGCCCTTCGGCGGTGTAAGTTTCCAGTTCAACAACGTCTTCCTGAGCCAGCGTAGCAGGTACAGCGAGCGCGCAACTGAGGCTTATCAGCAGCGCGAGTTCTTTACGCTTGAAACGGTTGTGTGTGGTCATAACATGTGCACTCCAGAGGTCTAATAATATTTACTGTGACGCTATTCATGGTTTAGCAAGCGCCATGCCATTTCCTGTCTAACTGGTTACGTTTTTAAATAAACGTATTTATTTCCTTTTAAATCAATAATATGCAACTTTCAAAATACGGTTCAATCGTTTATTAATCTGAAATTCCGGTGTCTTTCTGTTCTCCGACCGGGCCATCGCCCGGCCTTTGTTGAAGCATGATGCTGGGCCGTGCACCAAATCGTGGCTCGATTTTTTGCACGGCAAACTGATTACTTAAATGTGCACACCTGATAGCGCTTGCAGGTAAAGCTGTAGGTCACAGGCGCAACATTTTTCAGGCCGCTAACACCGCGTGCTTTAACGGTTTTTTCAAACTGGCTGATACGTTTGTTGTAGGTGTCGAGCAACCTCGCTTTTACCTCGTCTTCAACAAAGCTGTATTGCAAGGAGTTACGACTGAGCAGCATCAACTCATCCCAGGACAGATTAAATTCTTTCACCGCCACAAAAAATTCATCGGTAATATTGGAATCCCACATACCGCGATCATCGGTCGATAAAGCCACCGGAATACCGAGTCGCAAATACTCTGGAAAAGGATGCTGGGAATACTCACTCACATATTCCAGCAAGAGATTGGAGATCAGATTGATTTCAACCAGGTAGGGTCCGTGGCGCATTTGCCGCAGCAGATCATTGTCGGTAATCAGGTTTACGCCGTGGCCGATTCGATCAGCGCCGAGCATCAAGGTATCGCGGATGTGAAAATTGGGCTCATCCACCTCGCCGGCATGTACCGACAACCGAACATTGTTGTATTTTTGCCGCAATTCGCGCAGAGTTTTGGTGAAACGTAAAGGATGACCTTTGTCATTATCTTCACGCCCCACCATGTTCACAGCCAGATACAAATCGCGGTTGCGCGATACAAAGTCGTAGGCATTAATCAGTTGTTGTTCTGCGTTAGGTGAAAAACGCAGGATGGATTCCTGCAGCCTGACGGTTACGCCCGTCGCCTTCGCATCCGCTTGTGCGAGACGATTGCGATAGATCTCGGCAACTTCATCCGCAGGAATCGACGTACCGTCCGGTTTAATAAAACCGCCGGCTCCCATCATGGATTCGAGATAAATCAGCCCCTCATCGCCAAAGGCTTTCATATTCAGATACAGGATTTCAGCCATCATGTAAGGGCTGGCCATTAATTGATCGAGGCGCTGCCAATGGGTCTGAAAGAATTCATCGCGACCTTCGTGGTCATGGGTTAATCGAATACTGTCCAACCATCCGGCTTTTTCATCAGCACTTAGTTCTTCGAGGCGTTTGTATTCCTGTTTTTCACAATCGGGCAAAGCTTCATAAGTTGCTTCAAGCAAGTTGTTAAATAACAGCAAATAAGGACGGCGACCGAATTCATTGCCCCCGTAGGGACGGCAATTGTTGATTTTGACTTTGGTGTAGAACCGATAGCCATGGGCTTTTTGGCTCAGCGCCAGGTCGTACCACCACTCAGACAAGGCCGAACCACTCATGTGATTGTGCAGGTCGCCGCCTTTGGGCATGGCATACAAAAAGGTGTAAAGCTCCTGATCAGACGCGCTTGATTTGAACTCCTCAAACCATTCATTTTTTGCCAATGCAGCAGAACTGGCCATAATCAATAAACAACCAACGAGCCAATGCGCTGCCAGACTGTTTCTTAAAGACAGAGAAGATGACATAGGAAAATCCACACAAGAGAAGAGTTTTGTTAACAACAAAAGAATGGAGAAATGCGAGGTGGACTAATGCAATAGTGATACCAGATAGGTGATGCAGCGCCATTACTGATATAGCGCCGGCAATTAGTTGTCCAAACGGTCGAGATTTGATTAAAACTGGTGCATGAATCGAGCCTTTGCCCAGTAATATAGCGGGCACGCGCTTTTGGTTGAGGGAAATCCTGACCGGGGCGCTGGCATAGAATTTGATTAGATTGTGTTGAGTAAGCGTGTTAGATAAAAGGTGGTGTCGGATTGCACTGCGCTAATCCGACCTACGGGTAATATGCAAATCACTCAGTTAACATGTAGGTCGGATTAGCACAGCGTAATCCGACAAAGCACTCCAAAAGAGTCACAAAAAGCCAGTCAAACTGGCTCCTGATAAAACCCAACAACAACGGAAATCCCATGAACGAAAAAACACCCTACCCACGCGACCTCATCGGCTACGGCGAACACCCACCCCACGCCAATTGGCCCGGCGGCGCGCGCATCGCGGTGCAGTTTGTGATTAATTATGAGGAAGGGGGCGAGAACTGCGTACTCCACGGCGATCCGGCTTCCGAAACATTTCTCTCGGAAATCATCGGGGCACGCGCTTATGAAGCGCGCCATATGAGTATGGAATCTATCTACGAATACGGCAGCCGCGCCGGCTTTTGGCGATTGCATCGTCTGTTTAAAAAATATCAGATGCCGGTGACTGTGTATGGCGTATCCATGGCCCTGGAACGTAACCCGGATGCCGTAGCAGCCATGCTCGATGCGAATTGGGAAATTGCCAGTCATGCCTGGCGCTGGATCGACCATCAATTTATGCCGATTGATGTTGAACGCGAACAAATTCAAAAAGCGATAGACATTCACACACGTGTGACCGGTTCGCGCCCCCTGGGTTGGTACACCGGTCGCGACAGCCCCAACACCCGCGCACTGATTATTGAACAGGGTGGCTTTTTATATGATTCAGATTCCTATGCGGATGACCTGCCCTATTGGAATCATGACTATGGCAAGCCGCATTTAATTATTCCCTACACGCTCGATGCGAACGATATGCGCTTTGCTTCGCCCCAGGGGTTTAATTGCGGTGATCAGTTTTACACCTATTTAAAAGACAGCTTCGATGCGCTCTATGCCGAAGGCCACAGCACACCCAAGATGATGAGCGTCGGTTTGCATTGTCGCATCATCGGCCGGCCGGGACGCATCCAGGCACTGGAGCGGTTTCTGCAATATATATTGAAATTTCAGGATATCTGGGTCTGCCGACGCATTGATATTGCGCAGCATTGGCATGAACATCACCAACCGACTTAACTAGCTATAATCTAACTATTTATAACTTAACTACCTATAACTTAACTGCCAATAACTTAACTGCCAATAACGACAACAGCCCGGTGCCAACCGGGCTGTGAATTTTTGCTAACAGATCAAGCAACTTGCCGTGCGTGTTTCCCTTCCGCCAGTTCTTCCAGAACTTTTTTGTTAAACGCCTCAAGATCTTTCGGTGTACGACTGGTGACCAATCCTTTATCCACTACAACTTCTTTATCCACCCATTTTGCTCCGGCATTACTCAGGTCATCTTTCACTGATGGGTAAGATGTCATGGTGCGACCATCGACAACACCGGCACTGATCAACACCCAGGGTGCGTGGCAAATAGCGGCAACCGGCTTGTGTTGTTCAAAAAAATCGCGGGTAAAACGCAACGCATCCTGATTGGTGCGCAGACTGTCCGGGTTATACATGCCGCCGGGGATAACCAGCATATCGTAATCCTCAGCTTTCACTTCGGTAACCAATTTATCTACCGGACAAGTACCGCTCCAGTCTTTATTAGACCATCCGCGAATTTCGCCTTTTTCCAGCGAAACCACATCCACTTTTACACCCGCTTCGATCAATGCCGCTTTAGGTGATTTCAATTCAGATTCCTCAAAACCATTGGCGGCCAAAATAGCCACACGCTTACCTTCAACATGCCTTTTCATAAAAACCTCCTATGAAAATTAAGTGTAGTGTGCAAAGCGTGGGACAGAAGGTAAGGCTCATCGTTCACTGAAATACGTGGTATGAAATGTCACAGTGTCTTAGCGAACCAATCCGTCGTCGACTGCAAGACGGACTCGGGAATGGTCTGGTCTTCAGCCAAGGTATTTTCATTGCTGTCTGCCAACACGTTAAACATATGATCCGCATCCTTGACCAACATTAACGATGCTCTGGCCGGTCCGATTGAATTAACCAGACGCGTCGATGACACCGGCGGCACCAGCGTGTCCTCTGTGCCCGCTACCGCCAACAACTTTCCTTGATAATTTTTCATATCGGTAAAACTGGTATTATTTTTGATTTCATTAAACCACTGCAAACCAAAATTTAACGGCTCTTCCCGCCAAGGGAATTCCACCACAGCAAAACCATTGTCTTTAGCTTCTGCATAATATTTATCAAAAAAAGATTCGAATACCGTAACCCCGTCGCCCACCACGCTGGACCAGGTCACCATTGCTTTAATTCGCTCATCCTCTGCGGCAACCAGTTGCGCGATCAAACCGCCCTGACTGAAACCAACCAGTCCCATTCGATCAAGATCGAATATCTCCTGGCGCACTAAATAATTCAGTGCTGTTTTAGTGTCGTGTTTGGCAGTGGTTAAATTATAGAGTTTATAATCGGCGAGGCTGTCGCCAGTGCCGGCAAAGTCAATACGCAATGAGGCGTAGCCACGTTTGGCCAGTGAAACCGCGAGGCGTTGGTATAAATTGCCAACTTCATTTTTCTGGGAGGCCGTGCCGTGCAACATAACAACCACAGGAATTTTTTGACCGGCTTTGAGTTTTGGTTTGACGAGAATACCCGGCACATAGTACATACCGGCATTAAGTTGTACTTCCTGTTCGGTGTAGGTGTAGCTGGGCGTTTTTTCGACCGATGCGCAACTGACCAGCGCCAGTGCAACAATTCCCATTAACAGAGCAACTGCTTTTCTGATTTTCTTCATGGTTTGACTACTCGTAGCTGGATTGTTGATAGTGAAGATACCCGGATGCCGATTCCTGATACAGGGAGTCCTTACGAGAATTGTTCGGGATGGGTAGATCGAGAGTTGATTGCAAGAAGTATTCCTGAGATGGATGTGGCACTGAGCCTGGTGGACTGATGTCCTTCTGAAACCCTCACGTCAGGGATGACGTGAGGGAGCTACAGGGATGTATTTATGCGTTTTCAGAAGGACATCAGTTTATCAGGCGGCCTTGTTGGTGCCACGATGGAGGAGATCCAGACCGAAGAGGGGTGCGAGACACGCCGTGAATACCTCCTTGTAGGCTCAACAGCGGCATCCATGCCGCTGATGGTCTCGCACCCCTCTTCGGCCTGGTTCTTTGTGCCACTTTTAAACGGTGTGAATTAAATATTTATAAAAAATATCTATCCGGAAAAATCTACACTGCCCTCAACAATAATCATATTAGCTGTGGCATATTGATTTCGTAAGGCATGAATCGGTGCATATTCAGCGCAGGTGGCCCAATAGTGGGCAGTTTCTTTATTTGGGAATTCCATCACCACCAAACGTTGGGGTTGCCAGGTTCCAGAAATAATTTGTGCATCAGCACCGCGAACCAGATAGCGTCCACCGCAAGCTTTTACGGTTGGAGTAATTTGCGCGAGATAATCGCGGTAATTTTCATGATCGTGTACATCAATATCGACAATCACATAGGCAGCCACTTAATGCTCCTCCAACCATAACAAGAGCGCCTGGCGTTCTTCGTCTGTCATGGACGTGAAATTTCCAAGTGGCATATAGCCGGAGTTGATGGCTGGAATTGCTCGGGTTTTTACCACAGTTAAATGCTCCAAGGTATCAATCAGCAAACCCGCTGGTGGAGCATTGAAGCCTGGTTGCGTGGGAGAAGAAGCATGGCAATTGGAGCAATGAGTGGTGAGAATGGTTTGAATCTGCATTTCGCGTGACTCAGTCAATTGTGGTTGTTCACCAGCAGATTCACGCGCGGTTGTATTTTTTGTAAAGCCCATGATTATCGCAACCAACACCATACCCAGAGCAGCAGATATCAGAATGCTCGGCTTGATAATATCGCGATGTTTCAGGTTAAAGAAATGTCGCCCCCAGGCTAGCAAGCTGCCAATAGTAACCAAGGCCAACCAGTTGTAGGGATGCCCGTAAACAAAGGGGTAATGGTTGCTGATCATGCAAAAGATAACGGGCAAGGTCAGGTAATTGTTGTGGGTAGAACGGAGTTTGGCGAAGAGTGCGGTATTCAAATCCGGCTCGCGGCTTTCACTGACAGCAGCGATAAATTTGCGCTGCGCGGGCATAATGCCCCAGAACACGTTGCCAGCCATCCAGGTGGCAATCATGGCGCCTACATGTAAATAGGCAGCGCGAGCGGAAAATAATTGGTGGGCGAGCCAACTGGCCAAGGTGATCAGTACCAACAGAGCGAACGCAAACGCCAGGCCTTTTTTTACCAGCGGTGTGCGGAGCAGTAATTCATAAAGCAATTGTCCAACAGCAATAAAAAGTATGCTCGCCACAACGGCAGTGCCGGGTGATTGTAACCAGGTATTGTGACCCACCAGGTAGGATTGCGCTTGCACGTAATACATCAGGATCAGCAAGCCGGTGCCGCTTAACCAGGTGCTGTAGGCTTCCCATTTAAACCAGTGCAATTTTTGGGGCATGGCTTCCGGGCGCAAATGGTATTTGGCAACCTCGTAAATACCTCCGCCGTGAATAGCCCAAAGATCGCCTTTGATACCTTTATCCGTTTTCCATTGCGGCGGCTCGCGCAAACTCAAATCCAGCCAAATAAAATAAAAGGATGCACCGATCCAGGCAATTCCCGCCACTACATGAAACCAGCGAAATGCCAGGTTCAACCATTCCAGAATCATTCCATCCATTGCAGATCTCCCTGAGCGCGCGGCGAACGACGAAACGCCAATTTCCCCATTACATAGGTGCGCGCGATATTTTGTTCGTCGCCGAGCGTCATCAATGCAAACAGGACTTCGTTCAACGTAGTCGTTTTTTGCTGACGACTTTGTTGTAACAGTGTGGGAGCCAGATCCAACAAAATAAAATCCGCTTCTTTTCCCGGTACCAGGTTGCCGATATAAGCATCCAGTTGCAGCGCGCGGGCGTTACCCAGAGTCGCCATATAAAGCCCTTTTAACGGATGTAAATTCTGACCTTGCAATTGCAGCACCTTGTAAGCTTCGGCGAGAGTACGCAACAATGAAAAACTGGTTCCACCGCCGACGTCTGTCGCAATACTCAAACGCACGCCCGCGTCTTCCAGACGTTGGACATCCAGCAATCCGCTGCCGAGAAATAAATTGGACGTGGGACAAAACGCAATACCGGATTGCGTCTGTGCGAGGCGCTCAAGCTCTCGGTCACTCAAATGAAGACCATGGCCAAAAACACTGCGTTGCCCCAACAACCCGTAGCGATCATAGACATCCAGATAATTCACTGCATCCGGGTACAGGGATTTAATCCAGGCAATTTCCTGTACGTTTTCTGATAAGTGAGTTTGCAAATAAAGTCCGGGATAATCGCGGTAAAGCTGACCGGTAATCTTTAATTGCACCGGCGAACTGGTGGGCGCAAAACGCGGCGTCAACGCATAGTGCAAACGCTTGGTGTGATGCCAACCTTCAATCAACGCGCGGCAATCCCGTTCACTGGCTTCCGGTGTGTCCAACAATGCCTCCGGCGCATGGCGATCCATCATCACCTTGCCGGCAATCATGCGCAGGTTACGCTTGGCAGCCGCCTTGAAAAATTCTTCGGTTGATTGTGCAAAAACCGTGGTGTAAACCATGGCGCTGGTCGTACCGTTTTCCAGCAACAACTTTAAAAACTGATCTGCCGCTTGCGCCGCAAATGTTTTATCGGCGAACTGCAATTCTGTTGGAAAGGTGTAGTTATTAAGCCAGTCCAGCAACTGTTCCCCGTAAGATGCAATCACATCGGTCTGGGGATAATGAATATGGCTGTCGATAAAACCTGGCATCAACAAATGATCGGGAAAATATTGACATTGAGCCAAATCAAAGCCCTGCTCGATCATGGTTTCGACACTGGCAACCGTTTTTACCCGGCCGTGCTCAACCAGTAAAATACCATCATCAAAATATTCAACGCCCTGACCAGTAACAGGATCTGGCACATCGGTGAAATGCAAAATACGCGCACGAAAAGCGCTGATATCCGGTGAACTCATAGAAGCCCTTAACAACGCCTTAGCTCAACTGCCGCGATAGGTTGAATAACCATACGCATTCAATAATAACGGAACATGGTAGTGCTCATCTGCCCTCACCACATGAAACGAGATAACAATTTCCGGGTAAAAGCTGCTTTTTTCCTGTTTGGCAAACCAGTCACCTACAGCAAAATGCAGCCGATAAAAACCGCTTGTTAACGTGAATTTGTTATCCCATTGCGTCACACGACCATCGGCATCCGTTTTTGCTGTAGCCAGCGGCGCAGCAGAATCCGGTTCATAAAGCGTTACCCATACACCGGTAGCTGGCTTACCTGTATCCAGATTAAGAATGTGGGTGGTGATTGGTGGTTTATTCATAACATCTCACTGTAGTAACTGTTCAAGACGCAGACGGGTAATACTCCCCTGCTCGTGCGCACCATTCATTAGCTCCATCACCCGACCGTTATCGATGCGCGCTTTTAATAACATTAGCATTTCCTCAGCCGACTTCCCGGTAGCACACACAATAAAAATAAAACCATAGCGACGCTCGTATTCAATATTGAGATCGTAAAGCGCTTGCAAGACTGTCTCACTGGCATCCATAACCTGCCCCTGCTCCGCCGTTGCACGGCCCGCATAACGCGAACGCAATAATTCAATGTCGCCGATGCGTGCGTGGCCTTTAAACGCCTCAAGAATTTCGGCCTCATCCGCATCACGCCACACATCATCGGCCGCGCGCAGCAACTGTTCCTTACTATCAAACGGGCGCAAATCGGCAACACGCGACGCCCAGTTGTGGCAATGGCAGCACTCATAAAGCAGCGCCGTAGCGTCAGCTTCATTTAACGCATTAAATTGATCCAGATTCATCATCAATCCTCACCTCCCGTTATCCGCGCAGGCTGCTGAAGAATATGCTTAATCTCCTTCCAGGACGTAGACCGACCTTTCGTTGTCGACTGCCCCTGGTAATACAACCCCTGCAACTGCGCTGCAATAGAAACCGCCACCTCCATCGGCAACTTGCCCTTAACCTCGGGCAAACCAATCGGGCTGTAAATCTGCTGAACAACCGCCTCATCAAAACCTGCATCCGCCAACCGCTTGCGAAAACGTAACGCCTTGGTCTCTGAACCGATCAACCCCACATACCGCCAACGATCCTGATGCAGCAATTCTCTGCATAACTGAAAATCCAAACCATGATCATGGGTAAACACAACAAGCCAGGCGTTATCCGATAAAGACGCAACCGCCTCCACCGGATTCGCATACAACTCAAACCGACAATTAATCGGCAAAGGCATAACCAACTGATCCGCGCGACTGTCAACAATCGTCACCCGACACGGCAACCCCGCCAAAATCGTCACCAACGCCTGACTCACATGTCCCGCCCCAAACAACACAACCTGCCAATCACGCGCCGCAAAACACTCCAGCATCACCGTGACATGCCCACCACAACACTGCGCCGCCTCAGCAGCCAGCGGAAATGGCTTGAGCACCTGACAATTCTGATTCTCCTGCAACAACTCCCGCGCCTGCTGCACAATCAAAAACTCCAACTGGCCACCACCAATAGTGTCGTAACTCCGCTCAGCATCAACCACCATCTTGCTGCCACCATCACGCGGCGTGGAGCCTTGCGTGTTGATAATCGTTGCAATCACATAACCATTACCAGCTTGCTGACAATGTTGAATTGCGGATGACCAATTGAGATTTTTCATATCATATTTTCTCAATGTAAATAATCTTTGTTTTTGCTTTCAAAATCTCTCAACACGCACAATGCTCAAAGAGCACTGCGATATTCCCTCTGAGACCATCACCCGCATGGATGCGGGTGCTGAGCCTACAGGGATGTATTCACGGCGTGTCTCAGAGGGAATATTGCAGTGCGACTCTCACTGATCCGAGAGCATGAATTTCTCACATTCCTGCACTGCCCAAAACACCCTCTCAGGCGTCGCCGGCGTATCCAACCGCGGACTAAACCGATACCCCGTCAAACTGGAACACGCATCCCGCAACGCCGCCCACACCGAAATCGCCAACATCAGCGGCGGCTCACCCACGGCCTTCGACAAATGAATCGTATTTTCATTGTTAGCCTCATCATACAAAGCCACATTAAACACCGGCGGCACATCAAATGCCGTCGGAATTTTATAATTCGCCGGACTGTTGGAAATAATTTTTCCCGTGTCATCCCACAACAATTCCTCAGTGGTCAACCAGCCCATCCCCTGGATAAAACCGCCCTCAATCTGACCGATATCAATCGCCGGATTCAGCGAACGCCCCACATCGTGAATGATGTCCACCCGGTTTACGCGATACTCACCGGTCAATGTATCGATCGTTACCTCACTCACCGCCGCACCGTTGGCAAAATATAAAAACGGTTGTCCTTTGGCGGTTTGGCGATCGTAAAATATCTTCGGCGTGCGGTAGTAGCCTGTGGCAAATAACGGCACGCGATTCAAGTAAGCAAGTTTGATAAATTCTTCGAAGCTGTAAACCTCATCACCCACCAGCACCTGATTGCCAATAAACCGGATTTTCTCTGCTGGTGTGTCGAAATGTTCTGTTGCAAAGCCAATTAAATCTGCCTTCACTTTATCGCAGGCGTCTTTTGCGGCCATGCCGTTTAAATCCGTACCGGAGGATGCCGCTGTGGGTGATGTGTTGGGAACCTTGTCGGTGCGCGTTGACGTCACCATGACCCGTTCCACAGACACACCAAACGCACTGGCGACGATCTGCTGGATCTTGGTGTAAAGCCCCTGCCCCATTTCCGTACCGCCGTGATTGATCAACAGGGTTCCGTCGGTGTAAATATGCAGCAAGGCGCCGGCCTGGTTCAGGTGTTTGGCGGTGAAGGAAATACCGAATTTTACCGGCGTCAGGGCAATGCCTTTTTTTAAGGTGGAATGGGTGCAGTTAAATTCTGTGATGGTTTCCCGGCGTTCGCGATAATGAGATTTCTGCTCCAACCGTTCAACCAATTCCGGCAGCATGTGCTGTTCAACTTTTTGGCCGTAGGGTGTTTCATCGCGCCCCAGCTGGTAGAGGTTTGCTTTGCGCACATCCAGCGGGTCTTTGCCTAAATACCGGGCAATATCTTCCATCAAGGTTTCAACAGCCATCATACCTTTGGGTCCGCCGAAGCCGCGAAAGGCTGTGTTGGAAACTGTATGGGTTTTGCACCTCAATCCGAGGATGCTGGCGTTATTTAAAAAATAGGCGTTGTCCGCGTGAAACATGGCGCGGTCGACAATACCTTCAGACAGGTCCGGTGAAAAACCGCATTTTCCTGCCAGCACCATGTTCACGCCCAGCAAACGGCCATCATCGTCAAAACCAGCGTGCCAGCGATTTAAAAAATCATGACGCTTGCCGGTTTGCACCATGTCATCGCGGCGCGGCATACGGTAACGAATGGCGCGTTTCAAACGCTGTGCAAAGACCGCAGCCATACATGCCAAAGGCGCTGCCTGACTTTCCTTACCACCAAAACCGCCACCCATACGGCGAACTTCCGCCACAACACGGTGTAACGGAATGGCTAATACTTCCGCCACCAGTTTTTGAATTTCTGAGGGATGTTGCGAAGAACTGATGACATGAATACCGCCATCTTCGGTGAGCCGCGCTTCGCTGATTTGCCCTTCAAGATAAAAATGTTCCTGACCGCGTACATAAATTTCACCGCTGAGTTGATGCGGTGCTTTTTCAATAGCGGCATCGGGATCGCCCATGAATAACCGGTGCTGCGGCAGAACAAAACTTTGTGCTGCAAGCGCGTCGTCTATCGTGAGTTGCGCCGGCAGGATTTCATAATCGATAACGGCCTGGTTCACCGCGCGTTGCGCCGCGTCAAAACTGGTAGCGGCTACAGCAAAAATCGGCTGACCGATGTACTCCACAATATCGCCAGCCAAGAGTGGGTCACCACCGTAAACCGGTGCAACATCAACTTTTCCAGGAATATCACTTTGCGTAATCACATCGATCACGCCAGGAATTTTTTTTACCAGTGTCAAATCTATTTTTTTAATTCGTGCATGAGGCACAGTGGCTTGCCCGGTCGCCACAAACAGGGTACCTGGCAGTAGCGGTAAATCATCAACATATTCTGCTGAACCACTCACATGTTTGCGCGCAGATTCGTGCGCAATAGAACTTCCTACACCACCCTGCGCTCCCAGGCCAGTTTGAGGTGCAACCTCGATCAGCGGCTCGATCAGTTTACGCATGATCAAACACCCCCTCTGTTGCAGACTGGCCATTCATCTGTGCGATGAATTCATAGCAGGCTTTCTTCATCAAGTTGCACGCCATGGCCATACGGTAATCGGCGGAGGCGCGTACATCGCTCATGGGCGAGAATTCGCTGCGCAATATATCGCAGGCCTGCTCAAGCGTTTGCGATAAAACCTGCCCATCGCGTTGCCAGGTCGTTTGATTAAGAAATTTTTCCGTGGCGTAGCCACGCTTGGGAATTGCAGCCATACCACCAAATGCAATACGCAGTTGTTGTTGGTCATCGAGCAAAAAGGCGCCCATCACTGCCGAGATATCGTCTTCATAGCGTTTACTGATTTTGTAAAGCCTGATGGCATCACCCAATGCGCTGCGTTTGATGCGAATTTTTGCGAGGTATTCACCGGCAACCAGGGTCGTTTGTTTATAGGCACTATAAAAATGATTCACGGACTCGCTGCGATAATCTCCGGCTGCGTTACCGATGATCAATTCTGCCTCCAGTACTAACAGATAAGGCGGCGTGTCGGCGATGGGTGACGCATTACAGATATTGCCGCCGAGCGTGCCGCGATTGCGAATTTGGCGCGAACCCAGACGGCTGAGTAATCGTACAAACATCGGCGATATGTCGCGCAGCTGGTGCTCAACCTCGGTATAGGTAGCAGCAGCGCCTATCTCTACATAATCGCTTTGCACAGTGACGGTATTCAAACCGGACACGTTATTAAGATCGATTAATTGCGGCAGCGTCTTATAGAGTTGCGTTACCTCCAGCATCAGATCCGTGCCGCCGGCGACCAGACGGGCATCAGGGCATTGTCTTAACAATGCCTGGAGTTCTGCTTCATCGGACGGCTGAGCATAAAAACAGTCAACTTCTTTCAAGACCGGATTGCCCGCTAAAGGTGCATCCGCCTTCCACTCCTGCACAATATTGATCATTTGGGCAGGTTTTTTAAGGGACTGGATTCCCGCATCAATAATCGGCCGATAGCCGGTGCAGCGGCAGAGGTTGCCTGAAATTGCATCAATAACCGCGTGACGCTGTTCTTCAACAGGTTGCGCGCTCAATGCATCACTGTTCAGCTGTAAACCTGCCAGTGACATCACAAAGCCGGGCGTACAGAACCCACATTGGGAACCGTGACATTGCACCATCGCTTCTTGCACGGGATGTAACTGTCCTTCATTGCCCAGCCCTTCTACCGTGACAACATGCTTACCGTTCAAGCTTCCGAGCGGGCAAATACAGCTGTTGACGGCGCGATAAACCCGGCCATCAGGACCTTCACTGCCGACCAGAACCGTGCAGGCACCGCAATCCCCTGACGCGCAACCTTCTTTGGTTCCGGTCAGGTTTTGCTCGCTGCGCAGATAGCGCAGCAGCGTCATATCCGTTGCTACCGATTCGATAGTGACGGGGATATTGTTTACGACAAACTGCACGGGGTTTCCTCCGATCTGACCATCAGCATCACCTTAATAAATTCGACTTCTTATCAAGCAAAGCAAAAGTCTGGCCAAATAGACAATTTTTTGGGAAAGAATTTGCCAGGCCAGGTGGCATTTAGGCCGTGGCATATATATTGCTATACCAATCCTATCTTTTTTGTCCAGTTAGTCAGGTTTATGTCAGAGAAAAACAATACACGATTGGAGCTGCTGTCCGTCACCAAGGCCTACCCAGGCTGTATCGCCAATAATGCGGTGAGCCTGAAGGTGGCGCCTGGAGAAATTCATGCCCTGCTCGGCGAAAACGGTGCTGGCAAAAGTACCCTGATGAAGATTATCTACGGGGTGGTTAAACCCGATTCCGGGCAGATGATGTGGAACGATAAAGAGGTGGCGATTACCGGTCCGGCTCACGCACGCCAGTTGGGTATGGGTATGGTGTTTCAACACTTCTCACTCTTCGAAACACTGACTGTTACCGAAAATATCGCTTTGTATCTGACGCCAGCGGAATACGGCACCTTGGCAAAGCTGCGCGAACGAATTATCGCGGTGGGTGAAGAGTATGGCCTGGCGATTAATCCTGATCGCGAAGTGCATACTTTATCGGTAGGCGAGCAACAACGGGTGGAGATTATTCGCTGCTTATTGCAAGACATCCAGCTGTTGATCCTTGATGAACCGACCGCAGTGTTGACGCCGCCGGAAGTCGAACAATTGATTGCTGTACTGAAAAAACTTGCCCGTAAAGGGTGCAGCATTTTGTTTATCTCGCACAAATTGCACGAAGTTAACGCGCTTTGCGATCGCGCGACCATATTGCGCGGCGGCAAGGTGACCGGCTCTTGCGTCCCCCGCGAAACCTCCGCGAAAGACATGGCCCGCCTGATGTTGGGTGATGAACTTGAGTTGCAGGAATCCATGCCGCCAGGCACCGCCGGTTCACCTGTATTTGTTATGCAAAACATTGCGGTAAAACCGCAGGACACGTTTGGCATTCACTTACATGATATTGATTTGTCATTACACGCTGGCGAAATAGTCGGGCTCGCTGGCGTTGCCGGCAATGGTCAGGACGAATTGGTCGATTTAATTAATGGCGAGCTGGTGGCCGATAGTGGCACATTGTATTTTCAGGAAAAAAATATTGCGTCATTGAATGTACAACAACGGCGGCGGCTCGGTATAGGTACTGTGCCCGCTGATCGAATTGGGCGCGGTGCGGTTAGCACCATGAGTTTGGCTGAGAATAATTTACTCACCGGTTATGTCACGCACGGTGTGCAAAAAGGTTGGGTAAACTGGCACAGCATTCGCGCGCGTGCAGCAGATATTATTGCGCGTTACAACGTGAAAGCGACCGGCGTTGAGAGCAGTGCCCGCAGTCTGTCGGGTGGCAATTTGCAAAAATTTATTATCGGCCGGGAGATTATGCAGAACCCCAAGCTGTTGATCTGTTTTCATCCCACCTGGGGTGTCGATGTAGGCGCGGCGAATTTAATTCACCAACAATTAATCCGACTGCGCGATACCGGTGCCGCCATTTTGATCATCACCGAAGATCTGGATGAATTGTATTTACTGGCTGATCGCCTCGGTGCCATTTGCGGCGGGAAATTATCGCCCGTCCATAAAAAACAGGATGTTCCGCTGGAACGCCTCGGCCAGTGGATGACCGGTAATTTCCAGGAGGAGGCGAACCATGCGCATTGAAAAACGCTTGCAGGATTCGCGCACCATGCTGTACCTCTCGCCGCTACTGGCGCTGGTACTGACACTGCTATCCGGCGCCTTGTTGTTCGCACTACTTGGCCGCCCGCCATTGCTCAGCCTTTACACGTTTTTTATCGCACCGGTCAGCGATCTGTATGGCTTGTCTGAACTCGCCGTTAAAGTCACGCCTTTGTTGCTCTGCGCCATTGGTTTAACCCTGTGCTTCAAAGCCAAAATCTGGAACATCGGCGCCGAGGGACAATTCGTATTCGGTGCGCTTGTCGGCGGTGCTGTCTCGTTACAGTTAACAAACAGTGAAGGTTTTTGGGTGCTGCCGCTGGTGATCTTCAGCGGTGCGCTCGCCGGTATGTTGTGGGCCGCTATCGCCGCTTTACTGCTCACACGCTTTCAGGCTAACGAAATCCTCACCACCATCATGCTCAATTACATTGCGGTTAATTTATTGTTGTGGGGTGTGCACGGCCCGCTGAAAGACCCGGATGGTTTTAATTTTCCCGAGTCCGCTCTCTTTGCCACACAAACCTTGCTACCAGTCGTGTTTGAAGGTTATCGCATCAGCATCGCCCTGTTTATTGCACTACTGATGCTGGTTGTCATTTGGGTCATACTCGCGCGCACTTTGCTTGGCTTTCAATTAAGAGTCATGGGCGAAAACCGCACCGCCGCAAAATTTGCCGGCTTCAACAGCACGGCGTTGATCTGGTTGCTGCTGTTATTCAGCGGTGCCATGGCCGGCGTCGCCGCCATATCAGAAGTTAATGGCCCGGTCGGGCAACTGATTCCCACATTATCATTGGGCTATGGTTATGCCGCGATCATCGTGGTGTTTATGGGCCGCATGCACCCGTTGGGAATTTTATTAGCCAGCGCGTTGCTGGGCCTCACCTACCTCGGTGGCGAGATGGCACAAATAGAATTGGGTTTACCGAAATCCATTACCGGTTTATTTCAAGGCATGTTGTTATTTTATTTACTGGCCTGCGATTTATTGATTGGCTACCGGGTCGTGTGGAATAACAGCACACAAAAAGTTGGCGCAACAACCGCCATCACAAGTGAATAGGTTTTAGTGTTATGGATTTACTCTTGATCGAAAATATTCTTTTCGCCATGGTGCGCACCGGCACTCCACTGCTACTTGTTGCACTGGGCGCAATGGTATCGGAACGCTCCGGTGTATTAAATTTGGGACAGGAAGGCATGATCCTCGTCGGTGCCGCCTGCGCATTTATCGCCGCCTACAGCGCCGGCAACCTCGGCTGGGGCGTACTGGCCGGCGCCGTAGCCGGCGCACTGGTCTCACTCATCTTTGCCTTTATCGCCTTGACGCTCATCTCCAACCAGGTAGCAACCGGCTTGGCCCTGACAATCTTCGGCACCGGCTTAAGCGCTTTTCTCGGTGCAAGTTACGTGGGCCAATCGTTAATTGGATTAACACCGCTGCACATTCCTTTATTGCACCAACTACCACTCATCGGCAAAGCGCTGTTCGCGCAGGATATGCTGGTGTATCTCTCATTTATGTTGTTCGCAGCGATTTATATCGTAATGCGCTACACCCGTTTGGGTCTGATCATCCGCGCCGTCGGCGAAAACCCGGAAGTCGCCCACGCCCTCGGCTATAAAGTATTGCTCGTGCGCTATTCCGCCGTGGTATTCGGCGGCGCCATGGCGGGCCTGGCAGGTGCGTATTTATCTCTGGTGTATACACCTATGTGGTCGGAAGGTATTGCCGCGGGACGCGGTTGGATTGCGTTAGCCTTGGTGGTGTTTGCCAGCTGGCGAACGGAACGGGTTTTGTTAGGCGCCTGGTTATTTGGTTTTGCGAGTATTCTGCATTTGTTGTTGCAGGGTTATGGTTATGAAATTTCACCCAATTTATTGGCGATGTTGCCGTATGTGGTAACGATTTTGGTGTTGGTGATGATGATGCGTCGCAAGCAAGGTAACGGGTTGTTTGCGCCTCGGTCTTTGGGGCAGCCTTATTATCCTCAGAGGTAGTTTTTTGGTGTTTTTAATGTGGATTGGAGTGGGAATTGGGTAAAGGCCTGTGAGACACGCCGTGAATACGTCCCTGTAGGCTTGACGCCGGCATCCTTGCCGGCGACAGTCTCACAAACCTTTACCCAATTCCCTTTGGCCGATGGTGCATCATTCTAATGCTAAAAAGCCACGAAAGTTGGTCACCTGTTGTTCAACATACTTAGGTTTCCGTTACCTTTCTTGTTGGGAAATTAATACCCAAAGATTTAGAGATATGGCAGCGTAAAGAATTGATTTGAAATAGCAGCACAAGAAATTTCAGTTTCTTTTTTGTACTGCTTTTAAAAAAGTTAAGTGAACACTGAACTCGCAGCATGAGTTCGGTGGTTGTTATGGAGACCATCACCCGCATGGATGCGGGTGATGAGCCTACAAGGATGTATTCACGGCGTGTCTCCATAACAACCACCGAACTTATGCCCACACTGATACAGAAATTATTTTCCCTACAGAGGAATAAAACATGAAACTACGTCACTTATTCGGACTGGCAACCGCCACACTGATCAGCTGGAGCACCGTCCTCTACGCCGAACCACTCAAAGTCGGCTTCGTCTACGTCAGCCCCATCGGCGACGCCGGATGGACCTACATGCACGACGAAGCACGCAAAATAGTCGCCAACGAATTCGGCGATAAAATCGAAACCTCCTACGTCGAAAGCGTCGCCGAAGGCGCCGATGCCGAGCGTGTCATTCGCAATATGGCCTCACGCGGCTACGACCTGATATTCACCACCTCCTTCGGCTACATGAACCCCACTATCAAAGTGGGTAAGATGTTCCCCAAAGTAAAATTTGAACACGCCACCGGCTATAAAACTGCACCCAATGTCGGTAACTACCAGGCGCGCGATTATCAAGGTCGCTACCTCGCCGGCATGGTCGCCGGCGCCATGAGCAAAGATGGTGTGATCGGATACGTCGGCGCATTTCCTATTCCTGAAGTTATTCGCGGTATCAATTCATTTATGCTCGGCGCGCAGCAGATGAATCCGGATATTAAAATGAAAGTGGTGTGGGTCAATACCTGGCACGACCCGGCGCGTGAGCGTGAAGCGGCGGAGAGTTTAATTTTGCAAGGTGCCGATGTATTAACCATGCACACAGATTCGGCTGCCGTTGTGCAGGCCGCCGCGGCAAAGAATGTTTATGCCGTCGGTTTTAATTCCGATATGACCGCTTACGGCCCTAAAGTCCATTTGACTTCTTCTACCCAACATTGGGAAAGCATTTATCGCGCAAAAGTTCAAGCCGTGTTGGACGGCACCTGGAAATCGGAATCTATCTGGCACGGCCTGAAAGAAGGCGTCGTGGATATTTCGCCGATCAACCCTATCGTACCCAAAACCGTGGTGGAAAAAGTTGAACAATATAAAGCCGACATTATCGCCGGTAAGCGCGATGTGTATCAGGGGCCGATCTATAATCAAGCGGGTGAGCTGATGGTCGCCGAAGGCAAATTCCTGAATGACGAGGAATTGCACAAGCAAAACTGGTATGTGAAGGGTATAGAAGGCAAAATACCCCAGTAATATTTAATCGCCGTGCTTGTCGGGCCTCCTGGCCCGTCAAACAGAAAGGACACAGTAAAACTTCAGCGAGAAACAATAACGATGGCCAACAAGATTTTGGAAAAAACTCTGGATTTTGATCCCACTGGAACCCCGACCGGAAAATACAAGCCGGGTAAAATTCGGGATCGTAACCTGACAAATATTATCAACGCTGCCGAAGAAGAATTTGTCCAGAATGGTTACCGTGGCACCAGTATTCAGGCGATAGCAGATCGCGCTGCTATTCCCAAAGCGAATGTGCATTATTACTTCAAAAGTAAATCCAATTTGTACATTGCGGTGTTGGATAACCTGATTCACCTGTGGAATGACTTTTTCGACAATATCAAAGAAGAAGATGATCCCGCTGTGGTGCTCGATGAATTTATCCGTAAAAAAGTGGAGCTATCCTATACTCACCCGCGCGCATCAAAACTTTTTGCGATGGAGATGATTCAGGGAGCACCCCATTTAAAAGATTATATTCGTACCGAGATGCGCCAATGGGTGCGTACCAAAGCGCGAATTATCGAGAGCTGGATTGAACAGGGGCGTATGGCCAAAGTTGATCCGGTGCAGCTGATTTTTCTGATCTGGTCTTCCACGCAACATTACGCCGACTTCGACGTACAAGTACTCACCATCATGAACCGCGCCGAGTATGAACCGGATATGGTGCGCGACATTTCCAATTTTCTCAGCGATATTATCCTGAAGGGTTGCGGCCTGGAACCACCGGCCCGTGCACCCGTATTAACTGACGTCAATTCATGAATACAACGCTTGTTCGTGGCATCGCCTCCGATGCCACCTGGATCAAACATCCGCTCGCCTGCTGGACCGGGAATTCCCATGATGCTGGCAATGGCATTGTGATTCGCGGCAGCCGGATCGTCGAGTTGGTTGCGCGCGGCCAGGAACCGCAAACACTTTATCAGCACACCTTTGATGCATCCGGGCATGTCGTGTTACCCGGTCTGATTAATTGTCATCATCATTTTTATCAGACCTTGACCCGTGCACTACCTGCTGCTCTGAACAAAGAATTATTCCCCTGGTTGCAAGCACTTTACCCGGTGTGGGCCAATCTCGATGACGACGCCATCTTTGCCTCCACACAATTGGCGTTGAGTGAATTATTGTTGTCCGGTTGTACCACGACGGCGGATCATCACTATGTATTCAGCAGCATCATGCCTCACGCCATTGACGTTCAGGTCGCGGCCGCAGAAGCTATCGGCAACCGTGTGACGTTAACGCGCGGCTCCATGAGTCTCGGTCAATCCGCTGGTGGCCTGCCACCGGATTCTGTGGTGGAAAGTGATGCGCAGATATTATCCGAGAGCGAACGGTTGATTCGCGCCTATCACGATGCAACGGAAGAATCCCGATGTCAGATCGCCCTCGCGCCCTGCTCGCCATTTTCTGTTACGCCGGATTTAATGCGCGAGACTGCCAAACTTGCGCAACAAAAAAATGTGCTGCTACACACGCATCTCGGTGAAACAGAAGATGAAAATACATTCTGCCTGAAAAAATTCGGACAACGTCCGGTGGATTACCTAGGTGATGTCGGTTGGCTGAATGATCGCGTATGGTTGGCTCACGGCATTCATTTTAATGATGAAGAAGTGCAACGACTGGGTCACGCTTGTATCGGTGTTTGCCACTGTCCGTCATCCAATATGTTGCTGGCATCCGGCATGTGTTGCACCCTGGATTTACAAAAAGCCGGTGCCCCGGTTGGGTTGGGTGTGGACGGTTCCGCCTCCAATGACGGTTCAAACATGATGCAGGAAGTACGTCAGGCCATGTTGCTACAAAAACTGCGTTACGGTGCTGCGCAATTCTCCCACCTGGATGCGCTCGCTATGGCAACGCAAGGCAGTGCCCGTTTATTACACCGGCCTGAACTTGGTGAAATCGCGGTCGGTAAACAAGCGGATCTGGCGTTGTTCTGCCTCGATGAACCACGCTTTTCCGGTTATGGTGACGCCCTGGCTGCATTGGTGTTATGCGGCGCCCACAAAGCGGACTACGTCATGGTAGGTGGCGAATGGAAAGTAAAACAAGGTACCCTGCTGGAACAGGATATCCATGAAATTGTGGCTCGCCACACCCACGCTGCCAAACAACTCACCCGCCGCTTAACCGCTTGACCGCCCTGACGAATCCCGGCTTATGTTGGGATTCGCACAGCAGCACCCTGCGTCCAACCGTAAAGTAAAGAAAATTACTATGGCTGATTGGACGCAAACGTCACATCAAAGGTTATTTTTTTATTGATGACATTACGTCCCCTGCGCCTGAAAACTCAGGAAGCGTAATGATGGAAACGGATGTAAAGCAACTGCGCGAAAACTTTTTGCGCACGCGAAAACTTAGTGAGCATCTGTCAAACCTGTTAACGGCAGATGATCATATGCTGCAATCCATGCCAGACGCCAGTCCAACCAAGTGGCATCTGGCACATACCTCGTGGTTTTTCGATACATTTATTCTTAAACCCCGTCAGGCCAATCCCGCTTTTCCCGATGAATTTGCGTATTTATTTAATTCCTATTACAACGGCGTCGGCCCGCAATTTCGCCGCGCGCAACGCGGATTGATTTCGCGGCCCAGTCTTGATGAAGTCTGGCAATACCGTTTCGCTGTCGAAGAAAAAATACAACATGTATGGAATGCGTTAACGCATGAAGAATTGCAACTGGTTGAGCTGGGTATCCATCACGAACAACAACATCAGGAACTTATCGTCACCGATATCAAGCACGCGCTCTCTCATCAACCACAGTGTCCTGCCATCCTGACCTCGCCCACCGGGACACCAACAGGTGCGGTCGGTATGCAATGGCAAGATTTTCCCGCTGGTGAATACCGTATCGGCTGCGATAAAGGTTTTTGCTTCGATAACGAAATGCCTCGTCACCTCACGCATATTGCAGGTTTCCGTTTGGCGAATCGTCCGGTGACCAACGGTGAATTCCTGGCGTTTATTAAAGACAAGGGTTACCAGCAAGCGGCGCTGTGGTTATCTGAAGGTTGGGCGTGGGTAAACGAAACGGGCACAACAGCGCCCTTGTATTGGCAATACCTGGATGATGAATGGCATGTGTACACCCTGGCGGGTTTGCAACCGCTGCGTCTGAATGAGCCGGTGTGTCATATCAATTATTTTGAAGCCAACGCTTTCGCTGCCTGGTCCGGCAAACGCTTGCCCACTGAATTTGAATGGGAAGTTGCATCAACCATTGCTAACAACAACAGCCATTTTTTAGATCTGTCACGACTCCACCCACAACCGGCAGACAAGCAACCCGGCTTACTGCAAATGTTTGGTGACGTCTGGGAATGGACCCAGAGTGCTTACCTGCCCTATCCCGGTTATCGCCCTGCACCTGGAGCGGTCGGTGAATACAACGGCAAATTTATGGTGAATCAATGGGTGTTGCGCGGTGGCTCCTGCGCGACACCGGCAGACCATATCAGGGCCAGTTATCGTAATTTTTTTCCTGTTAACGCCCGTTGGCAATTTTCCGGAGTGAGGCTCGCTGATGAACTCGATTAATGCAAAAAAAATAACGGAAGGTGCAGCCTATTATAGGGACACGCAGTTTCTGCAAGATGTGATCTATGGCCTGAGCCAATCGCCAAAAACCTTGCCGTGCAAATATTTTTACGATGAACGCGGCTCTATTTTATTTACCGAAATTTGTAAAACCGAAGAGTACTACATCACCACCACCGAGCTCTCCCTACTGGATGAAATCTTGCCGGATGTTGCTCGACTGATCGGACGAAATGCCAACATTATTGAATATGGCAGCGGCGAAGGCCGTAAGATTCGTCACCTGTTAACGGCTTTGGATAGTCCCAAATCTTATACACCGATTGATATCTCGGCGGAAATTTTACTGCGCTCCACCAGTCAGCTGAAACGGGAATTTCCACACATGATTATTCATCCGGTGGTGGGCGATTACATGACGCACATCCGCTTGCCAGAGGTCGTGGCATCCGACCGATTCAACCCGCGGGTGGTGTTCTTTCCTGGCTCTACTATCAGTAATTTCAGTCGGGAAGAAGCAACCGAATTTCTGGACCGCATCAATGCGTTGTTAAAACCTGGTGACGGTCTGTTAATCGGTGTTGATTTATTAAAATCACCCAGTCGTTTACATGAGGCTTATAACGATAAAGAAGGCGTAACGGCAGATTTTAATTTAAACCTGTTACGCCGTATCAACAACGAATTGGGGGCTGATTTTGATCGCCACAAATTTGAGCATTATGCTTTCTTTAATATGGCACTGTCGCGCATTGAAATGCATTTGGTGAGCCTGGCAACCCAGACAGTAAAAATCGCTGACAAACGGTTTCATTTCAAATGCGGAGAAACCATTCACACTGAGAATTCCTATAAATACACGATTGAAGATATCGCCAAACTGGGCATTGCCTGTGGCTTCAACCACATTAAGGCCTGGACTGATCACCAGGCCTTATTCAGTATCCATTACTTGACGCGCGCGTGATCAACCTTTACTGATTGATCACCTGCCGAAATTCAGCAAATATTTTTTCGGGCTGCGTTTTACGACATACCTTAACCGCAGGATAGCGCGCATCCTTAATCAGGGTTCCGGCTGTCTTTGCATCCAGATGAACACGCGCTTTGCCATCCCACCGCTTATCCGGCATCCGCATATCAGTGGTTTGTTCCCAGGGTTTATCAGTCGCCTGGTAAGCCACTTTCAATGACTGCATATCCCCTTCACACAAGCTGCTATCCATCGCGATCAACACCGCGAGCGTGTCCCAGAAATAATATTCGCCAGAAGCAATAAACCAATCATTTTTATCCAACACCTGATCCCAGAATTTTGCCGATGTTGTTTTAACCGCTTGTTTAAAATCTTTGGCTACCTTATTCGTGACGCGCACCGAGTTAGTCACATCCAACCCCACCAGAACAACGGGTAATCCGGATTGCATTACCTTATCCGCCGCGAGCGGATCAACAAAGATATTCCACTCTGCCGTCTTATTCGGATGACCATCGGTAAAATTCGGCACAATAATATTTCCCGGCACATCAACATTACCGCCCATAATCACCAGCTGCTCCACCCGCGCTTTATCCGTTGGATAACGCTCCAGCCACTGCGCAATATTCGTCAAAGGCCCCGTCGCAACCAAGGTAACCGGCGTTGCGGAATCCTGCAGCGCCTTGTGAATCACCTCAACCGCATGTGCCTTGGCAACTGTTCGCTGACTTTTTTTCACCGGCACACCCGAAAGCGTATCCGAATCAACCCGCCAGGCCTCGGGAAAAACAAAATAACCATCCAACGGCCAATCATCACCGCAGGCAACAGCAATACCCTGAGCAACATTCCCCGGGAGATCCGACAACGAAAGCGTATTAGCAATACCCGGCTGACACCGGGTTTCACCGCTGGCAGAAATAGTAATCGCAATCACATCCGCCTCGGGATGATGCAGTAAATACAACAACGCCGCCCAATCATCAATGGCCATGTCGTTGTCGAAGATGATGGGTTTGGCTTGTGATACTGAAGAAAAACAACCTAGCAAAAGCAAACAAAACGTTATCCAGTATCGCCCCATAATTTTTTCCAAAAAAACCGTTAAGTAATTTAATGAATATGATTTTTCTTCAACACACTTGAAGCTCACACACTACAAGTTTGGCGTTAGGCCATTGGGTTTCGAAACCCTCAATTCAGGGATGAATTGAGGGAGCCACAGGGAAGTGTTTATGCGCTTTCGAAACCCAATGGCCTAACGACAAACGAACTACGAAGCACCGCTTCAACACTTATTTACCCGGAATCGTCGTTTTGTACTTATCCCAATCCCCCAACAATGCCTGCACCACACGACTACCTAACCCATAAGCCGCCTCAATAGCCGGCATACCCTTATCCGGATAAGGCGCCGTCGTACTCCAGGCAGCCGTTTTACCCGGCGGCGGAAAACTGTAATTACTCACCGTACGCAACACCAACACACGCTGCGTATCCACCAAACCGCTTTTAGCCAAACGATGCAACGCCGTCAGCGACCCATTGTCTTCCATATTCGTCGTCATGAAATTGCTATCTTTACCCGCGTGCAAATGCATCCAGTCATTAGCCCAGTTATTCAGCAACTCACCATGCCAATACGTACTCGAACCAATCGTATCGCCGATAGTGACAAACGGTGGCCGCTGTGCCTGCTCAAACCCTTTGTACTGCGCACGAAAACTTTTCATCGCCGGCGTATCAGCAACGGGATGATCCTTAGTAAGTTGATACGCCCAATCCACCAACTGCGGATTCAGGTTGTACACGATGGTATCAACCGTCCAACCGGTGGATTCCTGATTCGGCTCTTTCGCACCCAACGGAATCAAACCATATTCCCACTCCTTCGGAATTTCGCGGCCATCAATCTCGTAAAGTAAATCACCATCCACCACATGCTTCGCCCACACACCCGTACCAAGCGACACATCCAACGGATCACCACCACCGATGCCGGCAATCACCCAATAGGCTTTGGAAAGATCAAAACGCGGGTCCATACCCAAGGCCATCACCGACGCCGTGGCATTCGTCACACCACCGCCGGTGCACATTGCGAGCACACCTGCCTCATTCATGTGCAAATCGTAAGCACCCAAGGGAAACGGAAACACCTTGTCCAGCTTCTGCCGTTCAATCCACAACTGATATTCACCGGCCTGGTCACCCGTCACATCACCCGTCTCAAACATACTCACCACCACCACTTTCACAGGAATGGCGGCACTTACGCCGATACTGAGCGCTAGGCCCAGCACCAACAAAAAGGATTTACTGATCGAGTTCAACACACACTACCTCTGCTTTCGATGGTTTAAAGATTTGCACTGTCGCGACAGCACCCAAGCGGTTATGCAAATATTTGACCAATCGGACAGAAAATTTAGTTTGGAGACTTTAACCGGCAAGTTTGGCGTTAGGCCATTGGTTTCGAAAACGCATGAATACATCCCTGTAGCTCCCTCAAGTCGTCCCTGACTTGAGGGTTTCGAAACCAATGGCCTAACGCCAAACGGAGTACGAGGCACCTAAGGAATTAACGGACTTATGTCCAATTTCGAGATTTTTATCGCTATCTACAACCAAGGATTGTTGGCGTTTAACCGATATGACTGCTAGATTTTCAGGGCTGTCCCGTCAGCAATCCGAATAACGAGCAACGCCAGCAGATCTGGCCACCCCTTCGGGATCTATCAAAAAACCAACAGGAGCCGAGGATGCCGCCAAGTTCACCCGCCAGAACTGCCGTACCGCCTCACCAGAACGCGCCGGAAAACCCATCGACTATCGACCTCAGCACTTTCGACATCAGCGTCAGCCAATTACTGGGATACGACTATGTATTCCTGTGCAGTCCGGCCGCCGCGGCTTGCTTCAACCAACTACCAACCGCAAAAGACGCTATATCCCAACTCATTAAAGCCCTGGATATCACACCCCAGCAAACCGTGTTCATCACCCTTGCTGAACAACACGATGAAGGTAACCTCCACTTTACTCGCCACGATGTCACCTGGAACCAGGGTCAGATTGAAGCCTTGCAGCACACGGTGATTGAAAACCCTGAACAGCAGGACTTCATCAACATGATCTGGCAATGCAGTTCAGAGCAGACGCTTTAATCACCGCATGCCGCTCCTGTCTGGAATCTTGTGCTAGAGTAAATTCATTAAAACAATGAAAGAGCGCTATGGAGAATTGCCAAGAAAACAAATTAAAAAACATCGCGCCAAGAGTGATAAAGCATCATTGAATAACGGGGCATAGACACCCGAATCAACCACAGGAACACCAGCATGACTCTTCCCACCAGATCATTGCATTTGGTTTTTGGCCTATGCATGAGTATTTTTCTCAGCGCTCTGTCGTTTCATGCGAGCGCCCAGGAAAAATCTATCACCATCAATATGAAATCCAATGTGCAGACTGATTACATGAATGGTCTGCTCAAGCTGGCGTTAAGTTACAGCGGCAAGGAATATGTTTACCACAGCACCAGTGAAGTCTATTCGCGTCCACGCCTCATGGAGTCGGTAAAAAATGGCAGCGTCTCGGTGATGTGGGGCGGAACCTCGGAACAGATGGAAAAAGATTTTATCCCCATTCGCATAGATGCGTATCGCGGGTTGATGAATCACCGTTTGTTGTTTATCCGCGAAGGCGATCAGCCGCGCTTTGATGAGGTAAAAACACTGGATGACCTGCGCAAGATCAAGTTTGGCCAGGGACGCAGCTGGCAGGATGCGGCGATATTGGAACAGGCCGGATTCACCGTGGTAAAAGCCACCAAGAAACCCAGTTTGTATTACATGCTCGACGGTGGTCGTTTCGATGCTTTTCCGCGCGGCGCCAATGAAGTCTGGACGGAATTGTCGGCCTTCCCTGAACTGCCATTAACCGTCGAAAAAAATCTTGTCATTATTTATCCCTTACCCACCTATTTTTTCGTGAGCCCGCAAGATCCGGAATTAGCAAAAGACCTGGAAAATGGTCTGGAGGCGGCTATTGCGGACGGTTCCTTTGATCAGTATTTTTTTAACAGCCCGGAAGTCAAAGAAGCGCTGACTAAAGCCAATTTGAGCAAGCGCCGTGCGTTCCGTATTGATAATCCGTTTTTGCCTAAAGCGACGCCGTTAAACCGTAAGGAATTATTTCTGGATTTGACGAAGATTCAAAATGAAGAATCAGAAGCAGAGTAGATTTATCAGTAGGTCGGATTAACCAAAGGCGTAATCCGACCCCAGTTAAAAACTCAGGAGAGGCGGGTTTTGAAATCTTCGTAGCCGAATTCACGAATAACATTCAGTTCATCCGTGCGTGAATCCCACAGTGCGATAGACGGTAAATTAATACCATTAAAAGTCGTGGTCTTTACCATGGTGTAATGCGCCATGTCATCAAACATTAACCGCTGACCGGGATGCAGAGGCTCAGCAAAACTGTAATCGCCGATAACATCACCCGCCAGACAAGTCATGCCGCCCAAGCGATAGGTATAGGGAAATTCTTCCGGCATACCGGCGCCCAGAATATCGGCGCGGTAAGGCATCTCCAGCACATCCGGCATATGGCAGGTGGCTGACGTATCGAGAATCGCCTGGTGCATGCCATTCCATAAAACATCCAGCACCTCCGCCACCAACACACCGCTGTGAATGGCCACCGCTTCACCCGGCTCCAGGTACACCTGCACATCGTAACGGCGCGAAAAATCCTTAACCACCTGAATCAGTTCGTCGACTTGATAATCATCGCGACTGATATGGTGACCGCCACCGAAATTGATCCATTCCATCTGTGCCAGATAGGGACCGAATTTTTCTTCTACAGCAGCCAGGGTACGTTGGAGTGGCGGTAAATCCTGTTGGCACAGCGTATGAAAGTGCAAACCGGAAATACCATCCAACAAATCGGCATTGAATTGCGATAAAGGTACGCCCATCCGCGAACAAGGCGCGCAGGGGTCATAAAGCGCAACCTCGCCTTCCGAATGTTCAGGGTTGATACGAATACCGAAATGCAATTCAGGACGATCTTTCTTTGCCGCCATGGCCAAAGGTTTAAAACGTTGCCATTGTGAAAACGAATTAAACACAACATGATCAGCAACGCGCAGGATTTCAACCAGATCCGCTTCTTTGTAAGCAGCGGAATAGCAATGCACTTCCCCGCCAAATTCTTCGCGCCCGAGGCGCGCTTCATTCAAGCCACTGGCACAAGTGCCCGACACATACTGCTTGAACAAAGGCGCCAGACTCCAGCAGGAAAAGGCTTTTAATGCAGCCAGCACTTTCGCACCACTTTCTGTTTGCACGCGATTAAGGATTTTTAAATTCGCCTCAACTGCAGCAACATCCACCACAAAACAGGGCGACGGGACACGCGTGGGGTCAAAGCGGGAAAAGGTCTGGCGCATATCGCTATTCTTTCATTTCATCAATATTAACGGCGGATACATCGCCCACTTGCCAGGGCAACCCGTAAACATTCAAGTCTTCCATAAACGGATCAGGATCAAACTGTTCCATATTCCATACGCCGGGTTGTCTCCATTTGCCTTGCAAGATCATCTTGGCACCGATCATCGCCGGCACACCGGTGGTATAGGAAATCGCCTGGGATTTTACTTCCGCATAACAAGCTTCGTGATCACACACGTTGTAGATAAACATGGTGCGCTCAACGCCGTCTTTAATACCCGTGGCCATACAACCGATGCAGGTTTTCCCTTTGGTTAGCGGGCCGAGGCTGGCAGGGTCCGGCAGAAGCGCTTTCAGGAATTGCAGCGGAATAATTTCCTTGCCTTCAAACATGACCGGCTCAATGGAGGTCATACCGACGTTGCCCAGCACTTCCAGATGCTTGAGATAATTGTCGGAGAAGGTCATCCAGAAACGTGCACGTTTGATCTCGGGAAAGTTTTTGGCAATGGATTCCAGCTCTTCGTGGTACATCAAATAAATTTTCTTGGGACCGATCTCCGCCGGGAAATCATAAACGCGATTCACCGACAACGGATCTGTCTCACGCCATTCACCGTTTTCCCAGTAACGCCCTTTGGCAGTCACTTCACGGATATTAATTTCGGGATTGAAATTGGTCGCGAAGGGTTTACCGTGGTCACCGGCATTGCAATCAATAATGTCGAGGTAATGAATCTCGTCGAAGTAATGTTTTTTCAGGTAGGCGGTATATACATTGGTAACGCCCGGATCAAAACCGGAACCTAACAATGCCATCAAACCGGCATTCTTGAATTTATCCTGATAATCCCACTGCCAGGAGTATTCAAATTTGGCTGTCTCCGGCGGTTCGTAGTTGGCGGTGTCGAGGTAGTCGATACCGGCTTCGAGACAGGCGTCCATGATGTGCAGATCCTGATACGGCAGTGCCACGTTGATCACCAGATCCGGTTTTTCCTTGTTGAGCAAGGCAACAAGTTCCGGCACATTGTCTGCATCCACCTGGGCGGTTTTAATTGGCCGGTTTAATTGTGCGGCCAGGGCTTTGCATTTTGCTTCGTTGCGACTGGCCAACACTATCTCGGAAAACACGTCCGGCAGCTGCGCACATTTATGCACCACCACACCGCCGACACCACCTGCACCAATAATCAGGACTTTTGCCATCACTTTCTCCATTGACAGGATTTACTGATAAGTTAATAGAAATTTTTGCGCGTTTTATTCGGGTATGTTATGTCGGGTTAGCGCAGCGTAATCCGACAAGCATCCGCTTAACGCTCGAAATAGGTATAACCGCGCAAGCTATCGGTAAAGGCCGCCAACATCTGCTGGCGATCAGCAACGCTGATGCGGCCATCACGCACAGCTTGTTCTGCAGTGGTGCGGAACGATTGATACATGGCGTTAGGATCGTACTCGACATAACTCAATACATCAGCGATGCTGTCGCCATGCAGTTCGTGCACGAATTCAATACTGTTATCTGCATTGATGCGCACACTGGCCACATTGGTATCGCCAAATAAATTATGCAGGTCACCGAGCGTTTCCTGATAGGCACCGACCAGAAAAACACCGAGATAATATTCTTCGCCAGCCTTTACGGCATGCAATGGCAAGGTACTGGTTTCGCCTTCCGGACCGGCAAATTTTTGCAACTTGCCGTCACAGTCACAGGTTAAGTCCGCGATAATCGCCTGGCGTGTCGGTTCTTCGTGGAGCCGGTGAATCGGCATTACCGGAAACACCTGCTCGATCGCCCAGGAATCTGGCAAGGATTGAAACACGCTGAAATTACCATAGTAAATATCCGCCAATTGTTGCGGCAATGTTTCCAGCTCCTGCGGAATACGTTTCATCTGCGGTAATAGCTGCGCAATTTTTTGCAGACCGGCGAGATAAAGATTTTCGCCCAGCGCGCGGTGGCGCAAGGAAATATCACCGCGATGAAACAGGTCGCGAATCTGGTCGCGGTAATAAATCACATCGTTGTAACATTCCTGCAAGGTGTTGGGTTTAATCACCGAGAGTGAGTGCCACATATTCTCAATCATTTCATGAGAGTCGGCCGGCAAGTGTTCGGGCAGCGGCGCCGGTTCAAAATGCGTGACATCAAGAACGTTAAACAAGAGTACGGCTGTGTGCGCAACCGTCGCGCGCCCGGACTCCGTCACAATAATGGGATGAGTAATGTTATGTTCGTCGAGGGATTCCTGAATCGCCTCCACCACGTCAATACAATATTCCTGCACCGAATAGTTTCGGCTGTGGCCGCTGGTGCTACAGGTGCCATCGTAGTCAATGGCCAGACCACCACCCAGGTCGATATACCCCAGAGGCGCGCCCTCACCGACTAATTCAATGTAATAACGACAGGCTTCCAACACACCGGCACGAATGCTGCGGATGTTGGGAATTTGTGAACCAAGATGAAAGTGCAGCAACTGGAAACAATGCAACAAATCCGCCTCGCGCAGACTATCGACCACAGAAACCAATTCGTTGGTATTTAAACCAAACAGGCTACGATCACCACTGTCTTCGCTCCAATGGCCTTCCACTTTGGTGGACAGTTTCAGCCGCACACCAATCAAGGGGTCAACGCCCAGTGCGCGACTGCGCTCGATGACGATAGGCACTTCGGCCAGTGTCTCCAGCACGAAGAAACATTTGAAACCGAGCTTGCGCGCCTGCAAACCCAGATCAATAAATTCGGCGTCTTTGTAACCGTTGCAAATGATGACGCTTTCGCGATCCTTTAACGTTGACAAGGCGATCATCAATTCTGCCTTGCTGCCCGCTTCTAACCCGTGGTGGTAACGCTCACCGAAACGCGCGATCTCCGCAATGACGTGGCTTTGTTGGTTAACCTTGATAGGAAATGCGCCGCGATATTGGCCTTGATAGCCGCTGGCCTGAATGGCTGAGGCGAAAGAATCATTCAATGTGCTGATGCGTGTATCAACGAGGTTTTCAAGACGCAGTAACACCGGCATATCCAGGCCGCGCTGCTGTAACCCTTGGGTAATCTCCATAAGCGAGATGGATGATTCACCACCGTTGACCGGCACCCTGACAATAACCTCACCGGAATCAGAGACGCCGAAATAGCCATTACTCCACTCATCAATGCCGTAGAGTTCGGCGGATTTACGTGAGGTCCAGTTGGGAGGGTTGTAGGATTTATTCAACGATTGGATACCTTAAAGTTGAGTGATTGATGGAATAGCGTCAGCTGACTGACGCACGGTCATATACCGGTAACCTCAATGACACCACAGCGTCGCCAAGTTCCTGCAGCTTGCAACACAAGCTTATACAAATTCGGGGTTTATGCGGATTCGGGCGCAATTGTCCACATTCTCGTTCAAAAATAAAGCTTTTTCATGACGATGACGGGTAATTGCAGATGAAAATGGCTCTCAATAATGCGCCGCGCTATTCTGGCATTACCTTAAAGAGAGTGACAAGTGCAGAATACAATTGTTACAAAGCGAAGAGAGAGGATTACTGGAAAACCAGGTGTAACAATTCAGTGCAAGAATAATAATCGTGCAGCACCAATCAGTGTTCAGCCCAATCAGTGCGACGCCGATGAAGAATGAGCCCCAGCATGCCCACAGCGACCAGCATCAGGGTGGTCGGCTCAGGAATCGACGCGCGACTGCTTGATGTAGTGTCGACCTCGACAATCACGTTCAAGGCCGCCGTATCCAGCAAGGTCGCATCGGCGTCTTTTGAATGACCACTCATCGCGACCGATGACACGCTGGCAAAGAGTTCTCGTTCAAACACATCCATATCAAATAAAAAATCCCTGCCATACATGGGCGGTCTTTGATGCGTTAATTTAACAAAGGATTTTAATGAAAAATCCCGTACCGATTGCCCACCTAAGGCGAGGTCACGTGGGAATAGCGCCCTGTCACTTGCAGTTTCAAATTCGCTGCCGAACACAGGGCGAAGGGATGAAGGCTGACTCGCTACATCAATATCAGCTTGATCAACAAACGGACGAGCCTGAACGCTCATCATCACTAACGTGAATACCATGCCAACCAGATACCGCTGTAAATAATGCGGCTCCGTTATTTTCGTACAATGCCATTTCATGTTCATGCGCCGACTCCTGTCTTCTCGTATTCACCGGGCCTTTCAGGCAATAACAATTCAGGCAGTAGCAGTTTTTACACCAACCTGAAAAGTTAACCGTGAATCAATCAGTTAAAACCTGACACATATTTTTCTATTGACGCTTGCGTAAAAAATGTCGACTCACTTCCGTTTGTATTATCGAACCGGAAGCAACGCCAGGGATTGTCGGTGCATTTCATGGAGGGGTCAGTGTGTTCAGTAACATATCATGAGGCACCTGGACGAAAATAAATAACACGGTAAGTCAGTAACAGACTCGCCACAGTTAAACCCACACATAACGCAATCCAGAAACCAGCAGCGCCCATGGGCTCAACCAACCAATGGGTAAACGTGAGGACATACCCTAACGGCAAGCAAATTGCCCAGAACGACAACAGCATGATAAACATGGGAATACGAGTATCGCGGTAACCACGCAAGGTGTTAATCATCGTGACCTGAATCACGTCTGCAATTTGAAAAATCGCCGCAAATAAAAACAGCCTGACAGCGACATCAAGCACGGCGAGATCACCCGTATATAAGCTGGCAATAAATTCGCGGCCGAACAACAACACCGGCACATTGATCAGCGAAATACCCAACGCCAACACCAACACACTGCGCGCCAGTAATTGCGCGCGCGCCTGAGCCTGGGCACCCACCAAAAAACTGACACGTAACGTAAGCGCCATACCCAGACTCAAGGGCACCATAAACAGCAGCGAGATGGCATTAAGAACAATTTGGTGCCCCGCCACTACCTTCGGCCCCAAGGGTGCAAGAAATAGCGCAATGACGGCAAACATGCTGACTTCTACAAACATCGTAAAACCAATCGGCACGCCCAAACGCAAGACATGTTTTATCTCTTGCCAATCCGGCAGCACACGATCCGCCAGCAGGTGAAATGTCGCATAGGTTTTACTGCGATTGAGGTATACCAACAACGCGAGCACGGCGATCCAATTGGAAATAGCCGTGGCCCAGCCACAACCCACTCCACCCATTGCCGGCAAGCCGAGTTTGCCGTAAATAAAAATATAATTGAGCGGCAAATTAAACAGCGTACTCACCAGCGAGAACGCCATGATGACGCGGGTATGGCCGAGTCCATCGGTGAGCCCGCGCAACGCCGTTAACAACAATAATGCAGGTACGCCCCAGCAAAAAGCGTCAAGGTAACCCTGCGAAATTGCCGCGGTACGCGTATCGAGTTGCAATAAATCCAACACCGGGCGCGCATTGACCAATAAAAGAATCATCACCAATGCACAAACAGCCGCAATATATAAACCTTGCCAGGTAACCGGCATGATCCGCTGTAATTGTTCGGCGCCACGGTGCCCCGAGATAATCGGCTGCAACGCACTCAGGACGCCCATAAAAAATAACAGCACCGGCACCCATAAACTGGTGCCGATACCCACGCCCGCCAAATCTTCCGCACTGGCGTGACCGGCCATCACCGTGTCGATAACACCGTTGGCCATCTGCGCCAATTGCGCGACCAGAATCGGACCGCCGAGGATGGCCAGGGTTTTCCATTCATCGAGCACCTGCGTCAGCCAACTGGCTTTAAGATCAGCAGGTTTTAATTCAGGCATGGGTATTTCTGGCGTATGTATTTCTTGTGTAGATACATCGGGTTCTTGCACGGGTCGAATTCCTGATGACAGCAGATAGAAAAAAGCGGTGTTTATTACGGGGGAAAATTAACAGCACATAACAATCATGAAAATGCATACCAGAACGGCACAATGGAGATCGCCAATATAAATACGATCGCGATCACTTGCGCCAGAAAGCGTATCGGATGCGCGGCAATTTTTTTGGCTAAGGTAGGCGTTTCTCCCCGCGCTTCTAACTCCGCATAAAGCTGTTGTTGATGTGCTGTGCGTTGTTGTTGGTAATCGTCCAGTAATACCTTGGCTTGCTCATATTGCGTATCATCAGGTAACCAGATGGCGTCCAGCCCGACCCGCCACATGCCAGCATTGGTTTCGTAAAAAAAAATCTCGTGGTCACGCAGCAGCTGGCGAACCTCATCCGCTTCTTCGTTCGGAACATTATTGAGTTTAAAAAGCAGTTTTGACATGGTGTTTTCTTATTCAGCATTAAAATTGACGGCCAGCATTTTTACATTATTGTTACTTAACGTAAACGCACGCGCGTACCCGCTGCGATATCCTGACCGGGGTAAAGAATAGCAGTTTCACCTTCGGCAAGCCCATCTACTATTTCCATCATTAATCCACTGCGGCGACCGGGGATTATTTCACGCCGTTGCGCGCGGCCATCTTCTATGACATACAGTGCCCACATATTGCCCTCACGAAATATCGCGCTGGCAGGAATTTGCAGCACATCATCGCCTTCCCACAAAATAAAGCTCGCCTCCACCCGATAACCATCGCCCAGTGTTGCCCAGTGCTCTCGCTCAGCGTCAATATCCACGATGACCCAGACACGTTGTTCTTCTACGCCCAGGGCCGAGTAGCGAGTAAAACCGGCAGGGTCAATCCGACGAACACGACCGGGCAAACTTGCCTCGCCGCCCCACCGCTCTAATTCCACCCGCATACCGGGAGTGAGACGTACAGCATCCGGCGAAAGCACATCAACTTCCACTTCCAGACTAGCCAGATCGCCCAACATCAAAATTGGGTCACCCGCCTGCACCATGCCTTCGCTCTGCCGTTGACGGGCCAACACCAAGCCACCGACGGGCGCAGCCACTGCAAATGGGCGCCGGGATTGTTCTCCGCCGTCGATTGCCAAGGTCGCGCGCGCATTATCCCGCTCGTGGCGAGCCACCTCCGCAGCGAAGCGGCTGGAACGCAACGCCGCATCTGCCCGGCGAGCTTCCGCCTGGGCTCGATCAAGGTTGTCCACCGGCATATGGCCCGCCGCTACCAGGCGCTTCACACGGGTCAGTTCAGTGTCAGCCAACTCTGCCCGCGCCTGCTCGGATTCCACCTGGGTTAAGGCGGCCTCCAACGCTGCTTCAGTGCTTGCCAGTGCTGCTTCAGCCTGGGCACGACTGCGAGCGTCCAGAGGTGTTGTCGGGGTCGGGTTAATAGTGAACAACGGCGAGCCTTGTTGTACGGCATCGCCCGGCTCAAGTAGTACGCGATTTAAATAACCTGTTATCGGCGCTGAAACCTGATAACGATCCGGCAACCGTGTACGCCCCTCTTCCTCTACCATCACGCGAAAATGGCCGCGGGTGACAATGGCGTTATCCACCAATACAGGAGGGCTGCGGAAACCATACATCAGCGCAAGCAATATCAGAAAACCAATACCGCCTAAAAAAACGTTGCGCCTGTTAAGTCGAACCATGATAGCTCCTGGATTTTCATTTCCGTTGGGAGTTCGTTTTTATCAGCCAGATCATTCTGCCGCTTTGAGGGCCGACACCATATCCAGCTTCATTAGCGACCGGCCGATCATCAACGCAGACAGGAACGTCGCAATCAAGACCACCACGGCGGCCACTGCAAAAGTCTGCGGTGTCAGGATAAGCGGCACCCGATAAAGATCTGTTTGCATGCCCCAGGTCAGCAGCCAGCATAAGCCGGTTCCCAACACAAAGCCTACCGGCATTGCCAGCACGGTTAGCAGCAAGAGTTCACCCAGCAAAATAAACGCAATCTCAGCCCGGGTGAAACCTAATACGCGCAGGCTTGCCAGCTCCCGGCCCCGTTCGGCAAATGCGATACGCGCATTGTTATACACAACAGCGAAGCCAATAGAGCCAGCCATGAACATGCTGAATATCGTAAATACCAGGATGGTTTCGTCCATCATCCGGGAGAAGGCCCGAATGGTATTCTCGCGCAGGGTCACACCCGCGACACGCGGCACCTGATCCAGACGCCGATTCAGTGCCGGCAATGCCTCTGCATCCACTGCCAGAAAAACACCGCTGATGGTATCGCTCTCGCCGAGCAGGCGTGTCAGCGAGGTTTTATTCATATACGCACCGACTCCGACGAATTCGGTAACCAATCCCGTCACAGGGATTTCCAATAACGGCCGGCGACCTTCCTGGATTTTTACCTGCAACCGATCTCCCGGCTTTACTCCCAACAAATATGCCAGATGATCCGTAAGCAATATCCCCTCACTCGGAATCGCCGCGGGCTGCAATTGCGCGTCCAGCACCGTAAACAGCCGGCTATTCTGTGTGTAGCCTTGTACGGCGCTGCGATATTCGCTGTGACCGTAGTGAAGGATTGCAGGCGCTGTGCGGAAACCTTCCGCATAACTTACCCCAGGCATTGCCAGAAATTCATAAAGCGCGCGACCCGCTGCAGGCTCACTGAAGGTAACGGTGACATCCTGCTTCTGTGCGAGACGGAATTGCACGTCCAACATGTAAGCAATGGAGCCTTTCTGAAATCCAGTAAGCATCATCATGGCCACCGCCAGACCGATGCCCAAAATAGAGAATCCCGCTTTTAATGGCTGACGCTCGAGGTTCCTCAAAATAATTCGGGTAGGCTGGCTCAGCCACTGTATGCCCAACCGCTCTATCAAGGTGCGCCGGAAATGTGCCGGCGGCTCCGGGCGCATAGCTTCTGCCGGCGGCAAACGAAACGCGCGATAAACTGCGCTGAGAGTGCCTGCCACAGTAGCACCACCAGCAATCAAAACAGCGGTGATGACAACCGCCGGACGTAAACGGAATGCCAACCAGGGAAAGCGAAAGAACTCTTGATATATACCGGCTAATCCACTTGCCAACCAGGTTCCGAGTAACACCCCGAGAATCGCACCCACCATAACAACACATAAGACCAACGCCAGGTAGTGACTGGCCACCATAAGGCTGTTGTAGCCGAACGCTTTAAGCACGGCGATCTGTTCGCGCTGGGTACGAATCAGGCGCGCAGCGACCACGTTTAGCAGAAAAGCCGCCACACCAATAAAGATCAGCGGCAGAAAGCGCGCCATCACTTCTATTTGCTTCAGTTCCTGTTCCAGATAACGGTGAGAAATCTGATCTTCACGCTCGTAAGCACCCAAACCGCCCCATGGCTCCAACAGTTGGTCAAGGTTGCTGATCACACTGGCGTAGTTAAATCCCGGCGACAGGGTTAATACAACATTATTGAATGCGCCATCCATACCAAACGCCGCCTCTAAAGCGGTACGGTTCATCCACACGATGGCGTAGCGGGAAAAATCAGGGAAGAGATCACCGGGACGAATTTGGTAAATGTATTCCGGCGATAGAGCAATACCAGACACCAATAGGGCTTGATAACGGCCGTTAATTACTACCGCCAGGTGATCACCCGGTTTCAGTAGATGAGCTTCTGCAAAAGCCTCGCTGACAAGTACCTGGTCGTCTCGATAATCGCTGGGCAATTGACCTTGACGCAAAAATAACCGATTGAGTTGAGGCTGGTCGGCATCCGGGATGGAGATTGCCAAGCCAGTAATAGGCTCATCAAATCCAGCCATGCGAATATTTAAAGGTGCCTGTACCCGCGTTTCCAATGTAGCTACGCCGGGAATATCCCGCAGCTGTTGCGCCACCGCTTCAGGTGCACGTTTTAGATTGGCAAATACCTGGGCAAAACGCTGGCTCTGATAAACACTCTGCTGACTCAGGCGCAAGGACTCCAATGCGGTGTACGACATCACATACATTGCAACACCGGTAGCAATAACGGCAGCAATCGCCAGCCCCTGACCTTTAAGTGTCCATAGATTACGCAGCAGCTTGATGTTCAGGGCGCGCATTAGCGGTTACCACTGCAAGGTGTCCGGCGAGACGGGATGGGGATTCTCAATCACCTCACTCACCCGCCCATCACTGATGCGAATAGTGCGGTGAGCGATATCGGCAATGACTGCATTGTGTGTAATGACGGCGGTGGTGGTGCCCAACTCCCGGTTAATATTGCACAACACTTCCAACACCTTAATGCCGGTTTTGGAGTCCAGCGCCCCGGTCGGCTCATCGCAAAGTAAAACCTCCGGCCGCTTGGCAATGGCGCGAGCAATGGCTACTCGCTGTTGTTCACCCCCTGACATTTGGGCCGGGAAATGATCCATCCGCGTTTCCAACCCAACAAGACTCAAAGCCTCAGCAGGCTCCATGGGATCGCGCGCAATCTCGGTGACAATAGCGACATTTTCGCGCGCGGTCAGGCTGGGGATGAGGTTGTAAAATTGAAAGACAAAACCTACGTGGTACCGCCGAAACGCCGTCAGGGTCTTTTCATCCGCATGGCTCAGATCCGTATCGCGATACCAGACCTCACCCGATGTTGCCGCATCCAAACCACCCAGGATATTCAACAAGGTAGACTTGCCGCTACCGGATGCGCCCAACAACACCACGAACTCATCCGCATAAAGTTCGAGATCCACGCCACGCAACGCCCGAATCTCAACCTCACCCATGCGGAAAATCCGGGTAAGATTGCGGGTGCGGAAAACGGGTGCTGTTATTTCATTCATTGAAACCCATCCTATCCCGGGCTTTATTTAAAAGACTTGCGATGGATCAAGAATCCACGGTGGGTGTCAGGCGACTGTTAATTCCACTGAATTTTTTTGTCGACAATGTCTCTGACTTTACGTACTCAACAGACGTATACATACAAGCGGGCTAATGATGAATCTCGTTTTTCTTGGCACCTCTGCCGGCACCCCCACCAAACAGCGCAACGTCACTGCACTGGCACTGGAGCATGGCGATGATCGCGGCTGGTATCTGTTCGATTGCGGCGAAGGCACCCAACATCAGTTATTGCACACCCGCTTCTCCCTGTCGCGATTGCGTGGCATCTTTATTACCCACGTCCATGGCGACCACACCTTTGGATTGCCCGGCCTGCTGGCCAGCGCCTCCATGGCAGGGCGTACCGATCCCCTGCCCCTGATCGCCCCGGCGCCGCTCAAGCCGTTTGTTGAACTGGCCACCGGTGCTACCCAATCCCGCTTAAGTTATGAGCTGCAATTTATTCCTGTCGATGTTGACGACTTCCTATGGCAGGACAACGACATTACCGTTACCACGGCCGAACTTTCCCACCGGGTGCCCTGTTTCGCCTACCGCGTCACCGAAAAAAATCTGGAGAAAAAATTACTGACGGAACGCCTGGAACGAGACGGCATTCCTGCGGGACCCGTGTGGGGACAAATTCATCGCGGCGAAACCGTTATGCTGGAGGACGGGCGAATCATCCATTCTGCTGATTATGTTGCTGTCACCCGTCAACCCAGGCGTATTGTTGTTGGCGGTGATAATGACAAGCCGGAGCTGTTGCGCGATACGTGCGTCGACGCTCAATTATTGATTCACGAAGCCACCTACACCCAGGTAGTTTCCGACCAGGTTGGCCCCGATCCTCAACACAGCTCTGCCGCACAGGTGGCACGTTTTGCCCAATCCGTTGAATTACCAAACCTGATACTGACCCACTTCAGTTCCCGTTATCAATTCACGCATAAAAATGCTCCGTTGATTGATGAGATAGAGCAGGAAGCGCGGCAATTTTATGAAGGCAACTTACAGCTTGCACGAGATTTTGCGGAGTTTGAGTTGAGAAAGGATTTTAGCTTGATCAAAACTGAAAGCAGCAATGTTGGCAACAGTGTTGCCAACAACCGTTAACAACATTGGCAGCCCCGCTGATCGTTAGATAATTTTTTCCTCTTACCGCGAAAACACCACCGTTTTATTGCCATTCAACAACACACGATGCTCCGCATGCCAGCGCAAGGCGCGGTTAAGTACTACCGCTTCAATATCGCGACCGATCTCCGCCATGTCGTCCGGGGAATTAATATGCGAAACACGTTCGACGGCTTGTTCGATAATCGGGCCTTCGTCGAGGTCCGCCGTTACAAAATGCGCAGTGGCGCCGATCAGTTTTACGCCGCGTTCATACGCCTGGTGATAGGGTTTTGCGCCTTTAAAGCCGGGCAAAAATGAATGGTGGATATTGATCGCGCGGCCGTTGAGTTTGCGGCATAAATCATCGGAGAGAATTTGCATGTAACGTGCAAGCACCAGGCAATCGGCTTTCTGGTCTTCGATCAATTGCCAGATTTTTGCTTCCTGCTCCGCTTTGGTGTCGGCAGTCACCGGCAAATAGTGAAAGGGTAATTCGTACCATTCGGTAAGATCCTTCATTACCGTGTGGTTGGACACTACACCCACAATATCAATCGGCAGCGTGCCGCTTTTCCAACTGTTAAGCAGGCTGTTCAGGCAGTGGCCCCATTGCGACACGGCAATCAATACACGGGGTTTGCAGTCGCTGTCGAAGATGTTCCAGTCCATCTTGTACTGTTCGCCCAAGGGCTGGAAGATGGCTCTAATCTGTTGCAGGCTGTAACCCGCCGGGCATTCAAATACGGTGCGCATAAAAAAGCGGCGGCGGTCGACGTCTTCGAATTGTGAGGATTCTTTGATGTTGAAACCCAGGGTTGCGAAGAGTGTGGCCACAGCGGCCACAATGCCTTTGGAATCCTGACAGCTGAAGGTTAGAACAATTTCGTTAACGCCGGACATCGTGGTGGTTTCCCTGAATCATGTAGCCGCTGATGCGGTGAGTAAAAATTGCTGCCAAGCCTACGGGATTGCACCCCGGCTGTTCAAGTAGTGGTTTTCTGGAATGAGGGATTGGCCATTACCGGAAACTCGTCGGATTACGCCTTTGGCTAATTCGCCTACAATGTGCCCATTCTCATTCGGGCACAACCACGTGATTCGACAATACTTATGCAAGATTCCCTATTCAACGATGAACCAACCCCCAAGCCCAGCAAAAAATCCGGCAAAACCGTTGAGCCAGCCACACCCGACCCGGCGTTGATCGACCTGGCAGACAAGCTTCCGACGCATCTGCGACTGGGCACGTCCTCGTGGAATTATCCCGGATGGGCCGGCTTGGTCTGGGACGGGGAATATCCTGAAACGAGCCTGTCCCGCCAAGGCCTGCAGGCCTATGCACAACACCCGCTGTTCCGCACGGTCAGCATCGATCGCTCATTCTACCGGCCGTTAAACGTCGCGCAGTTTGCCGAGTATGCCTCACAGGTACCGCCGGATTTCCGGTTTGTGGTGAAAGCCCCAAGCCTGGTAACCGATGCATTAGTGCGCGATGAATCCGGCCGGGGCATGCGACCGAACAGCCACTTTCTCGATGCCGCGCAAGCGGTACAACTATTTGTCGAACCAGCGTTGGAAGGCTTGGGCCACAGGCTGGGGGCTCTGGTCTTTCAGATCAGCCCACTGCCCGGCCATTGGCTGATGCGCATGCCGGAACTGATCAATCGCCTGCACACCTTGTTGAAGGCCATCCCGAACCTGAACGCCATCGCACCTGATGGCGTAGTCGCGGTAGAAGTGCGCGATCCACAGTGGCTGACGCCAGCATTTGTGAATGCCTTGCGCGATACCGGCGCAACCTACTGCATGGGACTGCACGCGAAGATGCCACGCATTGCTGAACAATTGCCGATTCTGCGCGCGCTCTGGCCGGGACCGCTGGTATGCCGCTGGAACCTCAACCCGCTGCACGGCGCTTACGGTTACGAAGACGCGCAACAGCAGTATTCTCCTTACGACAAGATCATCGATCCCGACCCGGAAACGCGCGAGGTCCTAGCACGCGTCATTACCGGCACCGCCAACGCTGGCCACAACGTCTACGTCACCCTCAGCAATAAAGCCGAAGGCTCCGCACCACTGTCAGTGATCGAACTCGCCAAAACCATCCACTCAAGTAGGTCGGATTAGCGTCAGCGTAATCCGACGTTGACCTATCAAAAGCATTATCGGATTACGGCGCTTTCGCGCCTGATGCGACCTACGGGAGATAGAAACTCAAGCGTGGAATTCTCCCGTCAGGGTGATGTGAGCCTGCCCCGAAAGATGCACGCGATCGCCTTGCAACGTGAGGTTCAACAAGCCAGTACGTGCGGATGCCTGCAAGGCACGCAGACGTGTCTTGCCCAGTCGCTGACCCCAGTACACTGCCAGGAGGCAATGAGCCGAGCCGGTCACCGGGTCTTCGTTGATACCGACACGGGGCGCAAAGAAACGGGACACCATATCGAGGTCAGGTGCATCGCCGGGCGCCGTCACTATCAAACCGCGCATAGGCAGGCTGGCGAGCAGGCGCAAGTCCGGTTGCAACCGACGCACCTGCTCCGCCGAGTCGAACACCACTAACCAATCCTCTCGCCCCTGCCCAACCCACGCCGGGCGCTCACCCAGCGCATCAATCAATAGTGAAGGGGCGGACTCCATTTCCTGCGGCGAGTCAGACGGAAAATCGAGAGTGATACCGTCGTGCGTCCGGCTGGCGCTCAGTAAGCCGCTGCGGGTATGGAACTCCACCACGGACTCGGTTTCCTGGCCGCTATGCCACAACACATGCGCCGCGGCTAGGGTCGCATGACCGCAGAGATTCACTTCAGTGGTCGGCGTAAACCAGCGCAGAGTCCAGCCTCGCCCCGTTTGGAGGTTACGGGAAACAAACGCGGTTTCCGACAGGTTCATCTCTGCCGCTACCTGCTGCATCCACTGGGCCGACTTTTCCTGTTCCACAATACAAACAGCCGCCGGGTTACCGGTAAACGGCCCGGTGGCAAAGGCATCCACAATATATAAGGCTTGGCTCATCGCATTCTCTCCCAGCACAAAAACGCCACTCCAGGGGCTTCAATAGTTACAGTTTCAGATAAACGTCACCTGCGCAAGCTGTCGCGCGTATGACACTAGCCGTGTCGGATTACGCTGGCGCTAATCCGACGGCATTTAGGCTGGCAACAACACAGCCAGCAAAAACGGCAAAGTCACAAACGCCACTAGGGTAGAAATCACCACCATGGCCGCAATCTCCTGGGGGTTTCGGTCGTAGCGTAACGCCAATAAATAATTAAACACCGCCACCGGCATGGCGGATTGCAGCAGCACCACACTGCGCGAAACACCTTCCACATTCAGCAGCCAACAACTCAACCAACCCAGCGCGAGGCCACCAAAAATCCTGGCGATGCTGAAGCCGAAACTGCGACCCAAAGTGACAATTTTAAGTGTGGCGAGGGAGACACCGAGGGTGATGGTCATCAGCGGAATCGCAAAGCCGCCGATCAGGGTAACGGTGTTATCGATCCAACGCGGCAAGTGGGTGCCGGTCACCAGCATCGCCAGCGCGATAATCATGGAATGGATTACCGGCTGACGCGCCATATCTTTAAAACGATCACCCCAACCGCCTTCCGAAACCAGCAGCAATCCCACCGTAAAGGTGGCGATCATCATCACCATAAACGAACCGAGCGCCAGCGCAAGGCCGAGTTGACCGAAAGCAAACAGGCACAAGGGCAAACCCATGTTGCCGTTGTTGGGGAAGATCAACGGCGGCAGATAGGTGGGAATATCCAACTTGAAACTGCGCAACATCAACCATCCCAATACCCCCATGGCAAACATGGCCACGGCCGTGGCCAGCATCACTTCACCCATCACCGCTGCATCCACCTCCACCTTGCTCATTGCCGAAATAATCAAACAGGGCGTGCCCACATACATGACGATGCGCGAGACGAAGTCCGCCGGGTAAGCTGTGCCGGAGCGGCCCCAGATAAAACCGATCAAGACGCTGATGACGATGGGTGCAAGGATGGCGAAGAGTTCGCTGAGCATAATTCAACCTTGAAAAAACCGGGTGAGAAAGCTGCGCATCTTAACAGGCTAATGAGGGCCAGGGTTTTGCATCAGCGGAAATAGGCTGTCATCAAAGCTTCGTCATTTTGTCGCAGAACTGCCATATGCATGGCGTTTAATTCGCTGGTTAACAAAATCAAACAATACAACCGTCCAGCTGGAGTCCTCACCTCATGATTGAAAAAAATACCCCGCTTGTGATCGACAACAGTGGCGAAGAGCCGCTATCCAATTTTTCTGACAACCCCACATTTGCTGCCATTCTGGATGCGCGCCAACAGCGTCGTGCTTTCCTGAAAGGTGGCGTCGGTGCAGCTGTTGCCACCTTTATGGGTATCAGCCTGGTTGGTTGTGGTAGTGATGACGATGACAATAACTCCAGCTCTTCCTCGTCGTCTTCCAGCACGGCAAGTAGCTCAACCAGTTCCTCATCCTCATCTGCTGCACCAATGCTAGGATTTACCGCAATTGCCGCCGCTCGCCCGGACACCATCCTTGTACCTGAAGGTTATACCGCCACCGCTTTTGTACCTTGGGGCACTCCCCTGACTGGTAGCCTCCCCGCCTTTAATGACGATGGCAGCAACACTGGGGCAGATCAGGAACAACAGGTTGGCGCACATCATGACGGCATTTTCTTCCTGCCGATGGATGCTAAAACAACCGGCACCAATTCCGATGAAGGCCTCCTGGTTATGAACCACGAGTACTTTGACCCCAACGTATTTCATACCAACGGCCCTACCAGCGTTGACGGCAAAAGACCGACCGATGAAGTCCGCAAAGAAGTTGCTGGTCACGGTGTAAGTGTTATCCACATTCGCAAAACCGATAATGTTTGGGCAGTGGTAGAGGGCAGTGTATTTAACCGTCGTATTACCGGCGCAACACCTATGGATATTCGCGGCCCGGTTATGGCATCGGCCAAACTCTCCACCAAATACAGCCCCAACGGAACCGAGACCCGTGGCACGCTCAATAACTGCGGCAGCGGCCTGACACCCTGGAATACCTACCTGACGGCTGAAGAAAACTGGGCGGGTTACTTTGTCAATAAAGACGCCACTATGCCACGCGAACATTCGCGCTATGGCGTACCGGACGATCATGGTCGTTTTTATTGGGAAACAGCAGAATCTGGTGAAGATTTGTATGCCCGTTTTGACGCGAGCACGCTGGGCGCAACCGCAGCGGATGACTACCGCAACGAACCCAACACCTTTGGCTGGATGGTAGAAATCGATCCGTTTGACCCGGAAAGCAAACCGCAAAAACGTACAGCTTTGGGTCGTTTTGGCCATGAGGGCGTTATCTTTGCTCCGGCAGAAGAAGGCAAGCCCATTGTGTGTTATTCCGGTGACGACTCCACCAACGAATACATCTACAAATATGTATCGGCAGACAATTATTACGCTGCCATTGCTGGTGGTTATTTGCTGAATAACGGCACGCTGTACGTAGCTAAATTTAACGAAGACGGTTCTGGCGATTGGCTGCCATTGGATATCAGTAACCCGGACTTTATTGCCAAAGCGGCCGACGCTGAGGTGACCTTTGCTGATCAGGCCGATGTGCTTATCAACACCCGCCTCGCGGCCGATGTGATGGGCGCGACCAAGATGGATCGCCCGGAGTGGGGTGCCGTGCATCCGGACACCGGCGAGGTGTACTTCACACTGACCAACAACAGTGGCCGCACCGTTACCGATGCAGCTAATCCACGCCCTGAAAACCGCACTGGTCATATCATCCGTTGGCGCGAAAACGCCGATGCCAATACCTTTGAGTGGGATATCTTCCTGCTGGGTGGCGATGTAGGCACCACAACGGGCGAGATCAGCCTGACTGCCGACAACCACTTTGCCAGCCCTGATGGTTTGTGGATCGACTCACGCGGCGTGCTCTGGATTCAAACGGACATGAGCGGTTCGCAACAAGGCGACGGCCCATTCGGTAACAACCAGATGCTCGCTGCCGACCCTGTGACCAAAGAAACCAAACGCTTCCTGGTCGGCCCGATGGATTGCGAGGTGACTGGCGTTCACGCCACACCGGATCTCAAGACCATGTTCGTCAACATCCAACATCCCGGCGATCGCTCAGCGGTGGGTGATTTCACCAGCCACTGGCCAGGCGGCGGCACCTCTCGCCCCCGCTCTGCCACGGTTATCGTGACCAAAAACGATGGCGGAATGATCGGTAGTTAAAAACTCTTTAGGAAAGGATTGATAAGGGAAACATGGCATGGAAGCTGGTAAGGACGACACTTAAAAATTCACAATCAATGACCGACATGCGGGCTGATGGATCAGCCCTTTTTATTATGTCTTCTCCTGACTTACCCGCACTCCCCCATTGCCGCTTTAAACGCATCACGATATCGCCGCGACAGCGTTAACTCCTCTCCCGTATGTAAAAACACACCGTAATCTCCCGCTTCGGTGGGCTGAATATGGTTGATGCTGCCAAGGTTAACAATCAGTGAGCGATGTATCCGAATAAACATGTCCCGCGGTAATAAAGACTCCAGGCGACTAAGAGTGATTCGCATGGGGTATACGCTGTCTTTTACATGCAAATTAGCGTAATTGCCGGAGGCTTCAACCCAACGGATATCGGACACTGCCACCAGAAACTCCTTACCCAGCTTTTTGACCAACAGGCGGTCCGGTAGCGGCGTGGATGAAGTTTCGCTTTCATCCATGTAACTCGCCTCACCTTGCAAACGTCGGACGATAAATTGATAGCTGGTGCCTACCAATAAAATAATCAGGTAGGTCATGGCATCCTTGCGATATTCGTACAGCAACTCATAACCCAGATCGCCAAAGTTGTAATCAGAACCCATCATCCAGTACACCAACTCGCGCAGCCCCACCATGCCCGACACATGGATCAGGGAAAACGGCAGGGTCAGGAGCGCGTGAGCCACCAATAGGCCAGCCAAGCCCAAACGTGCCTGGAGCCAGGCGTGGATGCGCAGTATCGGCCAGACGCTCAGCAGGACGATAAGGGTGCTGGATGCTTCCCAACAAAAGGGTTCCCACGCGGCAATATTGCTGTCGTGACGGCGAATCTCCATCAACGAGGTCGTGGCAAGCAGCAGCGTGTTCAGAAATCCCCACGCTATCAATAGCACCGGTTGCCAGAGGTGCTGGTGGGCGAGGAAGTGGGTTTTTAACCGTGTGGCGGTGTTGTCGCTGGTGTTCACTCTAGATATCCAACCTTCGCATAAAAACTCTCCGCCGTTTGCCCCGGCTGGCTGCCGGTTATCACAACCCCTTGTCATTCAATCACTTACCGGGACGATCCAGGTTCGGTTGCGGGCACACTGCGCACTTGAGGCCGGCAATTGTGCGGGCATTCATCGTCCCCTGTCGGAGATTATTCATGACTATTGCTCTACCGCAAACCCCGGTTCATTGGTCCCAGCAACGACGTCATGCACTGGATTGGCTGCGTGTGCTGGCCTTTGGGCTGCTGATTGTGTACCACCTGGGCATGGCTTACGTGGCCGACTGGGGCTGGCATATCAAAAGCGTGTATCAGAGCGAACTTCTGCAATACCCGATGCTCTGGTCCAATCAGTGGCGCATGTCGCTGCTGTTTCTGATCAGCGGTGCGGCGGTATCCTACCAGCTCCACCGATACCACGGCTGGAGATTTATACTTGCCAGCACGCGCAAACTGCTATTGCCCCTGGTCGTGGGCAGCCTGGTGATTGTGGCACCCCAGTCATTTGTGGAGTCGAAGATGGCGGGTGCTATTCCTGACATGGGTTATCTGGAGTTCTGGCGCCACTACCTGGGGTTTCCATTCGGGTTCGGTGATCCTTTACCCCCGGCTTACGGCCGATTCTCCGGCTCCAACGTCATCTGGAACCACCTCTGGTATCTGCCTTACCTGTTTGTATACATCGTGCTGATCTGGATGATTTATCCGGTTTTCAATCGTCCCGCTGTTGCAAATCAAGCAAGGCTCTTGGCCGACAGGCTGCCCTTGAGCCTGCTCTATGTGCTCCCAATCCTGGTGCTCTTCGGCATAGGCGAATGGCTGTGGGAGCAGTTTCCCACTACCCATAAACTGGTAGACGACTGGTACAACCACGCTCGCTACTTTGCCGTTTTTCTGCTTGGCTTCGGGTTCGTTCGTAGCACACGGCTGTGGGACAGCCTAGGTAAGCTGTGCCTGCTGTCATTGATCCTCGCGCTCGCTAGCTACGCCGCCATTGTGTTTTATGTTCGTGGTGGCGAGCTCAGCCACTACTGGGCCGCACTGGCAACTGTGGAGGGTCCACTGCGTGGATTGATCTGGTCCGCCAACGGCTGGCTGTGGATTATGGCCATTATTGGCTACGCTCAGGTCTGGTTAAACCGGTCCTCGCCACAGGTTCGCTATGCCAATCAAGCCGTCTACTGTTGGTACATCCTCCATCAAACTTTTATTGTGTTGGGTATTTATTGGCTGCGCGCTTATTTCCTTGATTCGCCCTTCGGTCCGATCCTGGAGCCAATGATGGTGGCGGCTTTTACCTGTTTTGGATGCTGGCTTGGCTATGAAACGATCAAATGGATTCTGGGTGTTCGCTTGGCGTTTGGCATCTTCATTCGGCCCACAAGGACTGTGACGCCAAACACGCGTGTCATCATTGAGTAGCGTTGAATGAACAGTTATTCCGCTGCAGTAAAAGTTTGGGGAATAACTCACGATTTTGAGCATAAGTAAAAAGTCTAAATGGAGCCGGGATCGGGTATGTCTGCCCAATCCCCGTTATAGCGCGGTTACAACGAATTACCCACACTTTATCCACAACCAGCCCCCAGCTTTCTCCGCTTGCAATAAACAAAAAACCGCATTATCTTGTAGCCCACATGTGAAACACCCCTATATATGGGGTTTAGCTGTGGCGCAGTCACCCTGACTCCCACAATTGATTCACAGCCATTATTGCGTGTAAACCGGTCCTGCAAATTGAACTACTGGATCAGGTGCACGTGGTTTTTTTGAGTTGTATTAACCGCTTAGCACCCAAGACTTCATGCACTACTTGAACTTTGTGCATGGACATAAAGAAAGATACGCCGAAGCGCCACCCGGCGTGCCAGTACTCAATAGACGGATCTGCACCAGGCAACTCATACAGTGGTTTCCAATCCACAGTGATGACACGGCTAAAACACGGCTAAAGAGGTACCAGCCATGACCGCGAAACCCAACAATTAGCGCTGTTCAAGCGCTAACTGATTTAACAACTATTGATCCAGACGTTATTGACTCAACAGCTGTTGCTTAATCATTTTTATATAAACGACTTACAAACATTCACTCCCTCGACGGAATCAGGCGGAGCCACCTATGCATACAGAAACTGATATTACCCCGGCCACCGGCACCCAATCACAAGCAGAACACCACCACGGCACCAACCTTTCGGCCACCGCGCCGGGTCAGTTGCGCGTCATCAAGCGCAATGGGACTGTAGTTCCTTTTGATGCCAGCAAGATCGCCGTGGCCATGACCAAGGCGTTTTTGGCCGTTGAAGGCGGCACCGCTGCTGCATCGAGCCGGGTACACGAAACCGTCGACAATCTCACCAAGCAAATCACTGCGACCTTCAAGCGTCGTATGCCCTCCGGTGGCACCATCCATATCGAAGAAATCCAGGACCAGGTTGAGCTCATCCTGATGCGTTCCGGTGAACAAAAGATCGCGCGTGACTATGTGCTGTACCGTGAAGAACACGCCCGTATGCGCGCCCAGAAACGCGCCCAGGCCGTATCCGCCGACCCGGATTACCCAAGTATTAATGTGGTACTGGAAGATGGCACCCGCGCGCCGCTGGATATTGGCCGCATGCGCACTATCGTCAGCGAAGCCTGTGTGGGCCTGACCGGTGTGGATGAAAAAGCCATCCTCGATGAAGCCATGCGCAACCTGTATGACGGCGTGAACCTGAAAGACGTCAACACCTCGCTGGTGATTACCGCCCGCGCCCTGGTGGAAAAAGAACCCAACTATTCCTTTGCCACTGCCCGTCTTTTGCTCGACAAACTGCGCGCCGAAGCCCTGGGATTCCTCGGCGTGGCGACTCAAGCCACCCAGTCCGATATGGAGCTGTACTACGCCCGCGCCCTGCCCGCTTACATCCAGAAGGGTGTAGAGCTGGAATTGTTGTCGCCGGAGCTGCTGAACTTTGACCTGGAAGCGCTGGGCAAAGCACTGATCGCGGACCGCGACCTGCAATTCACTTACCTCGGCCTGCAAACCCTGTACGACCGCTACTTTATCCACAGCAACGACGTGCGCATTGAACTGCCGCAGGTGTTCTTTATGCGTGTGGCCATGGGCCTGGCAATTCAGGAAGAGAACCGCGAAGAACGTGCCATTGAGTTCTACCGCCTGTTGTCGTCCTTCGATTACATGAGCTCCACCCCGACCCTGTTTAACTCCGGCACCCTGCGTTCACAGCTGTCGTCCTGCTACCTGACCACCGTGCCCGATGACCTGCACGGCATCTATGGCGCCATGCAAGACAACGCCATGCTCAGCAAATTTGCCGGCGGCCTGGGCAACGACTGGACCCCCGTGCGCGCACTGGGCGCCTACATCAAAGGCACCAACGGTAAATCCCAAGGCGTTGTACCCTTCCTGAAAGTGGCCAACGATACTGCGGTGGCCGTCAATCAGGGTGGCAAGCGCAAAGGCGCCGTGTGTGCCTATCTGGAAACCTGGCATATGGATGTCGAGGAATTCCTCGAACTGCGTAAAAACACCGGTGACGACCGCCGCCGCACCCACGACATGAACACCGCCAACTGGATTCCCGACCTGTTCATGAAGCGCGTGTTCGACGACAAGAGCTGGACCCTGTTCTCGCCCAATGACGTGCCCGATTTGCACGACCTCTACGGCAAGGCATTCGAAGCGCGTTACGAGCATTACGAACAACTGGCCGCCCAAGGCAAGATCAAGGTCCACAAAACCATCCGCGCGCTGGACCTGTGGCGCAAGATGCTGGGCATGCTGTTTGAAACCGGCCATCCGTGGATGACCTTTAAAGACCCGTGCAACCTGCGCAGCCCGCAGCAACACGTGGGCGTGGTGCACTCGTCCAACCTGTGTACCGAGATCACCCTCAACACCAAGGCCAACGAAGAAATCGCTGTGTGTAACCTGGGTTCAGTGAACCTGGCGCAACACATTGTCGACGGCAAGCTGGACCAGGCCAAACTGGCAAGCACCGTGAAAACCGCGATCCGTATGCTCGACAACGTGATCGACATTAACTACTACGCCGTGGCGACCTCCAAGGCCTCTAACCTGCGTCACCGCCCCATCGGCCTGGGCCTGATGGGCTTCCAGGATGCGCTGTACCTGCAACGTATTGCCTATGGCTCCGATGACGCCGTGCAGTTTGCCGATACCTCCATGGAAGCCATCAGCTACTTCGCCATCAAAGCATCGTGCGAACTGGCGCAAGAGCGCGGTAAATACTCGACCTTCGATGGTTCCTTGTGGAGCAAGGGCACACTGCCCATCGACTCTATCGACCTGCTGGTACAAAACCGGGGTGAAAACTACATCAAGGTCGACCGCAGCCAGACCTTCGATTGGGACACGCTCCGCGAAGAGGTGAAAACCAAAGGTATGCGTAACTCCAACGTGATGGCGATTGCGCCGACGGCGACTATCTCCAACATCACCGGCGTTACGCAATCCATTGAGCCGACGTATCAAAACCTGTACGTGAAATCCAACCTGTCCGGCGAGTTCACCGTGGTCAACCCGCACCTGGTACACGACCTGAAAGAACGCGGCCTGTGGGACAGCGTGATGGTCAACGACCTCAAGTACTACGAAGGTTCGGTGCAAAAGATCGACCGCATCCCGGCCGACCTGAAAGCCATCTATGCCACCGCGTTTGAAGTCGAGCCGCGCTGGATTGTGGAAGCCGCCAGCCGTCGCCAGAAGTGGATCGACCAGGCACAAAGCCTCAACCTGTATATCGCGGGTGCCAACGGCAAGAAGCTGGACATCACCTACCGTATGGCCTGGTTCAGTGGTTTGAAAACCACCTATTACCTCCGTGCCCTGGCCGCAACCACCACGGAAAAATCCACCATTAACACCGGCTCGCTCAACGCGGTTTCCTCCGGTGGTGGCAGCAACGGCGTCGCCGCGGCACCTGCCAAGGAAGCCAGCAGCTTCAGCGAAGCCGCCCCGGTACCCAAGGCGTGCTCCATCGACAACCCCGACTGCGAAGCATGCCAATAACCCGGATTCGGTCGGATAACCCCGACCGCCCTCCGGTCAAACTAAAACGTAGGTCGGATTAGCCGCACAGCGGCGTAATCCGACAAATAAGCCCGATCAGGGCACAAAACACTTGCAACCAGGCCCAGGCCCTGGCGACTTAAAACCCTCAACAGAAAGGACCAAACCCATGCTGAGTTGGGACGATTTCAACAACGAAGAAACCCCCAAAGCAAAATCGGCCCCCGCCTACCGCGAGCCGAAAGCCCCCGCACGCCCGGCAGACACTGAAGCCCAGGCTGCCGCACCGGCAAACAACCCCAACGAAAAAGTCAGCCCCGAACTGGCCAAAGCCCGCGCTGCATTGGCTGACCTCGACCCAACCCCCGGCCTCGAAGAACTGGAAATGGGCGCCGCGCGCATCCAGGTTGACGACAAGATGATGATCAACTGCCGCGCCGACCTTAACCAGCTCGTACCCTTTAAATACGACTGGGCCTGGCAAAAATACCTGGACGGCTGCTCCAACCACTGGATGCCGCAAGAAGTGAACATGACCGCCGACATCGCCCTGTGGCGCAGCAAAGACGGCCTCACCGAAGACGAACGCCGCCTGGTCATGCGCAGCCTCGGCTACTTCTCCACCGCCGACTCACTGGTCGCCAACAACCTCGCACTGGCGATCTACCGCTTGATCACCAACCCCGAGTGCCGCCAGTACATCCTGCGTCAGGCGTTTGAAGAAGCCATCCACACCCACGCCTACCAATACTGCATCGAATCCCTGGGCATGGACGAAGGCGAAGTCTTCAACATGTACCGCGAATTACCCAGCGTTGCCAACAAAGCCGCGTGGAGCCTCAAGCACACCCAAAGCCTCGGCAACCCCACCTTCAAAACTGGCACCCCGGAAAACGACCAGGAACTGCTGCGCAACCTCGTGGCTTTCTATGTGGTCACCGAAGGCATCTTCTTCTACTGCGGCTTTACCCAAATCCTCAGCATGGGCCGCCGCAACAAGATGACCGGCGTCGCCGAGCAGTTCCAATACATCCTGCGCGACGAATCCATGCACTTGAACTTCGGCATCGACGTGATCAACCAGATCAAACTGGAAAACCCGCACCTGTGGACGCAAGAATTCCAGCAAGAAGTTATCCAGATGATCCTGCAAGGCACCGAACTCGAAATCGCCTACGCCCGCGACTCCATGCCCCGCGGCGTCCTCGGCATGAACGCCGCCATGATGGAAGAATACCTCCACTTCATCGCCAACCGCCGCTGCTCGCAAGTTGGCTTGAAAGAGCAGTATCCAGGTGCACAGAATCCCTTCCCGTGGATGAGTGAGATTATGGATTTGCGGAAGGAGAAGAATTTCTTTGAGACGCGCGTGATTGAGTATCAGACTGGTGGGGCTTTGAGCTGGGATTAAGTAAGGGCTAGCGGCGAACGACACAACCTGTGTCATAAGCGACGCATCCGATGTCATAGCGCGACACATCTCATGACATGAGAAATAAAAAGCCCTCCTTTTGGAGGGCTTTTTACCAATGGTGTAAAGATTTCAATAGATTCATGGAAAACTCGGCAATCCAAACCCCTACAACTATTTTAAAAGCCTCCTTATTCTCAATATGGGCAGCAGAAGCTCTGGTGTTAACAACTAACACTCAACACATATTATTTTTTAGAAAGAACCCAATCTTCTATTGTCTTTTTATGCCACATATAGTCGCAATCGTTTCCTATCACATCCTTAATTCGCTTTTGACTCGCTTCAGATGGATCTACAACTACCACCTCCGCAGGCCCCGTAGGTGCCTCTCGCGTACCATCGGCTTTGATAATCCCCTCTGTCTGATTATGAAAACCACATCTCAATATAAAACGTGCATGAAAATCTGCACTAGCCAAAGAATAACCTAGAAAATTAATTTCATGCGCCTCGCTAATGATATGAACTGTTTCTTGCCAAAGCCGCCTGTACAAAGCCCCTCGGAACTGCTTTATCTGTACTGGTGGAATAATTAAAGGCATATACGTACGCTTTGTTGAAAAAACGCCACGATAATGCATAAAAGCAAAGAATGGCTTTTCTTTGCTTCCTGTTAATCTGTATTTTTTATCTTTCTTTATATAGCGGCCCGTATCTCCCTCATACCAGTTAAGAGATCCATGAGGCTTAATTAAACGAACCCCATCACGACGTCGTCCAAATCCATAATTCCCCCGATCATGGGATTCACCAAATAGAAGCTCATCTAACACCAAATCCCAATTAAATGAAATAATCTGCGCCTGCTCTTGTTGAATTCTATCTACAAATTTTTCTAGCCATAATGGCTTATTTCTTAAAGATTTTTTTTGCAATTCATGAAACCAACTTGCCAATTCAAAGAGAAATTCTTGCCTTATATTGACCAAATCATCAGCTTTAAAATTTCCATCAGTAATCCTACTCGCTCTAAATAATTGTTCATTTGCCTGCATTTCAGATAACAACAATTCCACATTAGGGAAGGTATCTTTATCTTTTATATTAAATTTTGGATGATGAAAGCTAATTATTCTTTCTATCTCATGAAATAAAGATGAATTATCTAATTTTTTAAGAAATTTTGGCAGCAAATTAGTAATTGTTGGAAATCCAAGCCCAGCGGAGAAGCCAGCTCCAATCACATATACAACTCTTTTTTTTCTATTATTCTTCTTCATTTTTATCCGAACCAAAAAATTGTGCTAATTCAATTAAACTTTAATTCTAATATACTCACCAATATTGATTGCGATCCATCTCGCCTGATTTATTGCAGGTATTGATTGATCATATACAGTGGGCTATGAGGCATTCCCCCTAATTGTAAACAACAGCTATCTCTATCGTATAGGAAAGCTCACTTGGGCGAAGTTCAGGCATGTGAGCTTATCTTGAACAGCAGCTCTAACACAGCTCTAAATATAAGTATCATCCGCAACTAAGCCTGAATTCAACTCCTGCATGCCTTCCAAATAGTGCCGCCCAGCGGTCGTGGTAACTTCTTCTTGGCAGCTCTCTTTCTAATCTAACCTCGCCACATATTCCAACAAGATAGAGCTAAATTTAGCCACAATAACTAAAAATTATTAGCCAGCCGTAAAAATACCATATATTGTGTTTTGTAAGTATATATACACAATATATGGTATGAAATGTAAGTTTTCCTATTTCCCCTGAAAAGTAGGTGAAACCAAAATGAATTTTGCTCGCCCTGAGGAGTTTTTTCGGATGTTTCATCCTAGGGATGGGCAAGCTGGAAATCTTGTTTTGCACAGGAGGCGGCAAAAGTCTTATGTGCAAACCCAAATATCTACTATTGACCTTGCAAAAATATCGCGCCAAGCATGCGGATTAGAAGAGATATATTTTTCAACCGCAGCCTTTTCAGGCCAGCCACTACTACTCAATTTTTCTCACTCCAACTGTCTTCACCTACAAGTGCCAAAAGTGGAATGGAACACTTACATTCTGTTAACGTTAAGATTAGAAAATAAGGGTATTCCACTACCCACCGCCACGGTATTCGACGGGGAAAAATACACACTGCTTTGGATACTCGAAACCCCCATCAAGAACCATGAGTTCTACATATATACACTGCTTCAACAAGCTTTACATGAAGCTGCTATAGGATTTAATCCAGAAAAATGTAACCTTGACATCGCATTTTTGGTCAGGATGGTTGGCTCAGTTAATCGAAACACTCGAAAGCATGTCGGCTTGGTTAATGATTATGGAAAAGTCTATAGTCGTTCATATCTTGAAGGCGCTATCCTCAAATCGAAGCAGCTCACCGCAATCGAAGTTCTAAATCTACAAACTCAAGCAGGTATTACTTTAGAGTTGATGTCACTAATTGGTGATCGTTGGTTCAGCACAGCACAAAACCCTGAACTATTCTATGACTGGTTGATTTTTTTTGGATCATCGCTTTGCAACTTCTGCACACCTGAGCAGCTATTTAAAGAACTTTGCGCAATCGCAGAATCATTGGAAGCAAACCAATGGAAGAAAATCTGTGAAAAATATTTGGTGCTTATAAAATCAATCATTGAAACAGCACGGCTTGGTTATATCAACTTTGAAGGGATACATCTCTCCATAAACGAACCTAATTGGAGAGACATGATAAAAGGTAAACTTGCTATTACCTCGGCGGAGCAAGAACACCTAGGACTTCAAGTATTAGGTAATCAGTCAAGCATCTCGCCTCACTTGCATAGAATAAATAAATCTGTGCATCCTATAGGAACCACTGAATTTGTCCCTTTAGGGAGGTTTCTTCTTCAAAAGGTTTAGTTCGAGCCAAGATCGATTCTAACTACAAGTGAGTTAGAGCTTTAGGATAATTCAAGTACAGTTGTCCCTAACTAGATCCGTCATTTTACATAGCACTATTTACACCTGAGCTAATCAGTTAATAATCAGGGAAAGTAGCCTCGCCATTCATTGCCTCTTTTGAGATCTTTGAACACTAACCTAATACACTGTATCATTTCTCGACCAATACAAAAGTCATCTCCAATTGTACAGTCTTTCCTCTGTCTGATTTGACTCATCAGCCCTTCGGATGGATGTGACAATGAGGCCCACTATGTATCGCATTTTAATTTATCTCGCCTGCCTGCTCCTTTCTCTGCCCTGCTTCGCTCAATCTAACGAGAACGCACCGCTCATTATCGGGACCAAGGTAGCGCCACCGTTTGTGATAAAAGAGGAGGATGGCACATTCTCCGGAATCAGCATTGAATTATGGCAACGCATTGCGGAAGAGATGGGACTGCAGTATGAATTTCGCGAGACGCCCTTATCGGAGCTTATCAGCGGCCTGCAAGATGGCACATTAGATGTTTCCGTGGCCGCATTAACGGTCACGGCGAAGCGGGAACAACAAATAGATTTTACTCACCCTTTTCACACCACCGGTTTGGCTATCGCGGTTACCCGTCAGGAAAGCTCGGTCATCGATATGTTTCAGCGTTTCTTCTCCTGGAAATTCATGTTGGTTATTGCGGCTTTGTGTGGGCTATTGCTGTTGGTAGGCGTTTTTCTTTGGCTCGCCGAGCGCCATAAAAATCAGGCCATGTTTGGCGGTTCACCCGCCGAGGGTATTGGTTCAAGTTTTTGGTGGGCGGCAGTGACAATGACCACTGTCGGTTATGGGGATAAAGCACCCATTACCCTTGCCGGACGTGTCGTGGGTTTAATATGGATGTTTGCCGGTTTGATTATTGTGTCGAGCTTTACCGCCGCAATCACCACGAGCCTTACCGTCAGCCAACTGGATTCCCGTGTGCGCGGGTTGGATGATTTGCCGAACGTTCGTGTCGCAACAGTAAAAAATTCTGTCAGCGCTGAATTTTTGCGTGACAACGGAATAGGCTTTTCCCCACAACCCAATCTGGCAACCGCCACTGAGGGCCTCGCAAAAGGACAATTTCAAGCGGTCGTTTATGATCGGCCAATATTGTTGCACCTATCTCACCAACAATATCCAAAACGCACCGATGTGCTAGCAGAGACATTCGAACGCCAGGATTATGCTATTGCCGTACAGCAAGATAGTCCGTTGCGTGGCCCATTGAATCTGGCACTCTTGCGCGTAATTGCCAATGACGATTGGCAGACGGTGTTGACGCGGTATTTAGGCAATGATCGTCACTAGTTAATTATCACATTGACGGAACATTGTTGAACGATGAACCAGGGTAGTTGTATGTTGTTGTATAGAGACACACTGGACCGTTTCTTCGACTGGAAGATCAATGCCGCCCTATGAGCGGCATTGATCTTTTTCGATGTTATCTGTTCAGATACACTTTGAAAATTTCTTCATTGCTGTTGTTAGGCGTACTATCCTTGTCACCGTTGTTTGAGGTTGTCATCCATAAATCACCTTCAATACTTGGTTCTACAGTCCGTATCCTGCCGTAAGTGCCCACAAAAAGTTGCTGCGAATTGGTGAGGTCGCTGCCGTTAATGTCGTGGCGATAAACGCGGTTTCCGCGCAGGCATGCGATGTACAGTACGTCTTCCAGAATCGCTATACCACTACATGATGCATCTGCCGTTCTGTACGTCTTCCTGGGCGCTATGAAGCCCGGTGTAGCACATCCGCTACCGGATTTAGACAGCGTGCCTTCACAAATCGGCCAGCCATAGTTACCGCCTTTTTCCAGCAGGTTCGTTTCGTCAAGCGAGCCGTCGCCGAATTCCTGCTGCCATAAGCGACCTGAAGAATCAAACGCTAATCCTTGCGGATTGCGATGACCATAGGTCCATACATAATTACTGAAAGGATTATCGGAGGGTACGCTGCCATCGGGGTTCATTCGCAATATCTTGCCATTGAGGCTATTGATATCTTGTGCGCTGTTGGCTGCCTGGGCATCACCGGTTGCAACATATAATTTTCCGTCAGGGCCAAAGCGCAGTCTGCCTCCATCATGAAATTTATTGCGTAGAATGCCGGTTAACAAAACTTCTTGCGTTGATAAATCCAGTTCGTCGTTTATATATTGAATCCGCACAACACGATTGTCGGTAGCGCTGGTGTGGAATATATAAAGCCATGGGTCGTCGGCTGGGAAATCCTGGGTAACCGCAAGACCTAGCAATCCACCTTCGCCATCAGTACTTTCCACGTTCGGCACAGTGCCGACAGTTGTCTTGACGCCATCATGCAGTCGAATAATGTCGTGCGCATCGCGACGGCTATACAAAATGGAACCATCTGGCAGCGCTACCAATCCCCATGGGATATCAGTATCGGTTGTGACTTGTTCAACCGAGCAAACCGGGCTGGAACAAACGCTACCGGTGGTCACGCTAATATTGGCGCTACGTGCGGAAACATTTTCTTGCCCATCACGTGCTGCTATCGAGTATTGGTAGGTTGTATTAGCTGTTAATCCCGAATCAACGTAAGTCAGGTCAGGTGTGGTGCCGACTTTTGCGTTATTGCGATAAATATCGTAACCCGTCACTTGAACGTTATCGGTGGATGCCGTCCAGCTCAGCGTTATCGAAGTGCCGGTCGCGGCGCCTTCAACGTTTGTCGGAGTTGTTGGTGGCGTCACATCTGTTTCACATTGCGGAACGCCCACTTGAAGTGTGGTACTTGCTTGCGACACATTGCCAGCCGCATCAACAGCATTAACATATAAACCCCAGTTCGCTCCTGGCTCCAGGGTTAACGCAGCGGAAAGTTTTGTACCGTCTACGTTCACCATAAATTGACCATCGTGATAAACGTCATAGGCTGAAACGGCAATGTCGTCTGTCGCTGCATTCCAACTCAAGGTAGCCGATGTACAGGTGAGATTGGACAATCTCAGATTGGTGGGCGGCGTAGGTGCTGTGGTGTCATTCACCCCATTCGCGATTTGACAGGATTTAAAAGTGCCTACCGCCGGATCGCCAAATACGCTGTTTCTGCATTCCACTTGATTCGTAAATTCGCCTTGTCTCCACCGGGTATCAGCACCGTAGCGGACAATTTTTTTGCCACTGAATGTACATGTTTGATTTTCATTTGCACATGTTGTCCATTGCGGTTCCGCAATTTCGCAGCGCTTATACGTACCAGGTAAGGGATCGCCAAAAGTCGCGTTATTGCAGCTGACAGAATTGATCTGTAAACGCTGGGTCCACACTGTGCCAGCGCCGTAGCGAACTAATTTCGCACCTGAAAACGTGCATGTATTATTTTCGTTAGCGCAATACTGCCAAGAGGTAGCTTGGGCGTTGGCAAGGCTTGCACTCGCTAACAGAAACGCCGTAAGGCAACTTTTCAGGAATAGTATTTTCAAGAACAGCGCTGATGGTGTTAATCGCATTGGCATAAAATTCTCCGTAGTTAATCGGTGTTATTGCATGATTTGAAATAAAAAGCGGAGTGCAAAGAACGAAACGTAAACATCGGGGGGCTTTTCTTGTTAGGTAGAGGCATGATCCTCAAAGATCTTTTTAAAGACTGTGTGCAATGCCACATAGCGTGATGATTATTGAATCAATGCGTAAAAAACCCGGATTGCAAAATACGAGGAAAAGACCTGATGCTGGCCTGATGGTTCTAGCCAATATTCAGCTTGAATTGAGGTGCAGAGAATTTTGAAAACTCGATATGAAGATGCTGAAATCAGCCAGCTAATCGAAGTGGTATCTGCCTGGTTAATATATTAAGAAAAGTAAATTGCCAACTACTGATCATTTTCGGAATTCTGGATGTCCCGAGGAGATGTTAGTCACACACCACTTGATCACGACCATTCACCTTGGCTTCATAAAGCGCTTTATCCGCCCGTGCAATTAAACTTTCCAAGGTGTCATCTTCTCGCCGTGACGTGGCGCCGCCTGAGGCAGTCAATTTGCCTACCCCGGGAAACAGTTCTCGATTAATTGCATTGCGCAACCGCTCTGCCACCGTCAACACATCCTGTTCTGCAATCCCGCGAATCACAACCAGAAATTCTTCACCGCCCCAACGAATCAAATAACCGTCACTGCGTAGTGCGCCACTCACACGCGTTGCAAATTGTTGTAACACGCTATCGCCTATCAGGTGACCGTGGGTATCGTTAATCTGCTTGAAGTGATCAATGTCCAACATAATGATGCTGCCGGCGACGCCGCTACGCATAAAATCATCGAGCAATCGCTGGCCGCCCCAACGATTATATTGTCGCGTCAGTTCATCGCGTTCGGCCAGTTTGTGCATATGGGAATTATCATGTTGTAAGCGCTCAATTTGCAGACGCGCCCGGTATTGAAACGGCAGTAAAACCAATAACAATAAAATAGCCAAACCATAACTCATAAACATTTCCTGGCCGCGCGGTGACCAGAATTCCTCTTTATGTGTCAATAAATAACCCAGGATCGGCACCGCGTTTAACGCCCAGGCCGCGATCATAATCGGAAAGGCGCGCCGCGGTGGAAGTATGACCATCACCAGCACAATCAGAATAATGAGGAAGGAGGAAATAGGCGGGAAAATGTTAATCAGCAGAATATCGGGAGATTGATTCGCGCGCAGGCTGTAATACCAGGCCGGTAACGACAGTGCGGCAATGCCTACAACAAAAGCTGAATAGACGACGTGTAAGAGGCGCTTCGGCTGACATATTAGCCAAATCGCAAGTGCAAGATTCGCGAGACTAACCAGGGGCGGGATGACTAAATCCATAAGCTCTGGTTCCGGCTCCAGGTAGTGCAAAACGCTGGCTGCCAGGCCCATAAGCCCGGTCAGTGTTAGCAGCACCAGTACTCCCCGATAAAAAGTACGTTCATCAATAGGTTTGTTCTGCATTCTCTACCTGTTAAACCATCGAGCTGGAAATTGGGCCGCTTTACGCAATGCCGGACGTTATGGGCTGACGCCAAGCATCTTATAGCCTTAGGGTAAAATGACAAGCCATGAAGTAGGGATAATCGGGTAGGATTCTCTAAATGGGGCGGCCGGATTTTTGGACCCAGGGAGCATCGCTTTTGAAAGTGAGCTATAAATACGCATACCTGCCGAGCGAGCGACTCATATGAATATTGTCTATAGTATGCCGGATGAAAAGATAGCGGCGTTAGCCTTTGCGGAGCGGCTGCAAGATACCCTTGCCAAAAAAATCCTCGCAGCGGACGCCGTTGCATCCCGGGCAGAGGCAATCCACCTCAGCCGGTTTTATTGGCGACTGGTCGCTCATTCAGCACAAGGTGGAGCATCCCCGCCCTGCGAAAGCGGTACTGAATTTTGGATAGAGAAACTTCACGATTCGATTGGCGATTATCTCAAAAGAGCCGGGTACGCAGCTGAGTGGAATGAAGAAGAAAATAATGCGGGTAATCTTTAAAGAAACAGAAGATCACGCAAACCAGCTTTATGGTTTTCCTTGAACTTGTTGGGATAAGCCTATATTTTTTGTAGAATTCCGCTTATCTTACAAACAACAAACCGAGCAGATACCCATACGATGAACATCTACTCCATAAAGCCGGATACTGAACAATGGATCTGTTCGATACTGCGGGACGCGCTTCCAAACGTGTTGGCTGTATATGCCTTTGGTAGCCGTGCTCAAGATACTGCAAATGAACATAGCGATCTGGATCTTGCGGTTCTTGTTGAGGGTTATGCAGACCCTCTACTGCTTTGGGAGATGGCTAATCAACTGGCGAACAAGCTGGGTTACGAGGTGGATCTATTGGATTTGCGCGCCGCATCGACTGTTATGCAATATCAAATTATTACGACGGGGCGATGCGTCTGGGCAAAGGATGTTCAGGCGGGGCTATATGAGGCTTTCATCCTGAGTGAGAAAACCGATCTGGACACAGCCAGAGCAGAGTTGTTGCATGAAATAAGAGAAGACGGGGCTGTTTATGGTAAATGACGTTCTCATTAACAAAGCTTCCAGTATTGAGCGATGCATCAAAAGAGTACGCGAGGAATACGCGAAAGCAGGCCCCAACTTTGCCAATGACTATAGCCGCCAGGATGCAGCCATTCTAAACATACAACGCGCCTGCGAAGCTGCGCTTGATATGGGCCAACATATTATCAGACAGGAACGATTGGGCATTCCTCAAAGCGCCAGAGATGTATTTACGCTGCTGGCGCAAGCAAGCTGGATTGACGCCGATCTCGCGGATGTCATGAAGCGAATGATCGGGTTTCGCAACATCGCAGTTCATGACTACCAAACATTGCTACTGCCTATTGTTGAGAAGATAATAACGATTCATTTAAATGACTTTCTTCAGTTTTCATCATGCGTATTAACGAAAAATCATGCGCTGAATAAAGAATAAAATACTTTATCAAGTAAATTTTTATCATTGACAATCATTGTACCTAAAAATAACAGGATGACTATCATGAGTAAAAACCAAAAACTTGGCTGGGGTTTTCTGGCAATTGGCTTTTTGATTATTCCCTTATCCTATGCGCTTTTTAGCCGCGAGGCGTTTGTTATCGCTACCTGCGTCGGGTTGATGGCGATGACGTTTGGCGGTTTTCAGTTGTTGATCAACAAACCCTATGCTCCCCAGACAGCTACGGTGTCTAAAAGCCGTAAAGTTAACCGCCGCCGCTAAAACGGCAGCGGTTGCATTCAGAAGCTGGCTCGACACTGTATTCACTGAAGGATTCATCCATGAAATTTCTCTGTCTCGCTTATGAAGATGAAAACATTTTCCATCAAATGCCGCACGATGAATGGTTACGTTTGCGTGATGAAACCCTGGCTTATGTGGATGGCTTGCGCCAAAACGGTAAGTTGATTATGACCGAGCCGCTGCAAAGTGCACGCAAGGCTAACACCGTGCAAATTCGCAACGGCATTTCTTCCATTACCGACGGGCCTTTTGCGGAAACCAAGGAGCAGTTGGGAGGGTTTTTCCTGATTGATGTTAAAGATCAGGAAGAAGCTGTGCAGATCGCCTTGAACTGGCCGTCCGCCCGCTTAGGCAAGATTGAAGTGCGGCCAATCGAGTCAGGGCTGAGCACTGACACGCGGTATAACTAATTGATGCCCAGCATGAGAAAGAGCCCGCTATCAGGCTCTTTTTCTTTCAGGCTTTATAAATCTGCTTCAAACTGTATCACCTGCCCTGCTACCAACCGGTCACTTTCAATCGTCAGCACAGGCTCGCTGCCACCGGCATTAATCTCCACTTGCAGCGATTCATCGGGCAACAAGCCTTTTAATGATTGTTCAGCCCGCACACCATTGATTGCCACATAGGCGTCATAATAAATCGGCGCGATGCCGCGATTCTCAACAGTCACCACCGAATGCGATGATGATGCTTGAAAGGCTGTGATATGGAATTTATAACCGTTCGCCATGCCCGCTTGTTTGATGCGCTCATTGCTCTGGTATTCCGGCTGATCGTTGCCGATCATGTAGGTGATGTTGAATTCTTCGCTTAACGCCTCGTAGGTTCTGCCGTACATGCCCTCAACGTTGAGCGCATTTTCCTGATCATAATCGGAGTAGTAGCTGAGTTCACCGCCGTGGGGTGAATGTGCATAGCGAGCGGTATGGCTGAATACTCGCCACATATCCGCGTTGTAGTCCGCGTGTTCGCTGTGCATGAATGAATCGTCGAAGTTGCCGAACTGCAGCGCCCGCAATTCAGCATCGTTGGCGATCGGCGTATTGCTGCTGTCACCGGCGTCGATCGAGATACTCCAATGCAACTCATCGAAAACCGTATCAAGATGTTTTAGAAATGTTGTCTGGAAGGCTTTGGATGGAAAATTTTCTCCCAACCGGACCTCGGGATCGTAAATGTGGTACTCGCCCCACAATCCGAAGCCTACCTGCAAAAATGCGATACGCGGATCATGGTCGTAGCGCGCGGCAAAGGCGGTATAGAAATCCAGGTGTGCCTGTTGTAACTCAGGGTGCGACCAGTCGGGAAAACCTGTGTCCTCTCCTTCGCTGGATTCGATAGTTTCGTGGTAATTGCTATCGTCTTTGATGTAATCCGGCACCGCCGTTTCGCGCCCCGGATAAACGTAGTACCAGCGCAGGATTACCTGTTTACCGCGCCCACTCACTTGCGCCAGTAAATTATCCACCATGCTCCAGTCATACTGGTTATCACCCGTCACCACATCACTGGGGCGTACATAGGCGTACTCAAGTTGAATGTAGTCGTCTTCGGTTTTTAACACACTGCTATTGTGTGAATCCGCCCATAACACAATGCCGGTCATCGGTTGCACTTTGGTAATCTGGCTTTGCAGGGGAATATCAGATAGCGTACTGTCGGATGAGCTGGAGAAGCCTTGGCTCGCGCTGCTGATTGATGAGCTGAGCGAAGCACTACTCACTGACGATGGTATTGACACCGAGCTACTGACATCGCTGGAGGAGGCTGAAGACACGACAGGTGTTGAACTTGCGGAAGAACTGGAGCGTTCACTGGCAGGCGAACTTGATGAAGGGCCATCCGAGGATGAACCGCCGCCGCAGGCAAACAATGACAAAATACACACGGTGCCGATCAATCGGGTAATTGTTGAATACATGTTAATTCCTGTTATAAAAAGCTGTAGTCGATTAAGCTATGCCCAGTGTTTCAAATTCCGGCTTCTGTTGCTATGAACTGATCAACACAACACCCAAGGAATTTTTATATGCTGCTGGCGTCAATAAAACGATAGCCTTAACGCCTGTGGTGTTCATCATTGCCGCCAACAAAACCGACAATTATTGATAAGAGGTTTGCACAATGAAGCTGCTCGCATCGTCCCGCATGTCCGCACTTGTCAGCGTGTTATTTTTTTCCTGTGCTGCCTTCGCAGACACCTCACATGACATTACCGAAAAGACCAAGCAGGTTACCGAAAAACAGGTCACCATTACTGAATGGACGGTTCCCTGGGAGAAGTCCCTCCCCCGCGATCCCTGGGTCGGCGGTCCGAATACAATCTGGTTTGTCGGCCAAAACAGCGATTATGTAGCCACGCTCAACCCCGGCAGTGGCGAATTCAAACGCTACGCGTTGGATGCGGGCACCGGACCGCATACGGTGATCGCCAATAAACGCGGCGCCTGGTATGCCGGTAATCGTGCGGAGCACATCGGCCTGGTCAATCCCGAAACCGGTGCTATCGAGAAATTTATGTTGCCCGGCGAAGGGCCTCGCGATGTGCACACCATGGATTTTACGCGCGGCGGCGATATCTGGTTTACCGTGCAGGGCGGCAACCAGATTGGTTTTCTAAAAACTGACACCGAAAAAATTACATTGCACGAGGTGGCTACCAAAAATGCGCGTCCTTACGGTTTGTTAGTCGACAAGAATGATAAACCCTGGATTGCACTTTTTGGCACCAACAAACTCGCCACCATTGAAGACGGCAAGATTATTGAAATCACCTTGCCCCGCGCCGAAAATCGTCCGCGCCGGCTGGCGATAACCCCCGACGGCATGGTGTGGTATGTCGATTATGCCGAAGGTCATCTGGGGCGTTATAACCCCTCGACCGGCGCTATTGATGAGTGGCGCACGCCCGCGCAGGAAAAATCCCGCCCTTATGCTGTAGCTGCCGATCAACAAGGCCACGTGTGGTTTGTTGAAACAGGCATGCAGCCCAATCGCCTGGTGAGCTTTGATCCGTCCAGCAATACCTTTGGTACCCCAACGGAAATAAAAAGCGGTGGCGGTACCGTGCGGCATATGGTGTATGACGAAAAAGAAAATGCACTCTGGTTCGGTACTGATACCAATACGATTGGTCGAGCGACCTTGCCCTGATAATCAATTCGTTAATAAAACATGCTATGTCTACCGCGCTAAAACACAAACTGTATATCATCATCTTTGGCACCGACACGCCGGCGGGGAAACTCTTCGATGTGGTATTGATTTATACCATCCTGTTGAGCGTGTTAGTGCTGGTACTCGATTCTATTGAATCCGTCGCGTCACAATTTGGTAGCCTGCTGTTGGCCGCCGAGTGGTTTTTTACGATTGTGTTTACCATAGAATATGGTCTGCGCATCTACTGCTCACCGGGTCGCTGGCAATACATACGCAGCTTTTATGGCATCTGCGATCTGGTGTCGATACTGCCGACCTACCTCAGCATCTTTTTTCCGGGTGCAAATTATCTTCTGGTTGTTCGTTTACTGCGGGTGTTGCGCATCTTCCGAATCCTGAAGCTGGTGCGCTATATGTCCGAAGCGAACCTGTTGATCAATGCCATGCTCCACGCACGCCGCAAGATTTTTGTCTTTTTTGTGGCGGTACTCATACTGGCGATTATCTTCGGGTCCATCATGTATCTGGTTGAAGGCCCCGGCAACGGCTTTACCAGTATCCCCAAAAGTATTTATTGGACCATCGTAACGATTACCACTGTCGGTTATGGCGATATTACGCCGCATTCGGTCCTGGGGCAGATTGTCGCTGCTGCAGTTATGCTGACGGGTTATTCGATCATCGCTATTCCTACCGGTATCCTCACGGCCGAACTGGCACAGGAGATGGCGCGCGAGCGTCGTGCCATCAGCTGCCCCAGTTGTTTGAAATCAGGCCATGATAATGACGCAGCCTATTGTAAAGCGTGTGGGAAATCTCTGACGCGCGAGCCCTAGGGAAACGCTAAAAAATTACCAGCGTTGTCAGCACTGCGTTAAAAACTGACTGGAAAATAGTCTTGTAGTCAATTAGGCTGATAAAGCCCCTCTCGTTTATGACGAGGATGTATCTTGCTACCCGACCTCACCAGCCTCAGCATCCTGGGACAACTGATTCAGACTTTTGGAGTGATCAGTATTGCATTACTCTTCAATCTGCTCTTCAGGGTCCTGCCCCGTACTTACTTTCGCTGGTGGGTACGCGCTTGGTTAGCACTTTCCCTGGCACTGGTTGCCCTGCAAATCGCGTTTCGCTGGCCCGAACTGGCCTGGCTAACCTACGGGTACTTTTTTGGCGAATATCTCTTTGCTATCTTTCTCTGGCTCGGTTTCATCAGCTTTCCCACGGGTAAATATCCTTATTGGTCGCGCTTACGCTGGCTGCTGCCCCTAGCTATCATCTGGTCCGGTGTATTGCAGGCATATGGCGATGATTTCTCCGCGCAATTTCGTTTGCATGCCATAGCCTTTTCCCTCTCGCTGGTACCCGCATGGATCGCTCTATTAAATATGACCTTGCCGATACGCTACCCCTGGGTGAAATTGCTCGCCCTGCTCTCATTGTCGCTCTTGATCCTGGCATTTTTTGCGAATGGCCTTCGTTTATTCTCAGCTGAATATCTAGGTGAGATGCTGGCAAACAATTACAGCGCGTATCAGTCGATCTTCGATCTGATAATCGAAGTCATGCTGGCCTTCAGTTTATTGACAATTGCCGCCGTCAACATGAAAGCTACCCTTGAGCGGGCCAACCAATTATTACAAACCGAGCGGGATAATATGGCGCTACTGGCGCACCAGGATTCCCTGACCACCTGCTTTAACCGCCATGCCTTAACCGAACTCAAGAAACGTCTGCGCCAGCGCCACGGTGTGGTGGTGATGATTGATATCGACAACCTCAAACCGATCAATGACCTGCATGGCCACAGCGTTGGCGATCAGGCCATTTGCTGTATCGCGCGAACGCTCAGGGAATCCATGCGCGCCCATGACTATTTGTTTCGTTATGGCGGTGATGAATTTGTTCTGGTGTGTTTTGATTTACCGCTCGCCGAGGCTGAAAAGCGCATGCAACTTATTCGTGAACAGCTCAGTGTATTGTCCGAGCGGGATAAACTTACCTACTCCGTCTCCTGGGGCATAGCAACATTCACCGACGAACGTGACTTTGATTCAGCTATACTCACGGCCGATAAAGCAATGTACAACCGAAAAGCCGAAACACATCAACATCATTAATTTCCTATTTATCGGAGACTGTGACGAACATGACCCTTAGCCTGGGCGTATTTATTATTGTGGTGCTTATTTTTGCTATTCAGGGTTTGCGTAAAGGTTTCTTTGGTGCCTTGGGCGGCATCATCAGCCTGATCGCCGGTTACGCGGCTGCGATTTATGGGCTTAAACCAGTCGCTAAACTGCTCCAGGATATGACCGGGCTTGACGGATTGCTGCTGTATTTTTCGGCGGGATTAATCGCTTTCATCGTCGCAAGTTTGGTGGTGGGCGTCGTGTTCAGCTTTCTGGAGCAAGCGGTTTCTACCAACGCCGGCTTGTCCGGTATGTCACGTTTGGGTGGTATGTTGGTGGGTACCGGCGTTGGCTGCCTCCTGGGTGTACTGGTGGTCTATGGCATCAGTATTTACCAGGAATTAAAACACCCCGACAAATTTGATAACGATACGCTGATCGCACAAAAAACCCGCGGCCTGATGAGTCAAGCCACAGCAAAAGTCCTGGAACAGACCTACCCGGAAGCAGCACCTCTGGCCATTGCGTTTGTGGAAGATCCGGTGGAGATGGGCGAACATCTGAATCAGGTGCTAAGTAACGAGGCTTTCAAGCAGTTACTGCAAGACCCACAATTTCAATCACAGCTTGAAGAGGGAGATATTGCAACGCTGCTACAAAATCCGGACTTTCAACAACTGGCCCAGGACGAACATCTGCAACAGCTGTTACGCCACAGTGACATTGCCCATGCTGAGAATGTTGACGAGATACTGGCCATGCAGATGAGCAATATCTGGCAAAAAGTGCAGCGCAAAAAAAATGATGAACGCGTTCAAGCCATATTGAATGACCCTGACCTGCAACATAAACTCCAGAGTAATGATCGCATGGCCTTATTACGTGACCCACAAGTACTGGAATTGATGGAACTCTTGTTCACCGATGAGTCTACTGAAAAAGAATGACACTTCGCTCAAGAAGACAAACCATTAGCAGGCGGATTTGTGATAGAACAACATCCTTTTCATTATTTTTTACCGCAACACACGCAGCGTTTAATCATCGGCAGTTTTCCCTGCTTTAATGGTCGAGACTACGGCGAGTGGTTTTACAGCGGCAGCGGGCGAAATGAGTTTTGGCGATTATTGGGTGACGTGTTTAACATGCCGACGCACACCCTGGGTGATAAAAAAAATTTGTGCGAACGCCATGGCATCGCGTTGACAGATATTGCTTACCGCATCGAACGAAAGTCGAACAACTGTGCGGATGCTAACCTGCGTATCCTTGATATTAATCACACCGGCATAATCGCCTGCCTGGCTGCACAACCACGCATCATTTATTTCACCAGCCGGTTTGTTGAGCGACATTTTTTAAAGCACTACCCGCAGCCCCACTGTGAAACCTGCGTACTTTTATCGCCCTCCCCCGCTGCCAACCGGCATCTGGCAAGCCTCGTGGAATACAAGCAACTGCGTGCCGCGCAGTGCATCAACTCCCCCTATGAGTTTCGCCAGCGCAAATATCGCCAGGCTTTGCTTGATGATTCACAAAAATGCTGATGCCCCCCCGCTTTCTCGATTGTTTAAAACTGAACTTATGTCGCGAACAACCCACCAAGCTATTGCAGGATACCCACCGCTACGCCACTATACCCGGCAGTTTTTTATGATTTCACATCGCCATTAACGGGAGTGTTATGACGACGGCAAAAAGATTGATCCCCCTGTTGTTGCTCAGCCAGGTGTATACCTCTGCTTCAGCAGCCCCCACCACAGCAGAGGCCACGCTGTCCGCCGATGCGTTTGCGAATTGTTTAACACGTCTTGGTGAACGCGCAAAAGCTGAAGGAATTTCAGACGCCACCATTAACCAAAGTTTACTTAAGGCAACATTCAATACGCGTGTCATTGAGTTGGACAGACAACAACCGGAATTCACCACGACCTTCGCGGATTATCTGAACCGTCGCGTTACCGATCAACGTGTCATCCAGGGTCGGGAATTGTTAGCCAAGCATCGCGCCTTGCTGTCCCGCGTTACGCGGGACTATGGTGTGCCCGCACATTATCTGGTCGCTTTCTGGGGCTTGGAAACCAACTACGGCAGCTTCTTCGGAAAGATGTCGGTGGTGGATTCATTGAGCACGCTCGCGTGCGATGAGCGCCGCAGCGATTATTTTGCCGGTGAGCTCATGGCCGCCTTACGTATTCTGGATGAGGGTGCAATAGCACCCGAAAAAATGGAAGGCTCATGGGCCGGCGCCATGGGTCACACGCAATTTATGCCGTCCGCCTTTTTACGTTATGCCGTTGATTACGATGGCGACAAGAAGCGCGACTTATGGAACAGCACGCCGGACGCTATGGCATCGGCAGCAAAATTTTTACAAAGCCTGGGTTGGCAACAAGCGGATCGCTGGGGTCGGGAAGTGAAACTCGCCGTAGACTTTCCCTATCTTGAAGCCGGATTAAATCAACGCAAGTCACTTGCTGAATGGCAAAAATTAGGCGTCCGCCAAACGGATGGTTCGGCGTTACCGCAAGCGGATATGCAAGCCTCACTTCTGGTACCGTCGGGACATCGCGGACCAGCTTTTCTGGTTTACGATAATTTCCATGTCATCATGCGCTGGAACCGCTCGGAGTATTACGCCTTGGCCGTGGGTTATCTCGCAGACCGCATCGCCGGTACCGGCAAATTGATGCAACCGCCACCGGAAGATGCACCGCGCCTGAATCGCGCACAAGTGATGACGATGCAAGAGCAACTCAACAAAAAAGGGTTCGACACCGGCACACCCGACGGCATCCTCGGCCCCGGCACCCGCCGCGCCGTCAGCCAATTTCAACACCAACAAGGCATGATCGCCGATGGCTTTGTCGATAAAAGTATCCTCGGTTTGTTAGGTGTGGATTTATAAATATACAAACTTTCCTCTGTAACAATTTATTCATCAACCAATAAAAAACGCCGCGAGTATTTTCCTCGCGGCGTTTTTTATTGGACCATCATCCTCACGAATGACGGTTGTATCAAACGATTAACAACCCAGGTTGTTGCCCGGTGTTCCACCCAGTATCTGGATGAAGCTTTGATACGAGTTGATCCGGCTTTGCACTTGACCCGGATTACCGCCGTTACATTCCAACGAACCATTGATGGTGCGAATGGTTTCGCCGAAGCCGTAACCGCCGGTGATGGATGAGTGAGCCGGACGGTAACCAGCACCGCTTTGCGTCATCCAGAACCAGAGCGCGGTGCGCCATGCAGTCGTCGCGTTTTGTGAAACCTGATCAGGGTTAGCCCACAAATCCAGGCCGAGCGCTTGACCAGCGGTACAGTAGTTATAGTTCCAACTCAATTGGATTGGACCACGACCATAGTAGCGTTTGCCTGGTGCACAAACTCCGCAAGGCGTTGCACCACCGGAACAGTACTCACCTTGAGCAATCTCGTTGATATAAACCAGACCGCCGGTTTCGTGAGAGAAGTTCGCCAGTGCTGCAGCGGCTTCACGTTTTCTCACCTGAATATCACCAGTATTGGCAAATGCCGGGAAGGTGTTAGCAGCAGCAACCAGACCGCTGTAGGTATAGAACGAGTTGCGGTTCGGGAACATTTGATTGAATTGTGCCTGGTTCACGATTGCAGCAAAACCAGTACCACCACCAGTCGATGACGAAGAACTGGAATTGTTACCGCCCGAACAAGAGGCTACAGGCTCCCAGAACCAGGTGCTGATTGTTGGATCGTAACCGGGGTTGTCGTGCTCGGCCATGAAGTAAGAACCGTTGAAAACCACCACATTGCCAGCGTAGTAGTTCGTTCCCGCTGTCCATTGCGGACAAGAACCACCGTTGTTGTTGCTGGATGAACTGGAGCTATTATTGCCGCCCGGACAGGAAGCGACCGGCTCCCAGAACCAGGTGCTGATCACCGGATCATAGCCAGGGTTAGCGTTCTTAGCGCGGTAATAAGCGTTGTTGTAACGCACCACGACGCCAACATTGTAGTAAGTACCAGCTGTCCAGTTCGCACACGAACCACCACCATTATTGTTGCCAGAAGAAGAGCTGGATGAACTGGATGGGCCACCGGTGCTGCCGCAAGCACCGAGACTGCTCCAGGCATTATTCCAGGCCCAACCGGCACCTGGTGCATAGGGACCACCCACACTACACCAACCACCGACCGTACATTGATAGGCAACACCGAGATTTTGCACAATGTTGCCGTTGTTGTAACTGGCACCATCAGAATACTGTGCCACACCGGAACAGTTATACGCATAAACGTGACCAGCAAATAGCATAGTCGCCAGTAACCCTAGAGCTTTTTTTATATTCATCATCTTTTAATCCTTCGTATTTTCCCGTCTGCGCGGGAGAAAATTGAATCAATTGTGAATCGCAGTAACCACTCACGATTCATCATGGTCACAGCCATACCATTTTTATTTTTCAGTCCTGTGCAGAAAACTCCGTGGGGATACTGCTCTTATAAAAACGTACATCATGACTGTGCGAGAGGTGTGACTTGTTGCTTGACCGAATACCACACAAGACACAACAAGCAGGTAAACATAACTACCGCCAACGACATTAAACCCGGTGGACAACGTTGTCAATTAAAACCAATTCAGATTGCACAAGATTCATTATTCAAATAGTCCCACAATTAATCGTAAAAAAATGGGACAGAAAATTACGCGAACGCCTCATAACAAATGACAGTAAAAATTCTGCCAAATCAGGTTATGAGCAATAACAAAAAATGAAATTTTTATTAAAAACGAAAAGCCAGCCTTAGCTGACTTTTCGTTTATGTGTGTACCTTTATCTGTTACCTATATACCTGTTATCTGTATAACTACCTGATCAATTACAGCTGCGCAGATAACTCCAGGCATTGGTCCACGCCCAACCCACGCCGGGCTCGTAAGGACCACCGATGGTGCACCAGCCACCCACGGTACATTGATACTCACTGCCCGCATTACGTACCTTCGCCCCTGTTGCATAGGTTGCACCCTGTACAAATTGTGGAGAGGTGCAATTACCACCGCCAGTTGATGAAGAACTGGATGAACTGCTCACCACAGATGAACTGCTGGATGAAGAAGGACCACTGCCGCCACAACTGCCTTGGTTAATCCACACGTAGTTGGAACCCGTGCCTGCAGATGGGTTATCACCCTGCGTCCACCACTGTGCCTGATAGCGGATGTTGTTCAACTTGACCTGTTGCCCACCGGTATAAATGCTGTTGGCATTCCAGGTTGGCAAATTAGTACAGATGTTGGTTGGCGAACTGCTGGAGCTTGACGAGACGCTTGAGCTGCTGGAATTATTTCCGCCGCTAAATACAACGTCAGAGCAGGAATAAAATGCCTCCGGGCTATCGGAACGTTGCCATACACCGTAGATCACATGGCGGCCGCTACGCGAAGGAATATTGCAGGTGTGAGCGGGATTATTTAACGCACCTTCCGGTGGCGTTTCACAAATCAGGCTCAGGTCGCTCCAGCGTAAAGGCGTGGTGGGGTTGTAACCGTTATTGGTAATGTAATAACGATAATAAAGTGTTTGGTGAGCGGCTGAATTGTTCCAGCGAAAGGTGTAACTACCCGCCGAGATATTGGTGGCAGTCCAGTCGTTGCGTGCAAGATCCTGACCTTTGAAATAATTGGGATCGCCGCCACTACACAATTGTCCGTTGGGAACTTTTGATTGGTGATTGCCGTTGGCATCGCCCTGGCGAATCCCATTCCAGTCATACAAACTGGAGGCGCCACCCGCCGCGGAGATTGCCTGGCAGCCAGCAGATTGCGGTGTTTGCGGACCTTCCTGATAACAGCGCCAGATCCTGCTCGCCGGTGCTGTCATGGTGCCGTGTGCCACTACGACTTGGGTAGTACCAAGGAATAACCCGCCGACGCAACCCGTCAACACCAGGGCTCGGTTCAGCGATTGTAACAACGATATATATTTCATCTTACAATCTCCTGTCGATTTATAATTTGGTTTTTAAAACAGCTACGCATCACTCTCTGCAGCGCCAACCTAGCCCCGATGGACAACGTTGTCAATTTTACTATTTGATCCACTGCTCAAAACAATAAAATGTTGTGCCCAGCAATTCATTTCAGGTTCTTTCATACTGAACCTGAAATTCCGGATAGCCGATTCGTTCACGCTGAGGAATTCTGCATTCAATCCGCGTGCCATACACCGCGAAAAAACCTCGCAAAAATGTATTATTTTTCTGTTATTCCTTTTCTCTGCAATACTGACAGGTAGTTTATTTCATTAAATGCGTATAAAAATGATACTTTGTATCACACCAACAAAAAGATAAATGCGCCACATCAATTTGACAACGTTGTTTAAATATGAGGAAAAACAGCGGATTAGCGTGAAGCGACAGAACACTTGATGACACATGAACATCAAAGAAAATCAACGGCGAGTAAAAGCCTCCAGCCACGTCAGGCATGGGTTAAATAACAGGAACACTGGCCGCTCATTCAGAAATAAAAGCACTGCGAATGTGCAGTGTTATTGGAAACCTGCCGATTTGCACAGAAAAGTTACACTCGGTGCGGGAAATTTGGTAACAACTCCACAGAAAGCAAACAATGCATAACCTTCCGCAGAACAGACAGCCTGCACAGGCTTATAATTCTTCACAGTCTTTGGATGTAAATCCCGCTATCCTTCAACACCCAAACACTCTTCAAGGAGCTATTCATGAAGAAAATCGCTACTCTGATGTGCGGCTGTCTTTGCTTCAGCGCCCAAGCCGACAACGAACACCCGCTTATCAGCGCTTACCCCGAGGCGAAGTTACGTAAACAGCTGACCTACGATTACGAGCACTTTCAATTTCCCAACACGCTGGTCAATGAAAATAACGACTATGAAACCCTGGCCGTGACAGGAGATTTGTATCAGTATTTTTATATTATTGAGGGCGTATCAACCCTGAAGGTCTATGAAAACTATGCGTCTGCATTAAAAAAACTGGGCTTCACTATTACGTTTTCCTGTCTGCGCGATGCCTGTGGTAACGACCGCACAACCAAAGCCTTGGGCGAACACCTGTCGCCGGAAGGCGCCGTCTACAATTACTACCACAACCCCTATTATCTTCTTGCAGAAAAGGACGCACCCAAGGGTAAGGTTATCGGCGCCTGGTATATCGGCGGTTACGAAGATGAAACGGCCGTACAACAAGTGATTGTGGAAACCGAGCCTCTGGAAGATAACCTGATTACTGTCGACCCTTCTTATCTATCCGGTAAGCCGCAAGCGACATCACCCACGGAAACGGCCGACGCCAAAGAGCTGAGCAAGGATCATCAACTGTTCGCCCGTTATCCTGGTGCTTCGTTGCGCAACCACGAAATAATCGATTATGAAACCATGATGTTGCCGGCTGCTCCGGGCTCGGCGGACCAAACTCCACTGTCCCTCAGCGGGGATCTGGCGCGCCATTTTTATGTGGTAAAAGATACGTCCACGTTAAAGATCTATGAAAATTATAAACAGGCATTGGATAGCGCCGGTTTCAAGGTTCTGTCCCGCTGTGAACTGGACGCCTGCGGCAAGGACCGTGAAGCTCAGCAGTTGGGTAATAAAATTTCCGTTGAAGATAATGTTTACAACTATTATCGGAAGCCCTATTACCTGCTGGCTAAAAAAGTGATTGATGACCGCGAGGTCTATGTGGCGTTATTTATCGGCGCCTATGAAAGTGAAGCTGCTGTACAACAAGTGATTGTCGAAACGGAAACACTCGCAACCGATCTCATCAAGGTCGATGCGGACTCTCTCAAGCAACAGATCGATGCGACCGGAAAAGCACTTATCTATGGAATCTATTTTGATACCGGCAAGGCCTCCGTTAAACCGGAATCCAACGACACGTTGGTCGCTATTGCGACGCTGTTAAACCGCAACCCGGCCCTGTTGCTGTACGTTGTCGGCCATACCGATGATACCGGCACAAGGGAAAATAATCTGACACTGTCGCAGCAACGTGCAGCAGCGGTCGTTGATAGCCTTGTGAAGCAACACGGTATTGCAGCGGCCCGCTTGCTCGCGCAAGGTGTGGGGCCTTTTGCACCAGCCGCGTCGAATGATAATGAAACAGGAAGGCAAAAAAACCGCCGGGTGGAATTGGTCAAACGTTTGCAATAGTTTTTGAAGAGGATTTTTGAAGAGGCTTCCTGCTGACACGAGCCAGGTCTGCGATCTAGCCCGTGTCATCCCCCGATTCCATATCCGCATCAGGAAGCGAAAGATTTTTTATCGCCAATACCTTGTCGATACGCATACCATCCATATCGACAATCTCCAGCGTCCAGGGCTCCAATACCACCTTGTCGGTAGTGACTGGCACGCGACCCAATAAATACATAAACAGGCCATTCAGCGTTTCGTATTCACGGGTTTTTTCACCCGGCAAGTCGGTTAGCCCTAAACAATCTTTTAATTCAGGGGCAGACAACAAACCATCCAGCAACAAGGAACCATCCTCGCGCTGAATCACCATAAGATCGTTGCCGTGAGACGGATTAAATTCACCAGTCAATGCTTCCAGCAGATCCTGCAAGGTGACAATGCCTTTCAAATCGCCGTATTCATCCACCACAAAAACCATTTGGGTATTGGTTGCGCGAAAATGCTCAAGCAATGCCATGCCGGTAAAACTTTCGGCAATAAAATGACATGGCTGGGCAAGGGTTTTGATATCAATTTCCTGGCCGGAGATGGCCTGGGCAAATAATTGCTTGGCGTTTACCACGCCGATTAGCTCATCCATATGTCGGTGGCAAACCGGAAAGCGCGAATGAGGCGATTCCATGATGCGCTGCATATTTTGTTCAAGTGAGAGCGCGGTATCCAGAAAAACAATATCGGTACGCGGCACCATCATCGAGGATACCGGCCGCTCATCAAGGCGAAAGACGTTGCGCACCATCGTGTGCTCACTCTGCTCGATGACCCCGGACACCGAACCTTCTTTGAGCATTGCATGGATATCTTCTTCAGTGACGCTGGCATCCCCGACATCCTTAAAGCCGAGAACGCGCATCAACCATTGAGTTGACAGGGACAACAGCACCACGAAGGGTTTGGTACTGGTAGCCAAGAGCAACATCGGGCGCGCGACCAGGCAAGCAATTCGCTCAGCGCTGATCTGGCCGATCCGTTTGGGTACCAGTTCACCGACGATGATGGAGAGATAGGTCACCACAACGATCACCAGAACGGTCGACGTGATACTGCTGCTCTTGGCCGCCATGCCCAGCTCCTGCAGCCACAGCGCGAAGGGGTCAGCCAGCAAGGCTTCACCGAAGATACCGTTCATGAGACCGATGGAGGTAATGCCAATTTGTACCGTGGACAGGAACTGCGTAGGGTCTTCAGCCAAGCGCAACGCCGCTTTGGCGGAAGCACTTCCCTTGGCACTCAAGGCGGCAAGGCGGGACTTGCGCGCAGTCACTATTGCAATTTCTGACATGGCAAAAACGCCATTCAGGAGGATAAGACCAGCGAGAATCAGGAATTCCATAATGATGTTATGTAGCCCAGGAAGTCGGCAATCCTACCAGCAAACCTCCCCCACCTGTCAAAAATGAAGCTGGCTTCTCAATATCGCGCAGGAACAACGAATCGGTATAAGGAGAGGACTTGCGCGCTAAATCTACAGGCTTTAGACTCGACCGAGGTTTCAACACGAAACTCGCAGCGAAGGAATATCACCCTGCCAATAGTTGAATCAGATAGACGTTGTCATCTTTTTGATTGAACAGATGCGGTATGCTGAACCAATCACCTTGCAACGACTGCAACAGGCCGCCAGGCCATCCGGTTGACGGAACGACATTGAGTAGCTAATACGCGCCCACAAACGGCTGTTTGTGATCAGGAAAAACCTGTAAAGGTAAACTCCAACGGCGCCAGATAAATACAATAAAGGCGAATCATTGTGAATAACAAACCTATTGATCTAAAAAGTGTGCTCTTCACCCTCAGCCAGCTGCAATCTACGCTGGAAGTGCTCTCCCAACGGGTTCAACCTGTACCCCAAGGCGCCTATGACATGGGGACATCGCCACGATTGTCCGCTGAAAATCTGCAGACTTACCCGGCGCAGGAAAAAAATCGCTCCTGAGTAACGACCGCATGTTTGATTCACCCGCATGACTGTATGCCCATGTGAAATTTGCCCGTATGATGCGGGCAAATTTGATAGAGCTTGTCTATAATTCGGCGAAACATTCCTGCCCCGAATTGTATATGCATTATGTGGATGATCTCCTCCCATCAGGTTTTCCTTATTGCCGTTGGCAAACCAGCGACTGACGGAGTCGGTCATTGAAGACTGTCTCACCTGCTCGCCTGCGACCCGTCATGCTGGTGTTGTGGGCAATGGTGATCAGCATCGCCGGTGCAACCTTCGCGCTCAATGAAAAGTCCGTGGCTGAGCGTATGCATCATCGTTACGGCGACGATGGCCTCACGTTATTTAATACCTGGCGAACGCTTGTTAAAGACAGCGCAGGCTTGCCCGAACAAGAACAACTTAAACACGTTAATGATTTTTTTAATCGCCATATTACTTTTCGTGATGACCAGCAACAGTGGCACCAGCAGGACTATTGGGCCACACCGCTGGAAACGCTCGGCGTACGCGCGGCTGATTGCGAGGATTACACCATCGCCAAATATGTCACCTTGTTAAAGCTGGGTGTATCACGCGAACAACTGCGTCTGATATATGTAAAGGCGCAGATCGGCGGTCCCCACAGCAAGGTTTTTCAAGCCCATATGGTGCTTGGTTATTACCCTGCCCCGCAGGCTGAACCCTTGATACTGGATAACCTGGTATCCACCATTGAGCGGGCGGGAAAGCGTTCAGACCTGCGTCCGGTATTCAGTTTCAATAATGAAGGTTTATGGATTGGCAATCGTGGCGAATCCCGAGCCGACCCGGGAGCCCGGTTATCGCGTTGGCGTGATGTATTAAATCGCATGCAAGCCGACGGGCTCTATCCATGACTTTACCCGTAAGGTCTCGCGCGCATTTTTTTGGAGAGATGTATGTCCCTGATTAAACAATTATGGCTGGCTATTCTTGCCATATTATTACTGGCATTGGGTGGCAGTTTCGCCATTAGTATGATGTCGGCCAAAGCGTATCTGGAAGCGCAGCTGCACTTGAAAAACATCGACAATGCAACCGTGCTGGCATTATCCATGACGCAGATGGAGAAAGACCCCGTTACCCTGGAGCTGCTTATCTCCGCCCAGTTTGATTCGGGTCACTATCAACATATCGCCCTGGTTGATCCCGGCAACCAGGTGATGATCGAACGTCATTACGAAGGTGATACCACGCCCGCCATTCCCGCCTGGTTCACCCATCTTGTTTCACTCGACGCACCGCCGGGGGTTGCGCAAGTGCAGGACGGCTGGCAGCAGTACGGCACGCTCATCGTTGAAAGCCATTCCCGTTTTGCCTGGCAGGCACTCTGGGAGGGAACCCTTGATTTACTGCAATGGTTTCTACTCGTCGCCCTGGGTTGCGGCTTGATCGGTACCTTCATCCTGAAATACATCTCCCGCCCGCTGGACCTTGTTGTGCAACAAGCGGAAGCTATCGGTGAGCGGCGCTTTGTGACTTCCACCGAGCCGCGTACAACAGAATTTCGCCGTCTGGTGCGAGCGATGAATAGCCTGTCTGACAATGTAAAAACCTTGCTGGAAAAAGAAACCCGCCAATTACATATTTTGCAACAGGCATCGCAACAGGATTCACTCACGGGATTGGCTAACCGGGCGCACTTTTTAAATTTGCTCGACAGCCAGTTAACCCGCGAAGATGCGGAAACCCAGGGAACCTTGATCATACTGCGCGTTACTGAATTGGCCGCATTGAATCATCAAATGGGCCACAACTCGGTCGATCAATTTTTACGTGCTATCGCTGATTGCTTGCTGGCGTTCGGCCAGCAACTTTCCCATAGCCACGTCGGCAGATTAAATGGTAGCGACTTTATTTTGCTGGTGCCCGGCCACCTCAATGCGGAAAAAATCGCAAGCGATCTCGCGCAACACCTGGCGAAGGTGTTAACCGGACATTCATTGCAACATATTTCTTTGCCTGTCGCAGCCTGTCGCTACACAGCAAACGAAAGCCGCACGGTATTGATGAACAAACTGGATGGCGCCCTGGCTCAGGCAGAGATAAAAGGCAGCCACGCCGTCGTAACCTTGCAGCAGGACAGCACTTCCCGTCACCCCACACTTAACGAATGGCGCAGCGCCATTCTGCAAGCTCTCGCCGCAGAACAATTGGAGCTGGCAAGTTTTCCGGTAAAGCAGGTAGACGGATCAATCCTGCATTTCGAAGCACCCATGCGCCTTCAGCTCGACGGCCAATTACAGCCGGCAGGTTATTTTGTCCATTGGGCTACCCGTTCCGGCTTGATGCCGCGCATTGATCTGGCCGTCATCCGTATGGCGCTGCATCAACTCCGGCATATGCAATTGCCTCTGGCGGTTAACGTGTCTGCCGAATCGTTGTGTGATGCTGAATTTCGCACACAATTACTTGAACTCCTGCACAAGCAATCGACGCAGGCACAAGATTTATGGCTTGATTTCCCTGAATCCTGCGCGCTGCGCTATGCCGCTGAGTTTCGGGCATTCAACGCACAGCTGCGCCCCTTCGGTTGTAAAACAGGATTGGAACATGTGGGGGCTGAATTCAGTCGCATCCGTGAATTACAGGATATGGGGATACACTACATCAAGGTCGACAGCGCCATCGTGCGCGATATTCATGACAACAACGGCAATCAACAATTTTTACACAACCTGAATAAGATTGGTCACTCGCTAGGTTGTGTGATGATTGCCGAGGGCGTCATATCTGATGAGGAAAAGGCGGTATTATTTAAACTTGAGATTGACGCTGTAACCGGTCCGGGTGTGTAGCCCTTGCGAACACAAAATTAAAGCCCCAAATCGTCTTCATCATCAAGCAAGTCGATTGCTTTTGTTTGGCTGCGCCATTGCCGGCGCGAAAGGAGTTTTTGTTGTGCGGCGTCAGGCAAGTCGGTAAAACGGATGACGTTGCGCACGATCAACAATTCCACCAGATCTTCCATGACCCTGGCCATATCCAGATCAGATTTTTTCAACAAGCCTTGGTGATCCGACGCGGAGAGCTGGATGAATGTGTGCAACTCCTGCGCATCATCTGGCACATATTCGCTGATACCCTGCTCTTTCTCTTTGCTGACAATAATAATTTCACCTGCCGGATTACGTTTAACAAACATCTCACATCTCCGGCGAATGAAAGGAAAATATTGGCGGAAAGACTTTATACATACTGGGTTTAGTCTACCTGTAAATTATTCAAATTCTGCAACTGCGCAATAATTTCCGTATTGGTGCCACTCAGGTTAACTCCCTCCAGCACAACAATTTGATCGGTTGCGCTCGCATCGTAACCTGCACTGGCGTAACCACCACTGCTGCTGATATGCACGCGGGTATTACTGCCATCATTGTCAAAATGCAGGTAATCAGTCAATGGATTGCTTTCTTCGCCTTGCAGCAAATCTGCCAAATGCAATACATCACCCTGAGCCAGATTAAAATCGCCAACCTTATCAACCGCTGGCGCACCGGGAGAACCGGCATCACTGAGATTCCAGACAAACGTATCTGCTCCCAATCCGCCGAACAGGTAATCGTTGCCGGCTGCGCCGGTTAGGGTGTCGTCACCATTCAGGGCGTAGATAGCATCAGCACCCACCGAACCATTTATCGTGTCACTGCCTGGTGAAGCAACCATATTATTAAAATCATTCGATAATACTTCGAACATGAATGTATTGGTCACATCAGTGCTATCCGTGTCGTCCGTTGAACTTGCCGCAATATCCAGACTAAAAGTACCTGTGTAGGCAGAAGGTGGAATGACCTGAATACCCTCAATATTCCAGCTGGTAACATCTACCGAACTCAATAGCGAGGTAGCCGCAAAAGTATTGGCTCCATCCGTTAACACAACACCATCCGGCACAGAAGAGATGACCAAACCCAGTGTTTCGCCAGAGGCGCCTGCCGATGCGGCGATGTCCAATAAAAAATAGGTATATTGATTAGTCTCAGCCGGGTAGTAACCACCATCACCGTTGGGCATGAATGAGCCTGCGGCGATACTTCCAGAAAAGTAACTCGCATCCGGATAAAGGTAAAAATTTTCAGTACTTAACGCAACGGAGGCAGCCCCATCGACTGAAATGCTCAGGTTGAGATTACCGGCTTCGTTACCGTTGTATGCAACAACTTCAAATGAGTAATAACCAGATACCGTTACAGGAAATTCAAGCGCAGCACCAGACCAGTTACCTTCGCGAATTTCGCCGTTGATTGCGCCCCACTGATCGAAACCCGCGTTATAGACTATGCTGCCACCAATTTTCACCAGCAAGGTATCGTCACGACTACCGGTTAGCTGATAGCTGCTCCCCGCTTCGAGATAAATATAACCAGAATATTGATACGCATCATCAACACCCACAGTGGGCAGAAAAACGTCCTGAACAATATTTGAAGATGTGGGTGCTGTTGCTTCCACGGCCGCTTCAACAAGTTCCGGATCGGTTGCCGTGTTGCTGTCGACATTCGAAATATTGTCATAAAAATTCTGCGTCAAACCAACGCTTCCAGGAATAGGCAAAACATTCTCACCCGTTACCGGGGTGATATTGGCAGATAGTGTCGGGGCATCCGCAACAGGTGCAACAACAATGTCTACTGTGCTCGTGCTGCTGCCACCCTTCCCATCAGTTACCGTCACCACAAAATTATCGCTGCCGTTGTAATCCGCATCGGGCGTATAGGTAAATACGCCGGTATCCGCATCGATAACTACACTGCCGTTGGCCGCAGATGAGGTAATCGTATAACTAAGGCTATCACCATCAATATCTGTGGCTATTACCTGGTCGGTGACGGCAACATCTTCGTTCGTGGTGATATTCAAAGCAGTTGCGAGCGGCTCATCATTAACAGGATCAACAGTAATGTTCAGAGTGCTGGTCAAACCGGTATTGGTCGTGTAAGCAACCGCAGGTACCGAGCCGTTATAATTCAATACCGGCGTAAATACATAGTCACCGTTAGCAAACATCGACAATGTACCAACACCGTTAATCGTAGCGGTATCGCCAGCGTTATAATTTGTACCATTGATGCTGAAGTTGGTGACGGTCAGACTCGAATCCACATCATTATCGTTATCCAACACGTTGCCGTTGAGCGTGGTGTCCTCATCGATATTTTCCCAATCAGGCATCAACACACTCGGATCATCAACGGCATTGACTGTGACGTTCACGGTTGTGGTGCTGGTACCGCCTTGTCCGTCGCTAATAGTGTAGGTAAAACTGTCAGAGCCGTTGAAATCTGAATTCGGCGTGTAAATCGGGTTGCCGGATAACGCATCGATAACAACACTGCCATTAGTGCCTTGGGTGACGGCGACAACCGTCAGCGAATCACCGTCAATATCACTATCGTTAGCGCGCACATCAACCACAACTGATGTATCTTCATCTGTCGTGATTGCATCGGCTACGGCAACAGGAGCATCGTTTACAGGTGTTACACCCACGGTGACGGTGCTAGTGGTTGTACCACCATTGCCATCACTGATGGTGACTTCAAAACTGTCGCTGCCGTTGTAGTTTGTGTTGGGCGTGTAAGTAAATTCACCGGTGGCTGCATTTAATATCAGCACACCGTTTTGCGGTGCGGTGGTAGTGGTATAACTCAGTACATCACCATCAATATCATTAGCCGTTACTTGCCCGCTAACTGCAGCATCCTCATTTGTTGTGAGTGCAATATTGGCCGTGGTCGGTGCATCATTCACAGACAGTACTGTCAGTGACGCAGTGTTGGGTACGGTGGTGGTTCCGTCGAATACATCGAATGCAAAATCAACCGCGCCGTTCCAATTTATTGATGGGGTAAAAGTCCAGGTGCCGTCACCATTTTCTATCAGCGTGCCGTTACCTGAAGTGAGCGCTAGATTGACGGCCGTTAGCGCATCGCCATCAATATCACCGGCACCCGCCAGCAAATCATTTTGGGTGATGATCAGGTTGCCATCTTCGTTGATGTCACTAAGCGCAATAGGAGAGACGGTCGGGGTGTCATTTGCAGGTGCTACACCAACAGTAATTGTGCTGGTGGTGGTGCCACCACTACCATCGCTGATGGTGACCACAAAACTGTCGCTGCCGTTGTAGTTTGTGTTGGGCGTGTAAGTGAATTCACCGGTGGCTGCATTTAATATCAGCACACCGTTTTGCGGTGCGGTGGTAGTGGTGTAACTCAGCACATCACCATCAATATCATTAGCCGTTACCTGCCCGCTAACTGCAGCATCCTCATTTGTTGTGAGTGCAATATTGGCCGTAGTCGGTGCATCATTCACAGACAGTACTGTCAGTGACGCAGTGTTGGGTACCGTGGTGGTTCCGTCGAATACATCGAATGCAAAATCAACCGCGCCGTTCCAATTTATTGATGGCGTAAAAGTCCAGGTACCGTCACCATTTTCTACCAGCGTGCCGTTACCTGAAGCGAGCGTTAGATTAACAGCCGTCAATGAATCGCCATCAATATCACTGGCGCCCGCTAACAAATCATTTTGCGTAATAATCAGATTGCCATCTTCATTGATATTATCAAGCGCAATTGGAGTGACGGTTGGGTCATCATTTACAGGCGTGACGCCCACGGTGACCGTGCTGGTGGTGGTGGTGCCACCACTACCATCGCTGATGGTGACCACAAAACTATCGCTGCCGTTGTAGTTTGTGTTGGGCGTGTAAGTAAATTCACCGGTGGCTGCATTTAATATCAGCACACCGTTTTGTGGTACAGACGAGACCGCATAACTCAGCACATCGCCATCAACATCTGTAGCCATGATTTGTCCGCTAACCGCAACATCTTCTTCGGTGTTCAGATTCAAATCGGTCGTGGTCGGTGCATCATTTAGCGCTGCAACACCGATAGTGACCGTGCTCGAAACCTTGCCACCCTGACCATCAGAAACCATGACGATAAAGCTGTCAGTTCCATTGAAGTTAGCATCAGGCGTATAAACAAAAGCACCGGTAGCAGGATCGACTGTAACGCTGCCGTTAACCGGCGCGGTGGCCAAACTGTAGGCCAGCGTATCGCCATCCAGGTCGCTGGCCACGATCTGGCCTGCAACGGCGGCGTCTTCATCAGTATTCAGATTAAGGTCTGCCGTAACAGGGAGGTCGTTGACCGCCGTCACGGTTAAAGTCACCGTGCTACTGGTGCTATTGCCGCGCCCGTCGGTAATACTCACTTCGAAGCTGTCGGTGCCGTGGTAGTTAGCCGCCGGGACATAAACAAATTCACCGCTACGGGGATCGAGCACAACCGAACCGTGCAGAGGTTGATTCGCCATCTGATAGGTCAGTGCATCACCATCAGGATCAGACGCAGGGATGCGGCCAGTGATCGTGGTGTCTTCATCGCCTTGCAGGCTGACATCTGTACTGGTCGGAGGGTAGTTAATAGCCTGGGTTGTTTGCAGTGGTAACGCAGCGGGCGTGGCGGGGTTATCATCAAATTCAAATCGATTCACATCCGGTGTATCAATCACCAGCCGGGACAATTGCACAAAACTGATCCCGCCACCGCCTGCACCACCGCCCAGCCCCGCAGCGGTATCTTCCAGCTCCTCAAGCAGGTCACCGCCCTGTTCCAGTACGGCCAATGCCTGTTGGACAGATTCATCTTCCAGCGCAGCTTCATCGGCATCGGCGGCCAGCTCATCCCACAGGTCGCGCCCCATACTCACTTCCTGATTCCCGGCTATGGCGACCGGTATCCCGTCACCAAAGTCCAGCTCCACACTGGCACCGTCGGCGGTCACAATCACTTCATCCGCATTGACCTGAGCACCAAGGGTCAGTGCGCGCAGACTGCCGTCCGGTGCCTTGGCCCAGACTTGACCTTTGACATAGGTGACTGTGGCAACAGGATTACTCATGGTGTGCTCCGCAATATATAACCAGATGAAGTGGGCCCTGTCGCTGACATAGACGACGGGCAAAATATGGATGGCACTTTATGTTGAAATACATGCCGTGGGTATTGGACTAAAGGACAATGCATTGCGCGACAAACAGCTACGCTTGTCCAGCGAGTACCAGCACCAGATGCAACCGATCCCGCACGCCCAGTTTTTCAAAGGCTGCACTCAGATGAGCCTTCACCGTGCGTTCAGTGATGGATAGCTCGCGAGCCACTTCTTTGTTGTTTTTACCTGCCGCCACCGCTTCAGCCACCGCCCGTTCGCGGGGGGTCAGATCCTGTAGCCGAAGTCCAGGCACCCCCAATGGCAGACGTCTGGCGCTCCCCAGAACCAGCTGGCGCATCAGCTCGGCGCCAAGCCAGAGGCCGTTATGCCGCACCACCTGATGCACCTGGACCAACACGGCCGGGGTGGCCAGATAATGCAGGTAACCGCATGCACCCTCAGCGAGAGCCCACTGCGCTTCGGCGGCATCTTCGAAGCGAGTCAGTGCAACAACCCGCGCATTCAATGCCACACAAGCAGCCAATGCCGAGTCCGTTGTGTCATCAATCAGCAACCAGACAGTATCATCGGCAGATAAAGGAGGCAGTTCGGTAGGGGAATTCAGCAACCGCGCAGCAGGGAACGCCTGCTGCCAACGCGGTGAATGGACCGCTGCGGGGCTGATAAAGAAATGGCGCATCAGCGTTCCGTCAGCGCATTCTGTTTAGCGCGCAGTACCGGCTTCAACAGGTAGGCAAGCACTGTCTTCTTACCGGTGAGGATGTCTACCTGGGTTGTCATACCCGGCATAATCGGCAATGCCGGATCGAAGCCAGCACGCTCGGTGCGCACGCGGACCAGATAAAAAGTATTGTCGCGTTCATCGGTAATCGTATCGGCGCTGATGTGTTCCAGCGTGCCCTTTAACCCGCCGTACACCACAAAATCGTAAGCGGTAAATTTCACGATAGCCGGTTGTCCGGGGCGCAGGAAGGCGATGTCTTTGGGTGAAACCTTGGCCTCAATCAGTAACTGGTCATCCAGCGGAATCATCTCCAGCACCTGATTGCCCGGCTGCACCACGCCGCCCACGGTATTGACAAACAAACGCTGCACCGTGCCCCGCACCGGCGAACGAATCTCGGCGTACTTGATGCGATCCGCCAAGCCGCGACTGCCCTCTTCAAGACTGGCGAGCTTGCTCATGGTTTCCGATAACTCGTTGCGCCATTTGTTGTTGATGACCAGTTCCACTTCACGCAGTTTGCCCTTGGCTTCCGCCACCGCTGCCTCTGTGCGAGCCAACTGCGCCAATGCCTGCTTACGCGCCCCGTCAGCGTTGGAAACCTCGCCCTCAAGCCGCAGTATTTCCACTTCCGATATAGCCCCACTGGCCAGTAGCGGTTTGGTGACCTGTAGCTCCTGCCGAGCCAGTTCATAGGCGCGGGTCGTCTGGGTGACCTTGGCCTGGATTTCCTTGTATTCCTCTTCCCGTTGCACCTGTTGATCCTGTGCAATGCGAATCTGCTCGGCACGCTCCTGCAGACTGGTTTCAAACAAGCGCTGCTCATACGCGGCTACGTCGGGCGCCTCGGATATCACGTCCGACGGCAATACAAAGGGAGACTCACTGGTGAGCGCTTTCAGGCGCTCGGCCTTGGCCTGCAAGGAAAGATACTGCGCGCGGCTCTCGCGAAAGCTGGAGATAAACCGGGTGGGATCGATGCGCAGTAACAAATCGCCGGCTTCAACCACCTGGCCTTCGTGAACCAGAATCTCTTCTACTACACCGCCATCGAAGGACTGAATCACTTGCAGTTGCCGCGACGGAATCACCCGCCCCTCGCCCCGCGCCACTTCATCAACGCTGGCGAAAGCCGCCCATACCAACAGCACCACCAACACCAGCGCCACGCCATATAACAATGCCCGCGCGCGCAACGGCTCCTGCTGGACCCGGGCCCAGTCGGCTTCCGTTACCCAATCCGTTGACTCGTTCAAGGGCGTCAGCCAACGCCCGTAGACGCGTTCAATCACACGGCTGCAAGGTGCACCGACTTTAGTCAACCAGCGACCCACGCGTGTAAAAAAGCCTGCTGCTCCGCTCGTCATCAGGACGCTCTCCCGATACGACCCTGGCGCAAGGCTTCCACCACTTGGTCCTTACTGCCGTCAGCCACGATCTTGCCCGCGTCAATCACAATGATGCGATCAACCAATTCCAGCAATGAGGTACGGTGGGTAATCACCAGCAAAGTTTTGCCCGGCGCGTATTCGCGTATGTTGCGCTTGAATAATTCCTCGCTGGCGTGATCCATCGCGCCGGTAGGTTCGTCGAACAACAGTATCGACGGGTCGTTCAGCATGGCGCGAGCGATGGTCACGCCCTGCCGTTGGCCACCGGATAATAATTCACCGCGCTCACCCACCGGCATCGCCAAACCGGCCGGATGCGTCTGCACAAACTCAGCCAGGCCACTCAACCGCACTGCCTCCAATACACGCGCATCATCGACCTGGGGCGCACCCATCACGATGTTGTCGCGCAATGAGCCGAAGAATAAATTCACATCCTGGGATACATACCCTATGTTGCGGCGCAATTCAGCCGGGTCGAGCTGCCGGGCATCAATTCCATCAATCAACACAGCGCCCTGGGTCGGCGAATACAAACCCGCCACCAGTTTTTCCAGCGTTGTTTTGCCGGAGCCGTTGCGCCCTAAAATCGCCACATGTTCGCCGGGATTAATTTTGAAAGACACACTGCGAAGAACGTCGCGTTCATCATGCGGGTAGCGAAAACTCACCTCATTAAATTCAATCCCGCCTTGCAAACGCGGCCGGCTGATCCAGCTGGTACCCGGCGGACGCTCCACCGGTTTTTGCATCACTGCTTCCAATGTCTCCAGGGCTGTGGCTGCCTGGTGATACTGCATCAGCAAGGCCGCCGCCTGGCCTACCGGCGCCATCACCCGGGATGACAGCATGTAGGCCGCGATAAGCGCGCCCTGGCTGAGTTGAGCATCGATGATGAGATAAACACCGAGGATGATAATGGCCACCGCAACGGCCTGTTGAATCCACAAGGTACCAGCGGTGACCGAACCGGAAAGCATGCGCATCTTCACCGAGGTGCGCGACAACAGCAGCGTGGTTTTTTCCCACAGGGATTGCATGCGCCCTTCTGCTCCGAGGGTCTTCAGCGTCTCCAGGCCAACAAGGCTTTCCACCAGCACGGCATTACGCTGCGCGCTGGCCTGCATGCTCTGTTCGGAAAGTTGATGCATCTTGTGTTGCACGCCGGCGGTGTAAAGCAACACCAGGGCGATACCGATCAGCACGGGGATGACCAGTGGCCAGGAAATCAAACCCATTACCAGGGTAAATAACAGGACAAACGGCAGATCGATAAATCCGACCACCGTGGCTGAGCCGATAAAACTGCGCACCGACTCAAAGGCTTGCAAACCCGAGGCAAAAGAACCGATTGAGGCGGGCCGCTCGGTCATCTTCATGCCCAGTACGCGCTCCATGATGGTCGCGGACAGGGTAATGTCTGTCCGGCTGGCAGCCATATCGATAAACCAGCCTCGCATCATCCGCAGCGCCGCATCAGCGCACATCACCAGGACAATGCCCGCCGCCAGCATCCACAGGGTATCGGTAGCATGATTCGGTACCACCCGGTCATACACGTTCATCACAAACAGCGGCATGGCGACCGCAAACAGATTGATCAAAAACGCCGCGAGCAGGACATCGCGATACAACCCGCGATGCCGGCGAATCACACCCCAGAACCAATGGCCATCAGCGCCTTTGTCGATAGGCGCCGTGCGCGCCTCAATGCGCTCCTGGGGGCGCAAGTAAACGGCGCGCCCGCTGTAACGCGTATTCAATTCATTCAGCGCTATCCACACACTGGCCTCGCCCAATTCGGGGAAAACCACCTGGGCACGCTGATCCTGAATCGCCAGCAGCAGACAGGTGTCCTGGTTATCCAGCAACAGAATGGCGGGAAAGAGTGCGTTATTGAGACGGGTCAGCTCGCGTGTAGCGAGTTTGGTAGTCAAGCCAGCGCGCTGGGCAGCGCGGGACAAGAGCGCGGGAGTCAACTGCCCGTCGGTGAGCGGCAACCCGGCCAACAAGGTCTCGCGACTGGTGACGAGGTTATGGGCACGCGCCACCAGCAGCAGGGATTCGAGCAGCGAACCACCGGGCAGAGTTTCCTCCGCTGGCGCGTGAGGCATGGCTTGGCTCGCTGTTTTACTCATTAGGGAGATCCCGCGATCAGGGTTCGCGGCTGACCGTCACTTCAACGCGACGGTTTTTGGTGCGCCCGATGTCAGTCAGGTTATCGGCAACCGGCCGGGAAGCCCCGTAGCCTTCGACCTGAATATTCGCAGTCTCCAGACCATTCAATACCAGATAATTGCGCACCGTTTCCGCTCGCGCCCTGGATAGCGGGATGTTGATCATGTCGCTGCCGGTGTTGTCCGTATGGCCTTCAATACGAATCTCCACCACCTTCGGTGTTTGTTTGATTTGCTGCAGCAATTGATTCAGGCGCTGGGCGGCACCGGGACTTAAGTCAGAGCGACTGGTGGCAAAGAGCGCATCATTGCTGATAGGCGTCATCTCGGTAATCAAGTCAGCACGGCTCATCGCCACCGGCGCATCCGTCGGACAGGCCGAGTCAGCGTCTACCTTGACCGGATCAGCGTCTACCTGCTCAAACATCTCCAAACCGTCGCGCACAATACCCAGCGCCGGTAATAATTTACCCATAGCCGCCAAGGTGCGGGCGCGCGCCAGCGCGTTGTCACTCAGGGCGTTAACGTAGGCGCGGCTGGCCTGAAAATATTCATTCTCGGCGTCCAGCAGATCGAGCAAGGTGCGCTGGCCGATGTTGAATTGTTCGCTGTAGGCGATACGCACCTTGTCACTGGAGCGCCGATGTTGATCGAGGGAAATGAGTTGCTCAGCGATTCGCCGGGAGTCGTTATAGGCAATCTGGGTAGTCTGACGGAGGTTGATACAGGCCTGATCACGCAGATCTTTCGCCTGATTGACCTGCTCTAGCGAGCGGCGCACCGCTGCGCGATTGGAACCACCGCTGTAGAGGTTGTAGGTAATGGCCAGCTCAATAGCGCTTTCTGCGCCATAGCGGTCCGGATCAAAACGGTCATCAAATCCATTGGTGTTACGGCCGATATTCTGACGAGCCCGCAGTTCGGCTTTCGGGTAATAACCCGCACGCTCTACCTTGACCGCCGCCTGGGCAGCCGCGATATTTTTTATTGCTGCATGGAAACCCGGATTACCCTGATAAGCCAGATTTAACGCCTCCTGCACATTGGGCGGCAGCGAGTGATCCTCCAGCTGCGTAGGCGCCAATTCCGCCGCCGGTAATTTACCGACGATGCGCAGGTAACGGGCCGTCACATCGTGAAGATTGGAGGCTTCCGTCAACAGATTGGATTCTGCCAGTGCCAGACGCCCCGCTACCTGTTCCAGATCGACCCGACGACCAACGCCAGAGGTAACACGCTCTTCGATCTGGCTCAGGACATCGCGGTGTTTGGCGTAGTTATCGCGCGCCAGAACCACCAGTTGACGCTGACGCTGGACGTCCTCATAGGCAGCAACTGCTTCCAGCGCAATAGTTTCCACACTGTCCAGCAATTCGAAATAGCGCACCAGGCGGGCACTATCAAAACGGTTCACCTGGCTGCTGGTGCGAAAGCCATCAAACAACATCTGGCTTAATGAAATGCCAGCCTGGCCACTGTCATAACTGCCGCGACCGTCGTAATCACGGCTTGCCTTACCGGCGGCAGCTGTCAGATCTACGGAGGGCAGATAACCACCCCGTGCCACGCTGACATCCTCGGCGGCGGCGCGGAAGGCATGCCAGTTGGCTTGTACTTCGGGATTGGTTTCGATCGCTTGCAGGGCCACATCGCGTATCGTGGTTGTGTCCTGTGCGTGGGCTACCGTCGTTGTTGTCAGCACAGCGGCACCGGTCAAGGCCGCCATGACCACCGATACTACCTGGAGAAATTGTCTGCGATAGCCACGGGTTTGCAGGTTGCTCATCCACTTATTCCTGTTGTTACTGATATTGCTGGAAACGCCAGCGTCCTGCCTGAGCTATATAAAGCATCAGGCTTAACTAGGGGCGTAGGGGAAAATGGCGATCAGGTTGCTCGGGTCCGACCCGTCATTAATCGTCCTGGAGGAATTGCTCAACAAACAATCATGTCGCTTAAATCTACATCAATTTGGCGCGAGATGATACCTTATATTCCACCTGGTTCACAATAATTGTCATTACGTCGCTACCTGATATAACCAGATAAACCAAATTAACCGATTTACCTGCGCATCAGACTTGGAATTGAATAAGGAAATTGGCGCCAAAGCAATTACACAATATTACTTTGGCGCCATTGGCGTGGCGGGATCAGACCTTTCGCAGAACTATCCTGAAAGGCTGTTCAAAATCATTGGCGGGAAGGTTATCCGGGTTACAACGCTCGCGAATTCGCCAGGCATTGACTGATAGCTCAATCTCGCCGGTGCTTAAACGGCTGAAACTCACGGTCATAAAGTGTTCGCGGGTGCGCGCTTTGGGATAGGCCGACAACAAAAAACCCGGCTTGCTTTTCACTTGAAAGGACTTGTCGTAAGTGACCTTGGCTGGCACCCACTGCGGGATGCGAATGGTGCGCGGGTCAGGGAAAAAATCCGGGCTGGATTTTGCTTCAGCGGTAGCGATGCCGTTCAAGCCAGTCAGGTTAGACATCGGCGAAGAGACTACCTCAATCAGGCGACCGCCATTGTTGCCCAGGTTTACCCGGGCTATCCGCCCGAAGTGCACATCACCCGAGAGCACGACAATATCATTGCCGGTATGTGCCAACGCCTGCAGCAGCTCGCGATATTGGCGGGAAAAGCTCAGCAGATTACGCTCAGTTTTATCTTCCTCATCAATCAGCAATTGTGGAATCACCAACACACCGGGGGATTGCAAGGACCGCGCCCAGGACACCAGTTGCGTAAAGCCTTCCTGGGAAATGAATTGATGCTTGCTGCGATGGGAGCGTAGATCGGCGAAGCAAAGTGACAGGTCATTACCAATGGAAAAGGTCTCTACCAGCGGCGAGCGCTGAATGTTCTTCACACCATCACTCGCCGAGGCAGTCCAGGTGCTTCTCACCCGCGCCAGCTTCAGCGCCAACAAGGCAGGGATCAAACCATCGTAAAAAGGATAGTCGTTCCAGTACTCGTGATCATCCGGCAGCATCCAGGTGCCCCCGCAACCAAAGATGCTGCCCAACGCCTGCCAGTGCAACGCATAGTCATCAGCGATCCGCTGGCGGATTTCCGTATTGAGCAGGGAAAGTGAATCAAATCCGATATCCAGATACACCTGATCGCCAGCCAGCACGGTGATATCCGGCCGAACATCATCCGGCCCCCGTTCGTATAGCGTGCGGTAGGCCGCCGCCGCTTGTCCGCCATCGCGATGATTGTAGAAACAGCTACCAAGGCCAATGGTAAAGGGTTTACAGCCTTTTTCAGGAATACGGGTGGGCAAGGTGTCAAAACAACCCGAGCGCAAGGGTTGCCAGGCTTCTTCAATTAAACAGGGAATCGCTTCGATACGGCGGGAAAATATCACTCGGTAACGGGTTGCGGGCTGGAGACCATCAAAGCGGCAGAGTACATAAAAACGTTGATTCACCTTGCGAAACGGACGTTGCCAATCCGCTTTTACAATCGGGTGGATGCGCGTCGAACCATCCGGCAACACCAGCTCCACTTGCGCATGCAAAGGCATCTTCAACGTGGGAAATAATGTGCCCACCCAGACTTCTGCGCTGGTCGCCGTAACCCGATGGATCACCAACATCCATTGGCCGGTCGTGGTGTTGTAGTCTGCTATTGCTGTCATACAGCCTCCCTGTTTTTCCCTGAACCCTACGGAACCCTGAAAAATTACCTGCGTTGCCATCGCGGCGTTAAAAACAGGCCGCAGCGGCGGACCGTTCAAAATGCTCATTTACTCCGTGTAAATTCCGCTTTTTCACCTGTTTTTGCCTTGCGCTGGCTACCTCGCCAACATTTTTCAGAGGCTCCTTAACATCGGCTAGACTGCCGCGTTTTTGCGGTGAGCGCAAGCGGGCTTTTGTTAAGTTTCAAGCCCGGCGATAAAGGCTCACGGTGAAATCCGCTTTATCCCGCCAACCCGATGCAACCATTTCCCTGGAGGCTTCCTCCTTTAACCGCCAGGCAAAAGGCGTCATCTGCAACAGCGCTTCTGTGAGGGCGCCGGCAGATACAACCAGTTCAAAATTGAGCTGATGATTTTCCTCCAATACAAACCCGTCAGGTGCCTGCGGTTCTGGATGTGGGCGGACGTGTTGATAAAGGGTTTGACGCAACCCCAGCAGGTGATCCTGCCCCGGCGTGACGATGATGAGTCGCCCGTCGGGCTTCAGCACGCGCACCAGTTCGCTGTCCTTGCTGGGTGCATAAACACGCGTGATAACGTCAATACTGTGATCCGCAATAGGCAAGGCATAACTGGAAGCGACGGCGTAGAATGCACGACTGCCTTTGGCCGCGAGTCGCACGCCCTCTTTTGCTATATCAATACCGTAAACCTGCGCAGCGTTATTTAGCACCCTGGCCATATGATTGGTGAAGTAGCCTTCACCACAACCGATATCCAGAACACATTGTGTACTCATCGGAAGATGACGCTGTATTGCATTAGCCAATGGCGAAAAAAAACCGGCGGTAAGAAAACGGCGACGTGCCTGAAGTTGTAGCTTGGCATCACCCGGCTGACGGGAGTTTTTATGGTGGACTGGCAATAAATGAAAGTAACCTTCGCGCGCACGATCAAACTGATGTCCACGGCAACAACGCAAACCTTGCGGATTTTCAATCAGGGACTCGTGACACAGGGGGCAAATAAAACACAGCATGGGCAATAAAAATCGACGTGATGAAAAATCACAGCATGCCCATTGATGTGTGGGAATACAAGAGAGATGGGAGAAACGCGCTGCGTTAGCCGCAGCGCGTGTTGAACGCTACATCAATCCATCAACTCGTAGCGATCAATAATGTCACGCACCAGACCGCTGCGCACAATATCTTCACGCTCAAACTCATGGACATAAACACTGGGCAGATTGCTTAAGCGGCGCACAGCATCTTCGAGGCCATTGGGACCGCGAATATCACTTTGCTTTACGTCGCCATTAATAACCACTTTGCAATCTTCCCCAATGCGCGTCAGAAACATCTTCATCTGCGCAAGGCTGGTATTTTGTGCTTCATCAAGAATCACAAAGGTTTTGCTGTTGAAGGTTTTGCCGCGCATAAATGCCAGCGGCGCGGCAACGATGCGACCATGGCGCAGGCAGTAATCCACGGTGCCAGCGCCCAGGCGTTCGTTGAGAATATCGCGGAATGCATCGATATAAACCGAGAACTTCTGGTCCAGATCGCCCGGCAAAAAGCCGAGGTTTTCTCCCGATTCTACCGCTGGCCGCGTCAGGATAATCCGTTCGATACGTCCGGACTCCAATGCCTCTGCCGCCAGCGCACCCGCGCAATAACTTTTACCGGTACCGGCTGGGCCGATGCCGAATGTCAATGCGTGATTCTGAATGGCGGTGATGTATTGTTGTTGGGCGTGATTCTTGGCGCGGAGCGGTTGGGGAGAGCGAGGGGGGGAGTATGCGGTTTCGACTTGCTGGGAGCGGGATTTAATCTCGACGATGTTGTCGTCGTCTCGCTGCTTTCGTGATGACTTGTGTTTCGAGCTTCGGTAGCTATTGTCTTCGGTGAACATATGATGGTTATTGCGTCTAGCGTGAGATCTTTTCGCCATGGGTTAAAATCCCCTTCAGGTTCAAAGTTAACATTCGGCGGATTCACTCAGAAAACTCTTGATAGTTAATACTCTTCAAAAATTTCTGGTACAAACGCCTGCTCTGTTTTACGCAAACTTCTACACAAACTACACGTGTTTTCCAGCGTCTTCGCCCACACCCCTTTTTCAACGATAAGTGAGTTAATCACCGATTATCATGGATAACTTCTACAGCTTCACCATGACAAGCCTGTGACACCAGCACAACAAATCTGAACGACCTGTTGATTTTCAGGGGCATTCTTTTTAGCCACCTTGACTTGATACTATGCCCAAATTTAAAAGTGGTCAATGCGCAATACAAAAATATTTTCAGCCGATCATGGCCCTGATAAAAGATGTTTGACGAGAAACAAATTGCGGGAACTTAATCCTCGTCACCCAGATCGTGGGTATCGGTGCGCTTGCGCCGCAAGGGTGCAAAACCGTCACCCAATGTTTTGGTCTGGCTTACCGACTCATCCGTTCTTGCAGGATTGGCACTGGGTGCACGGCGTTTGCCCACATTCTTTTTATCCCGCTCACGCACTTTAACCTTATTGGCAACCGGTGTTTTAGTATCAACCGGTTTCTTCTTTTTGGTGCCCGAGGCTTTGCCGGATGCTTTTACTTTTTTGGGTCCGGTATAGCTGGCCACCAAACCCGGTAACGTAAGGCGCTCGAAGCTTACCTTTAAATAACGTTCGATACTGCTCATAAGATTCCATTCGTTTGCCGCTATCAGAGAGACGGCGCGACCACTTTTTTCGGCGCGGCCGGTACGGCCGATACGGTGGGTGTAATCATCACCGCTCTGAGCCATATCGATATTGATCACCAGGTCCACCCCGTCAACATCCAACCCTCTTGCGGCGACATCGGTAGCGACCAAAATACGTGTGTGCCCCAGACGAAAAATATCCAGCGAGCGCTTGCGTTGATCCTGGGTCATGTCACCGTGAAGTGCGCTGATGCTGTATTTGTTATACCGCAACAAACCATCCAGTTGAGCCGCTTTTATTTTTGTATTGGTAAACACAATCGCCTTTTCATAGGACGAGCGGCCCAACAAGGCAAGCAATAATTTTTCTTTGTGTTTGTCGTCATCGGCCAGAACAATCTGTTGCTGAATGCGGTTATCGGTATCCTCTATTGCAATCTCTTCGGCAGGTTGTTCCTGCATCACCTGCTTGATCAAATGCCGCAGTCCGCGTTGCTCAAGCGTTGCGGAGAATAATAAATTCTGGCGTTGTGGGTAGCAGGTCTCGGCAATTGCCAATACGTCTTCACTTAATCCCATATCCAGCATGCGGTCTGCTTCATCGAGAACCAGGATTTCCAATCCGGAAAAATCCGTCGATTTATGGCGAATGTGTTCCACCAAGCGGCCCGGTGTCGCCACCAAAATTTCAGGGTTTTTGCGCAATAAGGCTTTTTGATATTTCAGTTCGTCACCACCGGTGACCATCGCGACCTTAATGCTGGTGAAGCGACACAATTGCTGGGTTATTTTTACAATTTGTCGTGCCAGCTCCCGCGTAGGACTCAGGATCAGGATTCGGGTACTGACAGGATTTAATGGTGCAGCAGTCAATATTTTTTGCAGTGCCGGCAACAAAAACGCGATGGTTTTACCGCTGCCGGTTTTAGCGCTGACCAGCAAGTTTTTATTATCCAGTATTGCCGGAATGGTTTTTTCCTGCACCGGCGTGGCCTGAACCAACTCCAGGCTCTCCAAGGCTTTGAGCAATTGGGGATGATTGATCAATGTCGCAAATGGCATATTTTCCACAGGTAAATCCTCAGCACCATGCTGGTGTAAGCATAGTAGTCAAAATAAAGGGGGAAGAAACAAAAAAGCTCTTCCCGGTGTACGGAAAGAGCTTTCGCAAAACCGTTACTGCCATCAGCCCATGGCGGAGACCATAGAGATCATGACACCAGCCGCAACGGCTGAGCCGATCACGCCCGCTACGTTGGGCCCCATGGCATGCATCAACAGATAATTGTGGGGGTCAGTCTCCAAACCGACTTTGTTGGACACCCGCGCCGCCATCGGTACGGCAGAGACCCCTGCTGAACCGATTAACGGGTTGATCTTGTTTTTTGACAACAGGTTCATAAATTTGGCCACCAACACACCCATAGCCGTACCTATGGCAAAGGCGAGCATCCCCAGAATGAGAATACCCAGGGTTTTGGGATCAAGAAATTTATCCGCCGCCAATTTTGATCCCACCGCGAGCCCGAGGAAAATGGTGGTGATATTGATCAGCGCATTTTGGGCCGTCTCACTCAGGCGCGTTACCACGCCACATTCACGCAGCAGGTTGCCGAAACAGAACATACCCAATAATGCCGCCGCGCTGGGTAAGAACAAAGCGACCAGAACCAGCAAGACGAGCGGGAACAGGATCTTCTCACGCTTGGATACTTCACGTAGTTGCTGCATCTTGATCTGGCGATCAGCTTTAGTGGTCAATGCACGCATGATGGGCGGCTGAATCAGAGGAACCAAGGCCATATAGGAATAGGCGGCGACAGCGATGGCGCCCAGTAAATCCGGCGCCAGGATACTGGCCACATAAATAGCGGTCGGGCCGTCCGCACCACCGATAATACCGATGGCGGCGGCATCGGCGATAGAAAAGTCCATCCATCCCAGACTGGATAAACCCACCGCACCAAGCACCGTCGCAAAGATACCGAATTGCGCTGCTGCGCCCAGAAACAGCGTCTTGGGGTTTGCCAGCAGCGGACCAAAATCCGTCATTGCCCCAACACCCATAAAAATAATCAAGGGCGCGGCACCACTGGCTATGGCAACCTTGTAGAAGACATACAACATGCCGTCACTGAAACCATAGTCCGCCGCAATCCGATGAGTCTGCACCTGTACGGCTGTTGTGGCGTTCTTGTATAGCTCAGCCAGCTCAGCTGCTGTGACATCCTGGGCCGTACCCAATGCCTGGGCGAGCGCCTGGTAAACCTCCGTATGCCCAAAGGCGAGCGCACTTTCGAATGCGGTAAAGGACAAACCGGCGCCCGGGATATTGGAGAGAATACAGCCGAAACCAATAGGTACCAGCAACAGCGGCTCAAAGCCCTTGCGAATAGCAAGAAATAACAGCAGGAAGCCTACCAGCAGCATGACGAACTGGCCGGATTGCAGGTGATGGATGCCGGAGTCTTGCCACAGGCGGATAAAGTTTTCCATAGCGTTTCCTATCTCCGCAATCAGGCAATCGTCAGCAACACATCGCCAACCGCGACACTGTCACCCACTTGAATATCCACCGCGACAACCGTACCGGCCTTGAAGGTACTGATTTCCGTTTCCATCTTCATGGCTTCGAGTACACACAGGGTGTCGCCCACTTTGACTTTTTGCCCGGGCTTGACCAATACCTTACAAATAATGCCGCCCAGCGGTGCCACGATGGACTCACCACCGCTCACCGTTACATCACCATGGCTTTCGGGCGCCGCAGCGCCATTCAGTGGTACCAGACCAGTAATATCACCGCCTGCCGACACAGTAACGGTGTAGCTTTGGCCTTCGACGGAGACGGTATAGATTTCCTCGCCTTGTTCCGTGGTTGCCACAGCAGATGTGCTTTCCTGGCCGGGTACAGGCTCAAAAGCAGCGGGATTATTACGGTTTTCGAGGAATTTCAAACCGACTTGAGGGAAAAGCGCGTAAGTCAGGACATCATCAACCAATGCTTCGCCTTGCGCGAGGGTAATACCTTTTTCGGCAGCCAATGCCTTAAGTGTTTGGGTCAACTTCTCCATCTCGGGTTCCAGCAGGTCAGCCGGACGACCGGTGACAGGTGCCCCGCCATTGAGCACTCGTTGCTGCAACTCCGCATTCACCGGAGCGGGCGTCGCCCCGTATTCACCTTTAAGTACACCTTCGGTTTCTTTACTGATGTTCTTGTACCGCTCGCCGCACAGAACGTTCAGTACTGCCTGGGTTCCCACAATTTGGGACGTAGGTGTAACCAGAGGAATAAAACCGAGGTCTTCACGCACACGGGGAATTTCGGCCAGAACTTCATCAAAGCGATCTTGCGCATTCTGCTCGCGCAACTGGCTTTCCATGTTGGTCAACATACCGCCGGGCACCTGAGCAACCAGAATCCGCGAATCGACACCGCGCAGAGCACCTTCAAATTTTGCGTATTTCTTGCGGACTTCACGGAAATAAGCCGCAATATCTTCCAGCTTCTGGATATCCAGGCCAGTATCACGCGCGGTTTCTTGCAGAATAGCAACGACCGACTCGGTAGGACTGTGACCATAGGTCATGGACATGGAGGAGATAGAGGTATCGACATTATCAACACCTGCTTCAACGCACTTCACAATTGTTGAGGTGGACAACCCGGTAGTAGCATGACAGTGAAGGTGTACAGGAATCTGGCAGGTTTCTTTCAAACGCTTGACCAATTCGTACCCGGCGTAGGGTTTCAAGAGACCGGCCATGTCTTTGATACAGATGGAGTCAGCGCCCATCTCTTCAATCCGCTTCCCCTGCTCTACCCACAAATCAATGTTGTGCACCGGGCTCAGCGTGTAGGAAATAGTACCTTGTGCGTGCTTACCGTGTTTTTTTACTGCTTGCAGTGCCGTTTCGATATTGCGCATATCGTTCATGGCATCAAACACGCGAAAGACATCTACGCCATTGTGCGCAGCACGCTCAACAAATTTATTCACCACATCATCGGCATAATGACGGTAACCAAGAATATTCTGACCGCGCAGCAGCATTTGCATTGGCGTGCGCGGCATGACCTTTTTCAATTCGCGAATACGGTGCCAGGGATCTTCACCCAAATAGCGAATACAGGCATCGAAGGTTGCACCACCCCAGGTTTCCAATGACCAGTAACCCATCTCGTCCAGTTTGGCGGCGATGGGCAACATATCATCCAACCGCATACGCGTAGCAAATAAGGACTGATGTGCATCGCGCAAAACAACTTCAGTGATACCCAAGGGCTTTTTGACATCGCTCATGGTGCTTACCTTTCTCTATTCGTTTTTGTACTCATTCATGCACACAGTGTTGATTAACGTCGTTTTGCCCGATGCTGATCCAGTGCAGATTTAATAACCGCCAGCAAACGCGCATCGACTACATCGTGGTCTGCCTCAACCATCTTGACCGATGCAGCTTGTACGTCAGGTTCAGCAAAATAGCGCTGTACCATACGCGACATCAGCGTCGTGCAAACCACCAGAATGGCCAGAAATATCACCACAGTCCCCATACCGTAAAGCATGAGATCGACACCCTGTTGCATCAAAGAGTCCTGCATATGACCGCCCTTTTCCTGTGCCTGCAAATCAAGTTGCAGAGATTGAGACCCGACTTGGCGGGAATTTATATGAATTATTCATGAACTCTGCCTCGATCGCGTTAGCAACAATCGCTCCAGACAGGCGAGAGGGGCGACAATGTAGCTTGATTGCCTAACCACCGCAACCAAACCCATCGAGTTGGGCCTATTCCAACCCCTGACCTTCACTTACAAAACACTCAATTTTTCATTATTTTTCAATGTTTTATTGAAAATGTAGCTGCTAGTGTATGACCTTCCCATAACCGCCATTAAACTATTTATTGCCCAACAACCTGCACCCTTTTCCAATCAAGCGTAGAATGCGCACACGCCGCCATAGCGGCCTTCAACAATGATGTAAACGCAACGAGATCCACTTAACCCATGAGAATCATGCTGGCCCCGATGGAGGGCGTCGTGGACCACCATGTGCGAGCACTGCTTGCACAAATCGGTGGGCTTGACGGCTGTGTAACAGAATTTATTCGGGTAACGGAACAGGTTTTACCCTACAAGGTATTTTTTCGCTTTGCCCCCGAGCTTGAGCGCAATTGCCTTACCCCCAACGGCGTTCCGGTAAAACTGCAATTACTGGGAGGCAAGCCGGAGCCCATGGCGATCAATGCCATGGAAGCTGTGCGCGCCGGAGCTAAATCCATTGACCTCAATTTTGGTTGCCCGGCAAAAACCGTTAATAGAAGCGATGGTGGAGCCTGCCTGTTGCGGCAGCCGGATCGCGTATACAGCATCGTCAAGGCCGTGCGCGATGCTGTCCCCCAGGATATTCCCGTCTCCGCCAAAATCCGCCTGGGTTACGACGATCGCAGCAGCTATCTGGATAACGCGCAAGCCGTGGCCGATGCCGGAGCCAGTGAACTTACCGTTCATGCTCGCTCCAAGGCCGATGGCTACAAGCCGCCCGCCTATTGGGAATACATCGCCGACATTCGCCAACGTCTTGCCATACCGGTAGTGGCTAATGGAGAAATCTGGAACCTGGCGGACTATCATCGCTGCCGTGAGCAATCCGGCTGCGACGATGTGATGCTGGGACGCGGCCTTCTCGCCTGCCCGGACCTGGCTCGACGTATCAAAGCAGATTTACATGGAGAAGAATATCGGCCACTTTCCTGGGGCGATATTTGCAGATTATTGTTTGAATATTATCAGCAAACCAAGCCGTGCTATCTGGAAAAAAACTGCGGCAACCGAATCAAACAATGGCTGATGTATTTGCGCTTGCAATATCCGCAAGCTGACGTATTTTTTGAACGCATTAAACGGGAAAGAGAACCTGCTGCTATTGAGCAAGCATTCGCTGAAGTCTTGCCACACAACGCCGATGTGCAGAGGTACCCGACACTGGAGACCGAGGCGCTTTGAGAAATCCGCATTCAGTATGGAAAGCAACGAACCTTCAATATCACCACATCAATATCGAAAGTAAGAGAGCCTGGTGCAACACCAGGCGTTAAAACCAATAACCGTCTGCGCGCTTCCCTTCAATATTTAAGAACCCGGTCATTTTGCCCCTGCTGATAACCCGATGATTCAATACCATCAAACGCAATAAAGGAAACATGGCGCACTCCACATCAACTACTAAACGAAGGGATTATTGTCAGCGCAACCTGACAGGCATAAAAAAAGCCCACCCCCTGACGGGATGAGCTTTTATTATCGTTATCGCGCTGAATAACGTGAATTGTAATGGCTTAAAGCGGCGTTGTCTGCCAAAAATCTGATGGATTTGATTAAATTTCTTTGCTGAATTTTTGCAGGCGTTTAGGCAGAAATAAAAAAGGCCTAGCTGTTAAAGCTAAGCCTTTGTTTTGTATGGCGCCTCGGGATCACTTAAATAACGTTAATAATATATTGATTTACATATACTTTTATTTATTCGAAATAACCAAGAACCCCCATAAGTACCCCCAATTTTTTCTTCTAGAAACATAAAATCAAACGAAGAACAATCATCCATGTAATCGACGAGAGGAACAGTAAGCTCCACCATCTCGCTTAGAGGTGGAATAATTTATTTATCTAGCGGGACATTTTTGGCAATGAACACATAGTTTCAATTGGGTGTTCCGGCATTTTTCAAGCTGTCGCGTTAGCTGTTAAATTTATGCGGTTTTTTAATTGAGATCGCCCTTCGCTAAGCGCTCAAACATTGATGTTTTCTCCTGGGAAGTGCGGGAAACGTAAGATATGGTTATACATCGCATGTAAAATTATAAGCGAGCCTATTTAACCGACTCGCTTGTTATATGTAGGTTCTTTAGTGGTTATGGTTGGTATCAAAAGCTTCTTTAGTGTGAAAGATCGTGGGGTCCGCTTTACCTTTAACAACTAGTATCCCAGCCAAACCTTTTTCGGCCCGAGCCAAAGCATGATCCACGATGAGATAGTTGCCAGGATAATCAACCTTAAACTCCACCATCGTCGCTCCCCCTGGGGGAACCAGCGTTGTCTGAACGTTGGTAAGCGGAGGGCTGGTAAGCGAGGCTTGATCATAGACTTTATCGAATATCTCACCGATCACGTGAAAACTGGAGGTGAGATTGGGGCCGCCCACACCAAAAAATATGCGCACAGTTTCGCCCACATCAGCTTCAAGTTTATGGGTTTTTGTTAACGCAGCCATGTTGCCGTTAAACATCATGTGTTCAGGCTTTTCATCCAGCATTTTTTGTAATGAAAACTCGTGGCGCCCGGCGGAGCCATGTCGTTCTGCGGTGTAAAGCTCACCCTGCATAATATAGAACTCGCGATCAACGGGCTGCAAACCTTCTTCAGGCTCAACGAGAATCATGCCATACATACCATTGGTAATATGCTGGGCCACCATCGGTGTTGCACAATGGTATACATAAAGGCCAGCCTGTAACGCTTTAAACGTAAAACTTTTGGATTGTCCGGGGGGCGCCTGAGTAACCGCAGCACCACCTCCCGGGCCGGTTACCGCATGGAAATCCACCGAATGAATATGTGTACTATTAATGTCGTTTTTCATATTCACTGTCACCGTGTCGTTTACGCGCACGCGGATGAATGGCCCAGGCACCGTGTCATTGAATGTCCAGTACCGGTAGGTGCTGCCTTCAGCTAACTTACCCTCCACCTCTGTGGTAACCAGATCAACAACGACATGTTTTGGAGCCCGTTTACCTACGGATTTGCCAACTTCATTAGGATTTTTAGACAAGTCCCGCACATGACTATCGCTTACAACAGGGGCGTCGCCTACGATCAGTTTTCCAAACATTCCCGCCGCCTTGTGGCCTGGTAGTGTACACAGATATTCGAAGGTGCCGCTTTTACTCGCACGAAACACAATGGCGGTTGCGGCTCCCTTACCGATAACCTGTTCCGATTGCGCACCAAATTCCGGTACCGCAATGTCATGAATAGCGCCATCGCCATTGGTGACAGAAATTTGTACTACCGCATTTTCAGGTACGCGCAACTCTGGATTGACCTGGCCTTTAGTTGGGCCCGATTCGCTAACATAAACCAGGCGTCCCTCAGCGATATCTGTACGCAAAGTAAAACGGACATCTGGCCGGGGCTTAACATCCGTGTCCTGGGACTGACCAAATAGCAGCGAGCTATTTAGCATCCCGATTAACATTAATAGCATGACAGCATGTTTCATAAAGCGTCTCCTTTAAGGATTTACCTCACACAACCCAGAATATGATTGTGCATTAATATTCGGAAACGAATTATATTTTTTACAAGATCCGAACAATTAAAGCCTAGCCGTTTAAAAAGCCATCTGCCACACAATAAAAGTTAGAATCGGTATTTTTTTCCCTGTGATTTGTCTATGATCAAATCAACGATATTTTTTCTTTTTTTCATAAAAGTAAACACCCTAAACCTCTCGACAGGATTTATGAAATGCACGCTAAAAGATTGTTAAAAGCCGCGCACTGGTCAATGGCAGTTACATTAATTCTGTCTCTGTCTATCATCTATCTCGCCTATGGGTCAGCTGTGACTTTAAGCATCCCTGTTCAGGTGATACTTCATATTCTGCTTATCATCTTTCCGGCGATATTTAAGATAAGTTATGTGGCGCGATTAAATGCGCTTAAACAGTTAGGCAGGCCGATAAATTAGGGCAATCGGATGTGCAATAATTGCTAGATTTTATGGGAAAAACACTACTGTTGCCGATAATGAATCGGCAACAGTGCAGAAGAAATTTTAATAACACCTAAAGAGAGGACGAACCGCTAAATCAAACCAAACGCCAACATCGCTTCAGCAACACGTTTAAAGCCGACAATATTAGCCCCCACCACATAGTTGCCGGGAGAATCATATTCGGCCGCCGTTTCAAAACAGTTGGCGTGGATGTTTGCCATGATTTTTTGAAGTCTATCCTCCGTATACTCAAATGACCACGTATCACGACTGGCATTCTGTTGCATTTCCAGCGCTGAGGTAGCTACGCCACCAGCATTTGCCGCCTTGCCCGGCCCGTAGGCGATACCGGCATCCAGAAACAGCTTCACGCCCTTGGGCGTAACAGGCATGTTCGCCCCCTCCGAAACACCGATACAGCCGTTCTCCAGCAGTTTCCGCGCAGATGCTTCGCTTATTTCGTTTTGCGTTGCACAAGGGAATGCAAAATCACAGGGGATATTCCAGATAACACCCTCTGCATAATATTCCGCTTCCGGATGTATTTGGTGATACTCGCTAATACGTTTACGCTCCACTTCTTTAATTCTTTTTATTGAATCCAGATCGAGACCGCGCTTATCGTAAATTACACCGCCCGAATCGGAGCATGCAACGACGCGCGCACCCAATTGTTGAAGTTTCTCTATCGCATATATCGCCACGTTTCCAGAGCCTGAAACAATACAGGTCTTTCCTTCCAATGATTCCCCCCGAACCCTTAACATTTCCTGCGCAAAAAAAATGGCCCCATAGCCCGTTGCTTCACGACGAACGAGAGCCCCTCCCCACTGGGGACTTTTTCCGGTAAGCACGCCGGATTCGTACCGATTAGTAATGCGTTTGTACTGGCCGAACAGATAGCCGATTTCGCGGGCACCAACACCGATATCGCCTGCGGGCACGTCAGTCATTTCTCCGATATGACGATACAACTCTGTCATATAACTTTGGCAAAAACGCATGACTTCACTATCAGATTTACCTTTCGGGTCAAAGTCAGCGCCACCTTTTGCTCCCCCGATTGGCATCCCGGAAAGTGCATTTTTAAATGTCTGCTCGAATCCCAGAAATTTGATGATGCCCAAATATACCGAGGGATGAAAACGCAGCCCACCTTTGTAAGGTCCCAAAGCACTGTTAAAACCGACTCGAAAACCGCGATTAATTTGTACTTCCCCATTGTCGTCCATCCAGGGGACTCTGAAAATGATCTGTCGTTCAGGCTCGCAGATGCGCTCAATAATTTTCTGCTCTGCGTACTCAGGGTGTTTACGCAATACGGGACCAAGCGTTTCAATAACCTCCTTTACCGCCTGATGAAATTCATGTTCTCCTTGATTATGTCTTTTCACATGATCAAGAATTTTCTCCAGTCGCTGCTCTACATTACTCATGGACGACTCCACCGAGGTCTTAATATAAACTATACATCAATGAGAAAATTTACCCAGGGACACCGATGGAAACATATCCGTCGGTATCCACTGACGGGCAACAATCTATTTCAACGAAACAGCGCCTTTCATGAGGGCAATATGGCCCGGGAATGAGCAAAAGAAAGTGTAATCTTCGCCCGCCTTAAGTTTGTCAACTGAGAAGGTGACCGAGGTTTTCTCACCGCCTCCAATAATGTCGGTAAAGGCGATCACACGTTCGTCTTCCGGTTTAACATAGTGATTATCCAAGCCGGCCGCAATGGCATCATTGGCAACAGGGCGGGCATCCTCCGTCCTGGTAATGACAATATTGTGTCCCATGACGTTCTTGGCGAGTTTGCCCGAGTGCGTCAGGTTAATCGTAAATTCCTTGCAAGATTTATCTACGACAATTTGGTCTTTATCGAATTTCATTGCATCATTACTGTCGACGGTTACGCTGCAATCATCTGCCAGCACCTGCATGGTGAATGCAGAAAAAAGAATGGGAATCAGGTATTTCATCTTCATGGAAAAATCTCCGCATAGGTTGTAATCACGTTACTTGAAACGCTATCACCCGACAGGGCTCTATCGCCGGACATGCTAAAAAGGCTTTGGTTGCAACCCTTTTCGTTGGGCAGGCGTAAGACCGGCGATAAGTCCAAAATATCCAAATTATCTTAGGAGTGATCGGCACCACCACAGCTGCCACAACATATTTTCTCTGCCGGCGCCGAATCTTTTCGTGGATCAATGATCAGCGCGCCGGTTGATCCTTGACGCCCGAACACCCCTAATACTACCTGCCAACTCACCGCCAGGGCACCGATGATAAATACCACATCACCAAAGGTGCGGACCCAGCGCAGTGTTTGCAGTAAGTCCTGCTGCATAAATTCCTCGCTGCGCGCATACCACAGGCCTTCCGACACACTCGCATAAAACTGGATGACACCAATGGGCAACAGGCTGGTAAAAATCATTAACACCAAGCCGCCGTTCAACCACCAAAATGCCACTTTCATCAAGCGGTCGTTAAACACAAAGTCCGGACGAATGTAGCGCAGCACTAACAAGGTAAAACCAAGGGCTAAGAAACCATACACACCAAAGAGTGCGGCGTGTGCGTGCACCGGTGTGGTGTTAAGCCCCTGAATATAATAAAGCGCTACCGGAGGGTTGATCATAAAACCCAATACACCGGCACCCAACATATTCCAGAATGCCACCGCCACAAAAAAGATCAGCGGCCATTTAATGTGTTGCATCCAGACGGCACGATTTTTCAAGCGCCAGTTTTCCCAGGCTTCGTAACCCAATACCACCAGCGGTACAACTTCCAGCGCACTGAAGGTCGCGCCCACTGCCATGACCGGCGTGGTGGTACCGGCAAAATACAGATGATGGAATGTGCCAGGAATCCCGCCCAACATAAACAACGACGCTGATGCGAGGCTTGCCGCGGTGGCCATGGTGCGAGACACCAGGCCCATGCTGCAAAAGATAAAAGCCAGCGCGGCGGTTGCAAAGACTTCAAAGAAACCTTCTACCCATAAATGCACGATCCACCAGCGCCAATATTCCATCACGGATAACACTGTGCGCTCACCGTAAAAGAAACCTGCCCCATAAAACAGACCGATAGCCACCACCGATGCGGTCAATAGTGCGAGGAGGTTTTTATCGCCCGGTTTGTACAGCGCCGGCACAATGCCGCGCAACATCAGCACCAGCCATAACACGATGCCGGTGAATTTTCCGATTTGCCAGATGCGCCCAAGGTCGACATATTCATAACCTTGATGCCCCAACCAGAAGTTCAGGTTTGCCGGCATAATATGGGCAATTGCCAGATAGTTACCGACAAAAGAACCGACAACAACTGCTACCAAGGCCCAGAATAAAATATCAACGCCGAGCTTCTGGAATTTTGGATCTTTACCGCCGTTGATAATCGGTGCGAGAAATAAACCCGCTGCGAGAAAACCGGTGGCGATCCAGAACAATGCCGCTTGAATGTGCCAGGTGCGAGTCAACGAATAAGGAAACCATTGCGAGACATCAATGCCGTAAAACTCCTGCCCTTCTACGGTGTAGTGCGCGGTAAAGCCGCCCAGCATCACCTGAAAGCAGAACAGCGCCGCCACCAGAAATAGATATTTACCCAATGCACGCTGCGACGGCGTCAGCGATACCAATGAAATGGGATCTCTTTCCGGCGCGGCGGGTTCATGCTCATCTTCTTTACGCAGGAATGCCCACGCCCAGATCAGTCCGCCTACACCGGCGATCAGCAAGATCACACTGGCTATCGACCAGATAATATTTTCCGCAGTGGGCTTATTATCAATCAGCGGTTCATGAGGCCAATTGTTGGTGTAAGTGGCCTCACTATCAGGCCGCTCAGTAGCAGCCGCCCACGCCGTCCAGAAGAAAAACTCGGTCAATCGTTCACGGCGTTCTGCATCAGGCAAGGTATTTTCTTTCATTGCATAACTGACGCGGGTGCTACGCAACTCTGGCTCTGCACTGAACAGGCTGGCGTAATAGGCAGCGGTTTTTTCAATGGCCTGCGCGCGTCTATCACTGACCATCAGTGTATCGGTGTCAGGGTTATAGCGGTTGGTCCGGTAGTCCTTCTTCAAATCGTATTGCAGCGAGTGTTGTTGCGCACCGTCCAGTGCATCGTAAGGTTTACCGAATACATCGCGCGCCGCCAGATCCAGCCACATCATTAATTCGCGGTGCAACCAATCAGCGGTCCAATCGGGGGCCTGGTAAGCACCGTGCCCCCAGATCGATCCCAACTGCATACCACCCACCGATTGCCAGGCGGTCTGACCATCAAGAATACTGTCGTGGGTCATCAACACCCCACCACTATCGCTAATCACCTGCCCAGGAATCGGCGGTGCCTGGCGATACACTTCACGACCGAAGTAGCCCAGAATGCCAAAGGTAACCATGAGGATGGCGATCAACAGCCACCAGAGTTTGCGATATTCAGCCATGACGTGCGCCCTCAAGTTGGCCATCGATGCGATCAAATAAAATGTTGTTTTCCAGATGAATGTGGTTCATTAAATCCGTTCGCAGGGTGGCCAATCCCAGATACAGTGCGCGCCAGGTATTACATGCACCCTTAGGTAACGTAATGCCGCGGGTAACACGCTCAATCCTGGCCAAGGCCTGGCCATGGTCATCGTGTTCATGACGCATCATCGCCACGGGTTGTACTGCCATGCCTTTCATACCCTGGCTGATCATGGGAAATAGAATCTGCTCTTCTTTTCTCATGTGTTTTTCCAACTCCTGCTGCATCGCTTCCAGGTGTGCCGTTAACCCCACTGGACACTCCGTGTGACTGCCATGGACCAACTCAACCCGCTGGGCAAGGCGAATCAGTTCCGGAAGCTGCTGACGATGAACGTCGTGATAACGCGTCAGGATATGTTCAATCAATTCCACATCCGTCAAATTGTTCCAGTCCTGCCCTTCTGATGCAGGTGTAAGAGCTTGCAGTTCCCCTGCGAGTGACTCGGCATCCAGTGCACGCGCCGCTGCCGCTTCTCGCAGGCTGTGTTTACCACCGCAACAAAAATCCAGCTGGTATTTATGAAAAATGGCCGTAGCACCGGGAATACTCCGGGCAAGTTGGCCGAGGCTTTGGTCGAGGATGGTCATGTGCTTATCTCCGGTTGCGGATGTGAATATTGAAGGTACTGAAAAAAATATCGGCACACTTTTTAAGATTCATTGTAAATGCATCTTTTAAAGATGTAAAATGAATACATGTTTAAAAAGCCAAATTTTTTATCCACAGGCAAACCGAGCCAAACGTAAACCGAAGAAGGAGAAGCAACATGCTCAAGCAATGGCTAGCACAATCTATTCAAGCGGGTTACCTCACTGTAGGTATGTTGGCTTTATTGTTGGGGCTGATTGGTATCGTGACCCCGCTTCTGCCGACCACGCCCTTTTTAATACTGGCAGCCTGGGCTTCCGCCAAAGGTTCGTCCCGCCTTCACAACTGGTTGGTGAATCATCCACGACTACGCTCACCATTGGCCGCGTGGCGCAACGAGGGGGCGATACCCTCTTCTGCCAAGCGCATGGCGTTGGTTATGTTGTTCTTGAGTTGGCTGATGTTGATCGGGGCGGCGCTACCGCTCGTGGGGCTTGTTCTGTTATCAGGCGTGTTAATTACCATCGCGACGTTTATTGCTACTCGCCCGACACCAACCCATGAACAATCCACGCCGGTCGACAACATTCTGCTGTACCGGGATATGCCGGTGTATACCGAACTTCGCGCTTATAGTGATCCAGAGGCATTCCATGAATAATTCGCGCTTTGCATTATTCAATTTTCCGTTTCGCTTGTTCTTCCTGTTAACGGGCCTCTATGGCGTGATCACGGTTGGTGCGTGGATGAGTTATTTGTTTGGCGGATTGGCACTTCCGCTCGGCTGGTCCTCCGTGCACTGGCACGCCCATGAGATGCTGTTTGGTTTAACCAGTGCCGCCATCGCCGGTTTTTTATTGACCGCCATGTGCAACTGGACGGGCGCACCACCCTTGCGCGGCAGCGCGCTGTTGGGGCTGGCGTGCCTGTGGCTGGCTGGTCGAGTGATGATGTGGACGGCGAGTTGGTGGCCGGCGGGATGGGTCGCCGTGGTGGATTTGCTATTCTTGCCCTGGATGGCGATCTACGTCGCGCGGGTTTTGCTGGCCCATGGCAACAAACGCAACCTGATTATGGTGGCCATACTATTACTGCTCACCCTTGCTAACGGAATGATGCATGCAGGATTCATGACCGGCAGTGGATTCTGGCTGACCCTTGGCCAGTTAACAGCGTTCAATTTGATTACCCTGATGATGGTCGTCATCGGCGGACGAATTATTCCACTCTTCACCATCAATTGGCTGCGTAATAACGGCGGCGATATTGCGGCGGTGGCGCCCTCGGCGCGCCTTGATCGTGTAGCACTGATCACCACAGCCTTGCTCGTGCCCGCCGATTGGCTGATGGGATTTCCCTGGATAACGGGCTTCCTTGCGGTGATTGCCGGTGTGCTTCACGGTGCGCGGCTGGTGACCTGGGGCGGCTGGAAAACGGGCCGCGAGCCGCTGCTGTGGATTCTGCATCTGGGTTATGCATGGATTGTCGTTGCGCTCTTGCTCAAAGGTGCCGCAGCCTTTAACCTCGTCGCCGCCAGCGTCTGGCAACATGCGCTGGGAGTTGGCGCTATGGGCACATTGATTCTCGGCATCATGACCCGCGTCGCTCTCGGCCATACCGGGCGCTCGCTCGCGTTGCCGCCTTTCGGTGTATTGATTTATCTGGCCATTACCCTGGGCGCCCTGAGTCGCGTACTGACCGCCGTGCAGGTGATGGATTATCGTGTCGGCTTGTCTATTGCCGCTATCGGATGGACCCTGGCCTTCAGTTTATTTGTACTTATTTACTGGCCGATTTTGAGTCGCCCCCGTGCGGATGGTCGTCCGGGTTAATCCGCCTGGACGGCCTCCCCTGTTAAAGAGCTACCAAATGCATATCACCCGCTACACCGATTATTCCCTGCGCGTGCTGATGTACGTGGCATTAAAAGGCGAAGAGATTTCAACGATCCGTGAAATCGCGGAGAGTTACGACATCTCCAAAAATCATTTAATGAAAGTCGTGCAAGAGTTAAATAACAAAGGTTATTTAATTGCCTTGCGCGGCAAAAATGGTGGGCTGCGTCTGAATGGCCGACCGGAGGATATTAATATCGGCGCCCTGGTACGTCACACTGAGCAGGATTTTGCATTGGTTGAGTGTTTTGGCAGTGTTAACGGCTGCATCATTACACCCGCTTGCCAATTAAAGTTTGTATTGGCGGAAGCGCTTGAGGCTTTTTTTAAAACCCTGGATAAGTACACGCTGGCCGATCTGTTGCCAACAGCTCGACAGGGAGAATTGGTCCGGCTGTTGGAAATACCTGTTTAATGACATTTTCGTTTAACCGAATGCTATTGCGGTTTAAAAACGCGCAACCTGCCCATGCTTATTCCCCGTTAAAACCAACTTATTTGTTACCTATCACACATCGCCAGAAAATAATGGCGTTCCAGTTGTTATAAGCAATTGCAATACCGTTTTACTTTGCTAGCTTTTAATAAAAATCAAACAGCTAAGTGAGGCATTATGCGACACCGACAATTCTATCGCCCCCTCAAAATCCTCAGCTTTATTGTTCTTTTAGCCATGGCAACAGCAATTTGTTATGCCTTTTCAATTTCCCTTTTGTACTGGGCAGGCATCGGCGTATAGAAAAGGCGGCAGCTATGAATAATCGTCAAGCAAGAATGTTTGCAATCGCATCCACCGGCATATCGGTATTGGTATTTCTTCTCTTAACCCTGGATAGCCACCGACAGTTCGATGAACTCACTAACGCCGAAAACATTACACCAGAGGTTACTCACGGAAAAGATGTGTGGCACAAATACAATTGCATTAACTGTCACACGCTGTTTGGTGAAGGGGCCTACTACGCGCCGGACCTCACCAAAATAACGCAACATCGGGGCGAGGCTTACTTACAGGCTTACATGCGCGATCCCTCAAAGTTTTATGATGAAGACAAACACCGGCGGTTGATGCCTAAACAGGATCTGAGTGAGAAAGAAATTTCTGATTTAATCGCGTTTCTGGATTGGGTGAGCAAAGTCGATAATCAGGGATGGCCACCGCGCCCTATTCTGGTAACCGGCAGCTTTGTGCCAGGAGCAGATGCTGTCGGTGCGATATCGGCTGAAGAGGGTGATGACCCTGCGGCTATTCGCCCGGTAACCCCTGACGACGACCCTCGTGCGCAGGGTGAGCACGTATTTCGCACCGCAACACCCGCGTGTAACGCCTGCCATTCCACTGCTCCGGGCGCGAATATGGCTGGCCCTACTCTGGCAGGGCTTGCGTCGCGCGCCGCCGATATCCTGGCATCCGGCAATTACCAGGGCGAGGCAACCGATGTTGAAGGTTACATTCGCGAATCAATTATTTCACCCAGCGCCCATCTCATTCCTGGAGAGATGTACTCCGCTAACGGCACTTCATTCATGCCTACCGGTTATGAAACCAGCCTCAGTGCCGACCAGCTCGATCATTTGGTTGCTTACTTGGCAACTTTAAAATAAATCAATCCAGTATCCGGACGGAGAATAACAATGCAATATAAATCGCAATCAGTGGCTTACTGGTATTTTGCGGTAGCGATGGTGCTATTCGGATTGCAACTTGTCTTCGGCTTGCTTTCCGCGTCCAAATATCTCGGACCTGATCCCCTACTGTACATCCTGCCTTTCGACGTCACCAAAGTTATTCATACCAATTTATTGATCGTGTGGGTATTAACGGGCTTTATGGGAGCCACCTATTGGATGGTACCCGATGAATCACGCACCGAATTACACAGCACTAAATTAGCTTATATTCAACTCGGTTTGTGGACCTTAATGGGTGTTACGGCCATCATCGGGTATTTATTTCGTTACGGTACGGGAAATAAATTACTGGAACAGCCATTACCCCACAAAATTGTCATCGTCATTTGTATGCTGATCTTCCTTTACAACATCGGCATGACAATAAAAAAATCCGGCCGTTTTACCACGACGGAAGGCGTGCTGATGATAGGCTTGGTCAGCTCTGCTATTTTATTTTTCCCCGCCCTGTTGCATTACGAAAATTACACCGTTTCGATTTTTTATCGCTGGTGGACCATTCATCTTTGGGTCGAAGGTGTGTGGATGATGATCATGGGCGCTTTCCTCGCTTACCTGTTAATTCGGTTGTCCGGCGCTGATCGGGAGGTTATGGAAAAATGGCTCTATGTGATTGTGGGCCTGGTGTTTATCGCTGGTATCCTCGGCACAGCGCATCATTATTACTGGGTAGGCGTACCGACCTACTGGTTACCTATCGGCGGTTTTTTCAGTGCGCTTGAACCCGTTGCTTTAGTTGCCATGGCGATCTATGCCTATGGCGCGATTCGGCGTGCAGGTATGGGCCATCCCAACAAATTGGCATTGCATTGGACCATAGGGAGCGCCGTCTTCACCTTGTTCGGTGCAGGGTTACTCGGACTCGCGCATACCTGGCCAAGTGTTAACAAATGGACCCATGGAACACTCATTACGGCGATGCATGGTCACGCAGCATTTTACGGCGCATATGCCATGATTGTTTTAGCGATGATCACTTACGCGTTGCCATCGTTGACACGTGACCGACCAGAGGAAGGAAGTAGCCTTGGCTACTGGGCATTTTGGTTACAAATCACCGGGATGTTTGGTATGACCTTGTCATTTGCTACTGCGGGAATCGGACAGGTGTACCTAGAGAGAATTATGGGTATGGGCTACCTTGATGCGCAACTCAAAATTCAAGTGCACTTTTTAATGCTTATTGCAACGGCATCTTTGTTTACTGTGGGAGTTGCCTTGTTTATTTATGATTTTTTCCGTTATTCACCACGTTTTATCACGGAAGATAACAGGGTGAGCGACGGGTCGGCGCGGAGCAATCTATGACGGCGAGTCAATCGTTACACACCCGCGGAACGAATCTTGAAAAACCTTATTATTTACCCACTGCAAATGAGGTTGACGTCTTCGAACAATGCCATAAACAAGCTCTTGCGATAATGCTGAAAGGACCGACTGGCTGCGGAAAAACCCGGTTGGTTGAACATATGGCGTGGAAGCTGAATCGCCCCTTGATTACCGTAGCGTGTCACGATGATCTCTCAGCCAACGATCTTATTGGTCGCTATTTAATTCGCCATGACGGTACCGTGTGGCAGGATGGGCCACTCACCCGGGCAGTTCGGGAAGGTGCTATTTGTTACCTTGATGAAGTGGTAGAAGCCCGTCAGGATACAATCGTTGTTCTCCACTCCCTCACCGACCATCGCCGTATATTACCTATTGATAAAACGGGTGAGCTTTTAACGGCAGCACAGGGATTCCAGTTAGTCATTTCCTATAATCCTGGTTATCAGCGAATGTTAAAGGATTTAAAACCCAGCACACGGCAGCGTTTTGTTGCCATTGAACTGGGATATCCTCATATCGACAGCGAAGTGGAGATAGTCAAACGCGAAAGTCATACAGATCACGCCACTGCCCATGCTTTAGTCAAGCTCGCGCACAGGATTCGATGCTTACATGACCGCGGCCTGGCAGAAGTGCCCAGCACTCGTTTACTCATTGCTGCTGCGTTGCTTCATAAGCGAGGCGTGGATATCCATTCAGCCTGTCGATCAGCAATCGTTGCCCCCTTGTCGGACGATGCAGCACTGACCGCTGCAATGAATGATCTTGTCGACGCGATATTCACGTAAGGTTTTCTGTGGCTGAAGCTGAAGATGTATTAACTGATATCGCTCGACACGCGACGGTCTACGCGCGCGACCTTTGGCAACGACATCGCCGGCCGGAACCTGGCGCAGATCTTCTTTTAACAGATATAACACACCGTCTGGATCTATTTGTTCTTTCCACCACCGGGCAAAATTTTCTCATTCGACCAGCCCAGCCGCCCACACACCCCACCCTGTTAGCGCGTGTATTTCGTCATACCCAATCACCTTGGTGCTTACAAGCCATTCCGGCCACCGATGGGCACCATCTTTGGTTACCGCCTCATCTCCCGTTGACAACTGATAACATGGCGGCCCAGCTATTTCGCACCCTTGCCTTGCAACAAGCTACACGAGCCATGCGTTACAACGTAAATCTACTACACCAATTGCCAAACCCTGTGGTACGGGATATTTTCCTGCTTGTTGAAGCCTATGCGGTCGACGAAATAATCATCGGCGAATTTCCCGGCATGCGCCCGGCAATTAATCAACTCCGCCAGGTTTCATTGCAGGCACGCCCCCCATTGTCACGTTTTTCCATGGCTCGCCAACCCTTGGAAAATTTTTATCAAAACATCTTGAAACACCCTTGTGGTAGCGCGGAAAAATTTTTGCCCATAGCTGAATCGCCAGCCCAATCGTTGCTGATTGCAAATAAGCTTTTGCCGGCATTAATGACTACCGCTAATTACTCCATGCAAACTTATAGCAGCGCCCCTTTGCTTAAAGATCTTTGGACCGGTGAATTTCGCCTGCCAGAGGCCGAAACCCCTATCGAAGTTCTCCAGGCAACCGAGGACATTACGTCACAACATCGCCCCCAGTCTGCCCGTTTGCCTCGCCGACCTCAGCGCCGCCAAGCCACAGAAGATGAGGATAAAAAACGCAAAAAAAATGATGCCTGGATGGTCCAGGGCGATGAATCTCATCCGAAAGCAGAAGACCCTATGGGTTTGCAACGGCCCGTCGATCAGGAAGACACAAAAAAAGCCGACGAATACGCTGATCTGGTTTCCGAACTTTCAGAAGCTCGATTGATTTCTACCCCCGGCCAATCTCGTGAAGTGTTGCTCTCGGACGATCCACAAGAGAAACGATCCCGCCTCCTTTCATCAATGACCACCACAGCTGTTTCGGAACTGATTTATCCGGAATGGGATTATCTGAAAACTCTCTATTGCGTCCCAGGCGCGAAAGTTCTAGTCGTTCAAATGGAAGGAGGCTCACAGCAATGGGTAGACGATATTTTACTGCAACATCAACTCCTCATCAGGAATATCCGCAGGCAGTTCGAGTTGTTACGCGCGCAGAGAGTTTTGCAGCATCAGCAATTGGATGGTGAAGAACTGGACCTGGACGCCTACATTACCAGCTATACCGATTTTCGCGCTGGCGGCATCTTCAACCAGGCTATCTACCAAACACAGCGCGCATTGAAAAAAAATGTAGCGATTATGCTGCTCGTTGATATCAGCGGTTCTACCGACTCCTGGATTGCCAACAACAAACGTATTATTGACGTGGAACGTGAAGCGCTATTGCTAGTGACGATTGCCTTACAAAGTCTGGGGGAGCCTTACAGCGTGCTCGCATTCTCCGGAGAAGGTATGCAAGCGGTCAGAATATGGGACATAAAACACCATACGGAATCCTTCAGTAACGAGATTGCATTGCGCATCAGTGCGTTACAGCCAGAACGGTATACCCGGTCGGGTACGGCTCTACGTCATGCGACAGCAGAACTGATGAAAGTCGCTGCGACCCATCGGCTCTTAATCGTGCTATCTGATGGAAAACCAAATGATAACGATCATTACGAAGGGCGGTATGGCATAGAGGACACTCGTCAGGCAGTACAAGAAGCGAAAAACCAGGGCGTCCGAGCGTTTTGCCTGACCGTAGACCGGCAGGCGGCGAATTATCTTCCGTATATTTTTGGTACGCACGATTATGCATTGTTACCCCGTCCTGAGCAGCTGCCCCCAGTATTAGTCGAATGGATGAAACGCTTACTGATTACCTGAATAGCGGGTACTTAATTAATAGGAAGTTGTTTAACCGGAATCAAATCGGGCAAGCGATATGTGTAACTCAGCACCCGATAAAAATCAGCGAGTGAACAATCCTCTCCATCGCGTTTCTTCAAACCCAACTCGGTTAACTCCAGATACCATTTAGGGGTTACACCGTGCAACGCCAGGGTATTTTTAACACAGGCCAAGCGGCAACCATCAATCGCTAAAATATCGCGCCCGGATCTTGCGATGTTAACAAGCTTTTTCACTTGCCCGCCCACACCGGCTATACAGGACATTTGTGCCAGCCCTTCGCGGTCCATCAGTACCGCAACATCATTCGCCAACTGAGCTACATTCGAACAGCCGGAACATGAATAAACCAAAGGTTTGACGGTAGTCACCATTTTTTCTCCCACGCATAAGAGGGAATCAACTGTCACGGCCATGTTAATCCTGGCGCCTAATGGACAGTTTGACTTCAATCAATTATTTCGAACAGAGTTACCCACTGCGATGGCGGTTAACCACATTTTGAATTGCCACAGCTTAGGCAGGTTTTACAACCATCCATAACAATGACTGCCTTTGTATGGCACTTCAAACATAACTCAGCGGATGAGGGATATTCGTTATTCGCTGTTACAAGGTTATGACGATCTTCATATTCCTTACGCTTTTCCTGTAACAACTGCTTTTGGTATTCGCTTGGCTCCTCCGGGGTTATCAGACCAATATGTTTCATATGAGCTTCAATGGCGTCCCCTATCTCAGCAACAAGTGACGGCATAAAACGGCCACCGGATTTGAAGTATCCGCCTTGGGGATCAAATACCGCTTTCAGTTCCTCCACCAGGAATGTCACATCGCCCCCTTTGCGAAACACGGCGGAAATAACTCGTGTCAATGCAACCACCCATTGAAAATGCTCCATATTCTTTGAGTTAATGAATATTTCAAAAGGCCGACGTGTTTCATGATCAGTGCCCGCATTCAGGATCACATCATTGATGGTGATGTATAGAGCATGATCTGACAAGGGCGTTTTAATTTTGTAAGTCGACCCTGTGAGCATCTCTGGCCGCTCGAACTTTTCATGCATTTGCTCTATCGCGTCCGCGCCATCATCCGCTTTGGGCTTTACATACACACCCGTAATTTTCTGGTAGATCCTCGCTGTCATAGACTCACCTTAAAATTTCCCATAATAGCCTTCTTTAAGTGCATCATAGAGGTTTGCAGCCATGTGCAATTCTCCCTCGTACTCCACCATCTCGTTGCCCTTGAATTCCACCTTGGAACCATCAGCCAATTCGAAGACATAAGTGGTGTTTTCCAGATCCTGTTGCTTAACCAGCACACCCTGGAATGCCTCCGGGTTATACCGAAACGTGGTACACCCCTTGAGCCCTTTTTCATATGCATATAAATAAATATTCTTGAAATCTTCATAGGATATGTCGGTAGGCACATTGATTGTTTTGGAGATAGAGGAATCAACCCATTTTTGTGCGGCAGCCTGAACATCGACATGCTGCTCAGGTGTAATCTGATCACTTACCACAAAATACTCAGGCAAGCCCGTTTCACCCTTTTGCGGATGAGGTTTTGCCTGGGGATCACAAAGTTCACGATACCGAAGAAGCTCATAAGAAAACACATCCAGATTTTCCTTTGTCTTACGACCTTCGCGAATAATATTGCGCGAATAATGATGCGCAAAGCTTGGCTCGATGCCATTGCTGGCATTATTAGCCAGCGACAATGAGATAGTTCCGGTGGGAGCAATAGAGCTATGGTGAGTGAACCGACAGCCATATGTGGCGATATCTTCTACCAATTGGGGATCTTCGTCAGCCAACAGATTCATGTAGCGACTGTAATAAGCCAATAACACCTTCCCCGCTACACTGTCTCCCTCTTTGTAGTGCTGCTTCAACGCAGGACGCATAGACAACATGCCCGGCGTTAATATGAACTCCTCATTAAATATCGGTGCGGCACCTTTCTCTTGGGCAAGGGCGACCCCGGCACGCCAACCGGTCAGCGCCAGTTCTTTAGTTACCTCTTCGGTGAAGGCTACTGATGCCGGGCTGCCGTAAGCAATGCGCAGCATCGTTAATGCCGAGCCAAGTCCCAGGAACCCCATACCGTGGCGTCGCTTGCGATAGATTTCCTGTTGCTGTTCCGGTAAAACCAGGCCGTTAATCTCCACAACATTATCCAGCATCCGCGTAAACACGCTCACTACCCGCCGGAATTTTTCCCAATCGAAGGTCGCTTGTTCGCTAAACGGCTGATCAACAAATTGAGTCAAATTCACCGAACCCAGCAAACAACTTCCATAGGGCGGTAAAGGTTGCTCACCGCAGGGATTGGTGGCACGAATCGTTTCGCAAAACCAGTTGTTATTCCACTCATTAACCCGATCAATCAAAATAAAACCGGGTTCGGCAAAATCATAAGTGGCGCGCATGATCTGATCCCACAATTGCCGCGCTGGAATCTTTTTATAGACTTTACAGGCCACCTCACCTATCGCATTACGCCGATATTGTAGGGACAAGTGATCCAGGCGGCGCCATATAACCTGACTCGGATCATCCAATGCTAGCGCTGTTCGCTCAAGGTCCCGCTCCGTTAATGGAAAGGACAAAGGCCAGCTGGCATCAGCTTTCACGGCCTGGATAAATTCATCGGTAATGAGAAGGGACAGATTGAATTGACGCAAGCGCCCGTCTTCACGCTTTGCATGAATAAATTCTATGACGTCCGGATGACATATATCGAAGGTCGCCATCTGCGCACCGCGCCTACCTCCCGCAGAGGATATTGTGAAACACATCTTATCGAAGATATCCATAAACGAAAGCGGACCCGATGTATTGGCACCCGCACCGGCAACATAGGCACCTTTGGGGCGTAATGTCGAAAATTCATAACCAATGCCACAGCCAGCTTTTAAGGTCAGCCCGGCTTCCAGATTCTTCTCCAGGATGCCATGCATGGAATCCTCGATCGTCCCGGATACCGTGCAATTAATGGTAGAGGTTGCCGGTTTCCAGGTTTGCGCCCCCGCATTGGAAATAACCCGGCCCGCAGGAATAGCACCATGTTCCAGCGCCCACAGGAACTCTTTCTCCCAATGTGTTTTGCGTTTCGGCTCGACCTCGGCTAAAGCTTTTGCAACGCGGCACCAGGTGTCCGCAATCGTTTGATCGATACAAACATCGCCGTCTTTCAAACGATATTTCTTATCCCAAATATCGTAAGACGCCGATTGTAAATCCGTGATATCCGAGGACATCCCCATGTCAGCAGAATCTTGTTGAGTCATCATATTTACCTTTTTGTAGAACGACTGTGGCAAACAACATCAATCACCCGTAAGTTGGCGAATACCAGCTAAACGATGCCAATAACCATTACAATCATGTTCCGCTAATGTAGTCGTAACGCCATCCTGGTAACGCAGCCGAAAACGCTCAAGCCATTCAAACGTCTCTTCCGATTGCGGACTCAGCCGGACTACATCAACGAGTCCGGTCATTGTGTGCACGGCATTAATCAGGTTGTAGCGGTCGCCGGATTGCGTCTGAATACCATTAAGCAAAAATAGCCGTTCGCCGTCCTGATTATTGACCACTCGACCTTGCGGGTAGTTGATACAACACAATTGGCATTCATCTTTTGGTCGATCTTCAGAGCGGGCGGTAAAACAACGAGCAGACCACGCGAGTGGTAGATGGCCAAAACTGAAAATCTCCACCTCAAAACAATCGCGTACATCCTGGATCTCCGGTTGCATCAGAATAGCCTCCAGCCATTCCTGCGATAGCTCAACAGGCATCAGCCAACGCTGCATGCCCATGGCAACCAATCGGCGCAAGCTGTGATGGTTGTAACAGTTGATGGCAGCACCGGCAACAAACGGCAAACCTTGCTCCTGTAGCAGACCGATTGCTCCGAAATCGTTCGCCTCAACAAGAAATTCACCATTATCGCAATAGCGTCGCAGTTCCCGAAGGTCAGCCGGCGATTCGAGTAGGGTCATTGTTGACAACACCACTTCCTTGCCCGCTTCACGCAATTGATGCGCAATAGCCAGATAGTCCGCCAGCCGCAGTTCACGCCGCTTTGAGCAAACCGTCTCTCCCAGATAAATAACATCAGCAGAGGACTCCGCCGCAGTTTTATAAAACGCCAGCACTTTTTGTTTAGGCCAAAAATACAGTATGGGCCCCAAGGAAAATTTCATGGTTTAACCATTGTTGAGTGATTTTTACTTCCCTAACGCCAGTGCCGATGGTAGGCGCCCAACGTGGTTTGACTGCCTTCAGAGAGTTGTGCAAGCGCCCTGTTCCACTCCTCGGCTGCAACATAGCCTTCAGGGTTCGCCAGCACGCGATCAATCGCGGCGCGCCAAATATGTGTAACCTGAGCAACGTAGGCCGGGCTGCGCTGCCGGCCTTCGATCTTTACTGCCTTAATTCCTTCACGATATAAATTCGGCAACAAATTCAAGGTGTTCAGGCTGGTGGGTTCTTCCAGCACGTGATAACGCTGGTCATCAACCGTAAAACGCCCTTTACACAATGTTGGATAACCAGCGTTTTCATCGGGATCAAACCGATCAATCAAATAGTTGTTTAGCCGCGACTCCAGTTTTCCGTCACGCTCCTCCCATCGTACAAACTTTGCGGGCGAGCAGGCACCGGAATTATTGGGTGACTCGCCGGTCATGTAAGAACTCAAATAGCATCGCCCTTCCGCCATGATGCATAAACTTCCGAATGCAAATACTTCCAGTTCTGTGCTGCACGAATGCGCCAGTGCAGCAACCTGCTGCATGGATAATACGCGCGGTAAGACAACGCGGGAGACCTGGTACATGCGCTGGTAAAAATCTATAGCCGCTGCATTGGTCGCGGAAGCCTGCACAGACAAATGCCGATCAACATGGGGATAACGTTCTGCCGCATAACCTAACAACGCAATATCGCCGAGAATCAGCGCATCGGCACCGGCCTTTACCGCAACATCGACAGCGGATTGCCAGCGACTATAGTGCCCAGGATGTGCAAAGGTATTGATCGCCACATGCAGTCTCCGCCGTTGACGATGAACGTATTGCGCGGCCTGATTTAATTCATCCTGCGTAAAGTTGAGACCGCTGAAATGCCGTGCGTTAGTCTCATCGCGCAATCCCACATAAATTGCATCAGCGCCTTTTTCGAGCGCAACCTTGAGCGTTGGCATGCTGCCTGCGGGGCATAAAAGTTCCATAGCTTTACCTGATAAAAAATCTCTGCGGCGGCTGTTTCTGTTCTGCTAGTATAAATTTTTTATTATCGAGGTATGCATGATGTTTAAACGCAAATGGGTTACCCAGAAAGTGGTAGCTAGGCTACCTAATGCAACCAAAACCCTGGTGACGCAAACACCCTCAGCGTTACTGCGATTCTCCCTTGCGTACTGGCTAAATTTCGCCTTTCGCGATCCCATAAAACAGGGAGAGCTGGATTTTATTAAGCAGCGCAGGATACTTATTCAGGTTACTGATATCGCTTTTCATTTTTCGGTGGGCCTGGAAAAAAGCCGCTTGGTGGTCAACATTACAAATGATAAAGCTGATGTTCTTGTGGCGGCGGAGTTAAAAGACTTTATGTTATTAGCCGCTGGAAAAATTGACCCGGATACCTTATTTTTTCGACGAAGATTGCGGATTACCGGCGATACGGAATTGGGGCTCGCTGTCAAAAATTTACTTGACCGAGTGGAGGTTACGAAAATATTGCCATCGCTGTTGTATCGCGGCCTGCTGGAGTTGACAGAGGAATTGGCGGAGCAAGATATTAAACACCCCGCGTGAAAAGCATACGTTTTATGTGGCCAATTGCTCCCATAGGATTCAGTCCTTTGGGACACACCGCAACACAGTTGCCGATGTTGTGGCACCGAAAGACAGAAAAAGGATCTTGCAGATTTTCGAGCCGTTCAGCGGTGGCGCGGTCACGGGAGTCATTCAAGAAACGATACGCCTGGAGCAAACCAGCGGGCCCTACGTATTTCTCAGGATTCCACCAGTAGGATGGACAGGCTGAACTGCAGCACGCACACAGAATACATTCATATAGGCCATCCAGTTTTTCCCGGTCTTCGGGGGATTGCAGCCGCTCTCTGCCTACTGCCACCTCATCATTTATCAGATAGGGAGCGATGCGTTCGTATTGTTTAAAAAATAGCGTCAGGTCTACCACCAAGTCGCGAATAACGGGCATGCCAGTTAATGGTCTCAGCGTTAATATTCTGTCACCAGCGAGCACATCTTCTACGCGATTGATACAGGCAAGACCATTTCGACCATTAATGTTCATCCCGTCAGAGCCGCACACGCCTTCACGGCATGATCGACGAAAGCTTAATGTTTCATCATGCGTCTTTACATATTCAAGAACATCCAGAACCATACGGGTGCGGAAAGCGTCGTCCACCGTATAAGACGCCATATAAGGCACATCGTCTACCTCGGGATTGTAACGATAAATTTCTACCGTAAGCATTTTGCTCTCCAACAATAGGTAAATCGGGTTAATTTACTTTTCACTGGCACCCACTATAGTAATACATTCCAGCTACCACAAACGCGTTATAGGTAGAGGATGCTGCATAAACTATGCTTCTTGTGTTGCTACCCATTTAGTGAACAGCATTCAGCCATTACCTTCAAGTGATCTATTCGTCCTGTTACTGTTTATATTGAGGTATTTTATGACGACGAAATCTGATGATTGGAATCCACGCGCCGAGCAGGTACTCGATGACCCTCTTCACGCCTACGATAGAATGCGCAAGCAGTGTCCGGTGGCCTACAGTGATTATTTGCAATGGTCTTTATTTCGCCACCAGGATATCTCCCAGGTATTGCACGATCACAATACCTTTAGCAGCACGGTATCGGCCCATGTTTCTGTGCCCAATAGTATGGACCCACCGGAACACACCGTTTACCGCGCAATAATCGAGCCCTACTTTTCCTCTGACGCCATACAACGCTTTGAACCGCTGTGCAGGAATTTGGCCGACCAATTGCTGCGCGGACAATCAAAAGTAGCGTCTTTTGATTGTGTCGCGCAATTGGCTGAACCTTACGCACTTGATGTTCAATGCGCTTTTCTTGGTTGGCCGGAAGATAAACGAGACGATTTGCAACGCTGGATGAAACGCAACCAAGCCGCCGTATTGGCGGGGGATCGCACGGATATGGCAGAAGTGGCTGAGCATTTCCAGCATATGGTGAGTGATATTCTGGCGAGCAAACGTCTTTCAGGCGCAACGGATGTGATGGGTTCGCTAACCCGCGCGGAGGTGCATGGTCGACCGCTGCATGACGATGAAATCATTAGCATCGTGCGCAACTGGACTGGCGGCGAGGTAGGTACAATTTCCGCAGCGATAGGAATTATTATTTACTTTTTGGTCAGCCGACAAGACATACAGTTAACGCTGCGCCAGCACCCGGAAAAAATTCCTGAGGCTATTGAAGAGATCCTTCGAATTCATGGGCCACTATTAACCAACCGGCGCCTGACTACCCGGCCGGTTGTTATCGGCGGACGGGACATTCAAGCGGGTGAACGGTTAACGTTATTTTGGGCCTCTGCAAACCGCGACGATAGCGTGTTCGAGAATGCTTTAAATTTTCAATGGAATAGAGACCAACAGAAAAACTTACTCTATGGTAGTGGCATTCACATTTGTCCCGGCGCCCCACTGGCGCGATTGGAGTTACGTATCTTGCTGGAAGAATTACTGGCACATACCGACCAGGTAATCTCAATGCAATCCGAACCACCGTCTCATGCGGCTTATCCCGCCGGCGGATTCGTTAAATTACTTGTTTCGTTTGCTCATCCGTAACAACCATCAATTTGCCAGGGACGGCAAAAAAACTCACGTCCTTGTGAGCGTTCAAGGGGAGAAGGAGTATTCCACAGAGCACGAAATGAAATACTCGATCAGCGAACTAGAGTAACTGTATCAAGGCAGCAGCACTATGCGCCTTTTTAGGTAGTTGTATGGGTAGATCCCTGGGTGTCCGATGATAATGACGCAGGGCGTGCTCTTTTCTTCGCCCACTACTAAAGGCCGAAACACGCTTGAGGTAGCCGATGACACGAGTACCATAATCGATATCCTGCGAACGACACGCCGGGCATTCGCTCAGGGTGCGTTTATCAATATGGTCACATTGGTTACAGATGGTGATTTTTACGTTTACACAAAAATAATTACAGCCACTACGCGCCGCAATATTCAGCAAAGATATGAAGCCCTGTTTATCCAATGCTTCCTCTAGATTCAGGTGTAATGCGGAGCCACCGTCCAGATAGTCGACAAGCTGACGCCCGTGTAATAAAAACTTGTCAATCGTATTGATAGTTTCGTCTTCCACCGGATAGAAATAGGAATTGTAACAATCACGCGGGACAAAATAGCCGTCTGCCCTATCCCACTTTGCATTTTTAACCCCGAGATTTTCTGCGGGCACAAATTCCGTGTTAAACAAATAACCCCAGCGTTTCCTTGCGGTCTTGTTCGCTTCAAAGATGATCCTCAGGTGGCGCTGGACAAAGGCGATGTAATCAGGGTTATTACCAGGCAATAAGCCTTGGGATTCAGCGGCCTCAACCATGCCATTAATACCAATGGTGAGAAATTGTTTGTCCAGGCTGATAAATCCGGCGTCGTATACACTTAATATCCCTGCCGCCAGATACTCCTCCATCAGTTGTCGATACGCTACCTGGTATTGATGGACCTTATGCACTTCCTCAGCAAGATCTCGACCGTCTTGCACCAGGCGATTCATATTCAGCGTAATGACGTTGATTGAACCCGTTGCCACACCACCGGCCCCCAAGGTGTAGGAAAAGGTGTGATCGTTAATCTCACTGCGCAACCGGCAGCAGGATGCCAGTGAATCGGCGTTATCTGACAGATAAATAAAAAAAGAATTTCCCTGGGCCAGTTGTTCCGCCATACGATTGGCAAATTGGCTATCCTTGCACCCACCCTTCTCTGTCAACATCGCAACCGTGACCACTGGAAACGTCAGGATGGCTTTTGTACGCTCCTGATTAAACCATCCCATAAAGAAATCCTGCAAAGCACACACGGATGTCCAATCTGGTTTGGTAAAATCCGGGAAGACAAAATTACCAAACATAGCCTCAAAGTAATAACTGTCGTAGAGCGAGATATTCCAGAAAACGCTTTGGTAACCCCGGGCTGCGGCAGGTTGATTCAGCGCATAGACCACATGCTGTAGATGATTGCTCACTTCGCGGGTATGCGTGATCAGATAGTTATCCCCATAATCGCGGCGTGCGAAGTAATCAAAGTATGTCAGAAACTCAACGGTTGCTACTGCGCCGGCAAATTGCGCGCTTACCGCGAATACCAGGTTTACAAAACTGCCACAGAAAGATTCGAGGTGTTGGGGTGCGCGGGACTCCCCACCTAATTTGGTTAAGCCGTCGCGCAGGAAGGGATAGAGCGTGAGAGATACACAATAAGGCTTCAGGCTGGTTTCATCGTGCACATAAATTTCATGGTGTTCTATTTGGCGTAGGTATTCATTAGCCAACGCGTCGCCAAATAATGCTGATATTTTTTGTTTCACTTTAGCACGGTTGACTTGGACAAAAAAATCTTTCATCAACTCGGTTTCCAGTGTCGCAATATTTTTCTGCGTCACATTGGCATTAGGGTCCATCCTTGAACTATCAGCAGCATTGTCAGCCGCGAGATAATCCGCAATAAAATTCAGCTTATGGTCCAGCTGCTCCGGATTGAGACGTAACATGTCATTCTCCTTAAAAGGTTTGGGTAAATTTATGGTTCAGGATTTCGTTGGTGCGCAGATCAACAAAGCGTTGATTCGTCTTCGGACTGGTCAGTCCGCCGAGTTCGGGTCGCCATGGACCTGTCTTTAGGTAAGTGAGGTGTTCTTGCAAAGAAGGAGAAATGTGTTCCAACCCGGTGTAGAGACATCGATGTAATCCAGCGTTACGAACGAGGATCAATAGCGGCAAGAGCGCACGTGGTTGCCACTCACCGCCCAGAAAAAGCACGCAGGTGATCATGTCGCGATATTCCTGAATTCGGCGACTGAGGTAATCGGCGGTAAGCAGTTGACCTGCGTGTGGGTTCCAGGTGTGGTTGCTGTGACAACCCGCGCATCCCACCCGGCAACCACTGATGGTATAAGCCAGGCTCGTCTCTCCCGGTACTTCCTGCCAGACAATATATTCGTTAGTAAAGCGAAGATATTCCATGCAATCACCACATATAGTGTTTTTTATTTATACGCCTTCTATATGTAGTAAAACATAAAACACAGAGCATGACCCTACCCCATCGGAGGTAGGCCGGGAGAACATGCAGCAGCAGAAAAAACGCCGGGAACCGGCGTCATGATCGTGAAAAAGCAAGAGGAAACGACGGAGGTAAAACGATGATCAGATAACTTTTGAATAGCGAATCTGGTTGCCTTTTTTCAAATACTCATCGAATACCATACAAACCCTACGAATAAGTAAACGGCCCGCGTTATGGACCTGAATGCCTGTAGCACTCACGGAGAGTAGTCCGTCTTCAATCATCGGAGTCAGCTCGGCCAACTCTTCTGAAAAATGTTGTTGTGCATTAATGCCAAAATTTTGTTGAACATCGTTAAAGTCCAGAACAAAGTGGCAGATCAATTGGTTGATGACAAATTGCCGCAGATGATCCTCTTCACTCAAGGCAAAACCTTTCACAGAAGCCAATTTCCCACTGTCAATTAATTGCTGGTATTGCTCAACTACCTTGGCGTTTTGCACATAAACTCCACCAAATGCACTGATGGATGACACACCAAACGCTACCAGATCGCAATCGCCATGGGTTGAGTAACCTTGGAAATTTCGTTGTAACTTCCCGGCGCGCTGAGCTTGCACCAAACTGTCTTCGGGTTTGGCAAAATGGTCCATACCGATGTACACATATCCCGCCTGCTGCAATGTCTCGATAGACATTTGCAGGATGTCGAGCTTCTCCTGCGCTGAAGGCAATTCTTTTTCCTTGATCAACGCCTGGCTTTTAAATAGGTGCGGCAAATGCGCGTAATTAAATAAGGATAAACGATCCGGTGAGAGATCAATGACTTGTGCCAGGGTTGCCGAAAAACTTTGCTTTGATTGCAGCGGCAATCCGTAAATTAAATCCATGCTGATTGAGTGGTAATCTTGCGCACGTAATGCATGCACCAACGTCCTGACATCATCGACTGTATTGTACCTGTTAACCGCCTTTTGGACGCGCGGGTCAAAGTCCTGCACACCCATGCTGACCCGATTAAAACCCAATTGACGCAAATGCCCCATGGTACCGGCACTTACCCGGCCAGGATGAATCTCGACACTGTATTCACCGCTGTCATCATGCAACAAATTGAAATGGGTTCGCGTGGCTGACATAAGCAAGGTCATTTCGTCATCGCTGATAAAGGTCGGGGTTCCGCCGCCCCAGTGGAGTTGCTTCACCGGACGACGGGTATCAAACCATTGCGCTTGCATCGCCAGTTCTTTTTCGACTCGTTGCAAATAGGGTTCTGCACGTTTCTTATTGTTAGTGACCACCTTATTGCAGCCACAATAGAAACATAAGGTGTCACAGAACGGAAGATGGAAGTACAACGACAGAGATCGCTGGCTGGCGTTGCTGCGCTCCACCGCAGCGGCAAAATCGGCAGGAGAAAAATGAACGCTGAATTGAGGCGCAGTGGGATAAGACGTATAACGCGGCCCAGCCAAATCATATTGACTGATCAACCGGGTATTCCAATGTAGGGGAGTATCAAATGAAGGGGAAGATGATGACATGGTGCCTCACGGAGCTAGGGTTTGTTTTCAGACTAACAAACTGGTCATTTAATCGATTGATTTATATCAATATTTCCTTCGATCCAAACGCCCTGCTCCCTGCCTTCAGGTAACATCACTGCATCAATGGCGAAGTGGATACATCAAACGTATAACCTTCAATATCCGCTTGCGCAATCAACCTGTGAATGTACTGCGCAATCGCTTTGGTACGGACTTTTTCATTCAGATAATCGGCAATCCGATCTTTTACTGCACTGTAGGGTAACTGGGTGCCGGGAATATTGCGCTCAATCCACACCACATGCACACCGTAACGGCTTTCTATCGGATGAGATAGCAATCCGGGCTTGGCTGCAAATACGTGACGCTCAAATTCCGGGATTGTTTGGCCGCGCGTAATCTGGCCGAGGCTGCCGCCCAATGCCCGGGACGGACATGCTGACGCCTGCAGTGCCAGCGCCGAAAAATCCTCACCGGATTGCAAAGCGACAAGGAGTTGCTGCGCGCGCGACTTTGCTGCGATGCGAGCTTCATCATCATCGGGCGCAGCGGCGATTAAAATATGACGCAATTCCAACAGTGGTGAGGTAACGAAACGTGCTGTGTTAGCGTGATAATACTGGGCACATTCCTTGTCCGTTGCTTCCGGTGCTGTCACTTCAGCATTCAGCAACACCTCGAGCAACTCATCTTCGGAAGTTCCGGTATTGTCTAACTGTAAGGACGCCGCGCGCTGGCGAAGTAATTCACCGATAATGAGCGCTTCAGCGGCTTTGAACATGGCTTCCCGTTGCGTTGTGGCCGGGTGATATTGCATCTCGGCTGCAATATTTTCCCCCGAAATGTGATGATGATTAACCCGTATAGTCGGTACGCTGTGACGCTCGCTGGCCATCAATGTATCGCTATGAATAATCTTCAACGCCGAGTTAATTTGTGCTGTGGTGTCCTGGGCAGGTGTGTGGTGATGTATGGTCATTATGCATTCCCCCGGCGACGCACGACTTGGTAATTACGATTGAGGTACTTCAATGGAACACTGAGGATATGAACCAACCGGCTGAACGGGAATACGATAAACAGTGTCATGCCCAAAAAGACATGTGCTTTAAAAATCCAATGCACACCTTGAATGGCCTCTGCCGCCGCAACACCATGAAAAGTGACGATGTTCTGGGCCCAAGCCATCAACTTCAGCATTTCTTGCCCATCAAGATGGCCCAGTGAAACAAAGATTGAACTTAAACCCAGCAGCAATTGCGCCAGTAATAGCAACAACACAGCGATATCCATTCTACTGCTGCTCGCACGTACGCGTTCGTGCATCAAACGCCGATGAACCAGAATAACCAATCCGTAAAGACACAACACCCCAAATAATCCACCCGCCACAATGGCAACCACCTGCTTCATGGCAGGAGTAATGCCGAATACATGCCACACGCTTGCAGGTGTCAGCAATCCGACAAAATGACCGAATAAGATACCCAGGATACCGACATGGAACGGAAGGCTGCCACGGCGAAGTTGCTTTTTCTCCAGCAATTGGCTGGAGCTGGCTTTCCAGGTGTATTGTTCCCGATCATACCGCGCCCAGGTGCCGATAATGCATACCGCCAAAGCAATATAAGGATAAACACCGAAAACAAAAAAAAGACTATTAGACATGATGACTCCTTAAAGCGCGCGTATAAAATGACTTCACGCAACGCGGTTATTAGGCGGTATTACTCCGTACGCACAGGGATAGTGGTTGCCCCTGCACGAGCAAACCCACTCAGATCCAGCACCTGTTCCTGATCGCGCCGTTGATCGCCAGTGGGCCGATAGTTCGCCGCAGAACAGGCATCACCCGCACTTTGAGCGGTAAATGTGACAGCCTCTTCCTCCCACACTTTATCCAGGGCTTCCGGCGTATCGTCGCGTTTTTCAGTGGCGAGTTGTTTGCGCAGATCGACTAAATCAACTTTTGCACCAGACAGCTGTAATAGCGCAGCAAAAACTGCAGCATAACTATTGCTACGATCCTGCAAGCGACATAACAACAGCGCTACTATATGTGCTATCTCCTCTAGCCCCAGGCGCGCATTCTCTTCACCTTGCGTGGATAAAAACTCAAGATATAACGGAATATAATCCGGCAGCTCTTTTGCTGTCAGTTGCAGGCCGGCTGTTTTATATTGCTGTAGCAGATCCACCATGGCCTGGCCGCGATCGCGTGATTCACCATGAATATGCTCAAAAAGCAATAGGGATAATGAACGTCCCCTCTCAAAAAGACCGTCATACTCTGCTTGCCAATCCAGCAGGTCCCCTGCGCAACGCTGGTTGATAAAATCTGCGAGGGACTCGATCACATTCGACGTCACCGGCAATTCCTCAATTAACTCAAGCAAGCCTGCGCGAGCGTTGTGTAGATCTGCCGTTGGATAATCCAGCAGCAGCGAAAGAACTCGTAGCGACTTCATTGTTTACTCCTTATGGTTTGCCGGAACAACCTGACGCACAACGGTTGACTTAGCACCAAATAAATTCACATTATTGTTGCCATCACTACAGCCATTGCCAAAACTGAAGCCACACCCGCCCTTCAAATCATAAGCTTCTTCCGCATAGGCGCGGTGGCTGGTGGGAATAACAAAACGGTCTTCATAATTGGCCAGCGCCATGTAGCGATACATATCTTCCACCTGGGCGACGCTCAAACCAACTTGTTGAAGCACGTCCAGATCCTCTACACCATCGACTTGTTGCGCGCGCTTGAAGGCTCGCATAGCAATCATTTTTTCAAGTGCTTCAATTACCGGCTGCTCCTCTCCGGCCGTCAGCAAGTTAGCCAGATAACGCACCGGGATGCGCAGCGATTTGAGGTCCGGAATTTCACCGTTCATCCCCACATGGCCCGCCTGCACGGCGCTTTGAATCGGTGACAGTGGCGGCACATACCAAACCATGGGCAAGGTGCGATATTCCGGATGCAATGGCAGTGCAATCTTCCAATCAATTGCCATCTTGTAGGTTGGTGAATTTTGCGCGGCAGTGATCCAGGACTCGGGTATACCTTCAGCCTGTGCAGCGGCAATCACACCAGGGTCGTGGGGATCAAGGAAGATATCCAATTGAGCTCGATATAAATCCGCTTCGTTGGGCACACTGGCTGCCTCCTGAATTCGGTCGGCGTCATAGAGCAGAACGCCCAGATAGCGAATGCGGCCGACGCAGGTTTCAGAACAAACCGTCGGCTGCCCTGCTTCAATGCGGGGGTAACAAAACGTACATTTTTCTGACTTGCCACTTTTCCAGTTGTAATAAATTTTCTTGTATGGACACGCCGACACACACATGCGCCAGCCACGGCACTTATCCTGATCGATTAGCACGATGCCGTCTTCTTCACGTTTATAGATAGCACCGGATGGGCAGGAAGAAACGCAGGCCGGGTTAAGGCAGTGCTCACACAGTCGCGGCAGATACATCATAAAGGTCTGCTCAAACTGGCCGTAGATATCTGCCTGAACCTTGTCAAAATTCTTGTCTTTGCGACGCTTTTCAAATTCCGTGCCGAGGATCTCTTCCCAGTTTGGACCCCATTCGATTTTCTCCATACGCTCACCGGTAATCAGCGAACGTGGGCGCGCCACAGGCTGGTGCTTTTTCGCACCGGCGGTGTGCAGGTGCTGGTAATCGAAGTCGAAAGGTTCGTAATAATCATCGATTTCGGGCAGATCCGGATTGGCAAATATATTGGCCAGTACACGTAATTTCCCACCGACGCGCGGTTGTAATTTACCCTTGCTGGTTAACTTCCATCCGCCATTCCATTTCTCCTGATTCTCCCATTCTTTTGGATAACCAATACCGGGTTTGGTCTCAACGTTATTGAACCAGGCGTACTCAACGCCTTCCCGAGACGTCCAGACATTCTTACAGGTGATCGAACAGGTATGGCAACCGATGCATTTATCGAGGTTCAGCACCATGCCGATTTGGGCTCTGACTTTCATGGGTTACTCCTCATCCATCCAATCGACGTTATTCATCTTGCGTACGATGACGAATTCATCGCGATTACAACCGACGGTGCCGTAATAGTTAAAACCGTAGGCTTGTTGCGCATAGCCGCCAATCATATGCGTTGGTTTCATCACCGCGCGGGTCACCGAGTTATGAATACCACCGCGGGTTTTGGTGAGGCTGGAACCGGGCACGTTTACGATGCGCTCCTGGGCGTGATACATCATGCTCATGCCTTGCGGAACCCGTTGGGAAACCACGGCTCGTGCGCTGATTGCACCGTTTACGTTAAAGACATCAATCCAATCATTGTCGACAATACCCGCCGCTTTAGCATCAACTTCGCTAAGCCACACGATTGGGCCACCACGTGATAACGTCAGCATGAGCAAATTATCGGAATAGGTACTGTGAATACCCCACTTTTGGTGTGGCGTAATCCAGTTGAGGACCAATTCTTTATTTCCGTTCGGGGTACGATTGTGAACCGGTTCGATGGTTTTCAGATTTACCGGTGGTTTGTAAACACACAGCGTCTCGCCAAAATCGCGCATCCATTCGTGATCCTGGTAAAACTGTTGCCTCCCGGTAATGGTGCGCCAGGGAATTAACTCGTGAACATTGGTATAACCCGCATTATAAGAAACGTGTTCGTCTTCCAGGCCAGACCAGGTCGGTGCGGAGATAATCTTGCGCGGCTGCGCTACGATATCCGCAAAACGAATTTTTTCATCTTCTTTAGGACGCGCCAGATGCGTATGATCCAAACCGGTTTTTTCAGATAAGGCAGCCCAGGCTTTCACCGCGACTTGCCCATTGGTCTCTGGCGCCAGCGATAAAATGACTTCACAGGCATCAATAGCTGTCTCAATTTTTGGTCGTCCTTTATTCGCGCCTTCCTCGTGGTGAACGCGATTAAGCTGCCCCAAAAATTTCACTTCATCTTTTGTATCCCATTTAATGCCTTTACCGCCATTGCCGAGTTTTTCCAGCGCCGGGCCGAGGGAGACAAAACGGTGGTAAGTGTTGGGATAGTCACGTTCTACCTGATGGATATTCGGCATCGTTTGCCCGGGAATTGCCGGACATTCACCTTTCCACCAGGCTTTTACCCCATAGGGTTGTGCCAGTTCTTCCGGCGTATCATGGAGCATGGGTGTCGTAACGACATCCTGTTCTACTCCCAGATGCCCCGTACTTAACTCGGAGAATTTTTTGGCGATGCCTTTGAAGATATCCCAGTCACTGCGGGATTCCCACACGGGATCAATTGCTTTGGATAACGGGTGAATAAACGGATGCATATCCGAGGTATTCATATCGTCTTTTTCGTACCAGGTGGCAGTAGGCAGGACGATATCGGAATACAAACACGTGGTGGACATGCGAAAATCCAATGTCACCCACAAGTCGACTTTACCTTCGGGGGCTTTGTCTCGCCACACCACATCTTCCGGCTTTTTTCCACCGAATTCGCCCAGGTCTTTTCCAAGCAAACCATGTTTCGTACCAAGAAAGTGGCGCAACATGTACTCATGGCCTTTGCCGCTGGACCCCAACAGATTGGATCGCCAAATGAAAATATTGCGTGGGAAATTCTGTGGGTGATCCGGATCTTCACAAGCAAACTTCAACTCACCGCTGGTGAGCTGGTCCACCACGTAATCTTTTACCTCTTTACCGGCCGCTTTAGCCGCAGCACTTATTGTTAAGGGATTGACCGCCAACTGCGGTGCAGAGGGCAACCAACCCATACGTTCTGCGCGGGTATTGAAATCAAGAATAGTACCCGTCCATTTTTCTTTATTGGCCAGAGGCGATACCACCTCACTCATATCGAGTTTTTCATAGCGCCATTGATCAGAGTGATTATAAAAAAACGATGTGCCGTTCATCTGACGGGCGGGACGTTGCCAATCCAGCGCAAATGCCAAGGGCAGCCAACCATTTTGTGGCCGCAGTTTTTCCTGGCCAACATAATGCGCCCAACCACCGCCGCTCTGACCGACACAACCGCACATCATCAACATATTGACGAGACCGCGATAGTTCATATCCATGTTATACCAGTGGTTTAACGCTGCACCGACAATCACCATGGAACGGCCATGGGTTTTATGGGCGTTACGCGCAAACTCACGCGCTACACGGATGACATCGGCGGGATTAACGCCGGTAATTTTTTGTTGCCAGGTGGGAGTATAGGGTTTGTCGTCTGCAAAACTGCTCGCACAGTTGGCGTCGTTTAATCCATTGTCCACGCCGTAGTTAGCAAGCAACAGGTCATAGACAGTAGCCACCAACACTTCTTTTCCAGTCGCTAACACCAAGCGGCGCGCGGGAACCTTATGCAATAAAACGTCACTGTGATCGGTGTGTTGAAAATAATTGTATTCGTGCGTGTTGCAGCCGAAGTATGGGAAAGCAACATCCGCAATTTCATCTGCATTTTCTTGAAGTGACAGTTGCAAATCCACTTCCGTATTTTTTGCTCCCTCCTTCGCTTCCAGATTCCACTTTCCTTCTTCACCCCATCTGTAACCGATTGAACCTTTGGGGCTGACAAGGCGTTGGTCTGCACTGTTGACTGCAATCGTCTTCCAATCCGGATTGTTATGTTCGCCGAGGTTATCCACCAAATCAGCCGCACGTAAAAAGCGCCCCTGGATTAAATGCTCGCCGATTTTTTCCAGGATGACCAACATGGGCATATCGGTGTAACGTTTCACGTAATGAGTGAAGTAGTCACTCTGGCTATCGACATAAAATTCTTTCAATATCACATGACCAAAAGCCATGGCGAGCGCTGCATCAGTTCCCTGCCGCGGCGCCAGCCAGGTGTCACCGAACTTGGACGCTTCGGAATAATCGGAGGTGATAACACACGTCTTGGTGCCCTTATAGCGCACCTCGGTAAGGAAGTGCGCATCCGGCGTACGTGTCTGGGGTACGTTTGATCCCCATACAATAATGTAATTTGAGTTATACCAATCCGCGGACTCAGGGACATCAGTTTGTTCACCCCACACCTGGGGCGATGATGGCGGAAGATCACAGTACCAATCGTAAAAACTTAAACAGTTGCCGCCTATCAAGGATAAATAACGCGCACCCGCCGCGTAAGACACCATGGACATAGCCGGTATGGGAGAAAATCCGGATATACGATCCGGCCCATAAACTTTAGCGGTATAGATATTGGAAGCGGCGATAATTTCATTCACCTCTTCCCAGTGAGCGCGAATAAAACCACCCAAACCACGCCGCTCTTTGTAGCGTTTTGCCTTTGCCGGATTTTCAACAATGAACGCCCATGCATCGACAGGGTCGGTAAATTGTTCACGGGCTTCGCGCCATAAGCGAATCAACTCCTGCCGGATTTTGGGATATTTCAAGCGGTTGGCGCTGTAGATATACCAGGAATAACTGGCACCACGTGGGCACCCACGCGGTTCATGATTAGGTAAGTCGGGACGGGTGCGCGGATAATCCGTTTGCTGAGTTTCCCAAGTCACAAGGCCATCTTTTACATACACTTTCCAACTGCACGAGCCGGTGCAGTTAACGCCGTGTGTGGAACGTACAACCTTATCGTGCTGCCAACGCTGGCGATATGCACGTTCCCATCGACGGTCTTCGTTGGTGGTAACGCCGAGACCATCGGCGAAACTCTCCTGATGCGTTTTAAAAAATCGCAACTTGTCGAGAAGATGACTCATGTATAACTCCTGCTGATGAATCCTGGAATTCGGGAAAAAACGTTTCATCAACAGTATGCTTTACCCCATGCAATCCTGCGCCACCACCGATAAGCACGAAAACCGCACACATACCTCCAAAGTGGTAGTAGAACGATTGAGGTAAAGAGTTGATTTACTGAGAAATTTTTACGATTTGTTGCAAATCGGTCAGACGAAACGGTTAACCGGACACAAAAGGGGTATCCCTTCAGCTCGCCCTGCTTTTTACAGTTTCTGTTCAGCAATACATCCTCTATGATGTCTGGATGAGTGGATGAACCACCGGTACGTCCTTTTTCTATGCTTTTCGTGGCGGCCTTCGAGATTTTTTATGCGTCAATCATCTATTGTGATTCGAATCAGTATTGCCTTGGCGGGCATCGTGGCGTTGTCCATGGCAACCATGATGACGTCTTACTGGATTTCAGATAAAGCGGACAGCGATGCCGCCGCGGTAAATATTGCCGGTTCACTACGCGCGCAAAGTTATCTCTTCGGCATGCTGATCAGTCAGCCAGATAGGGATGAACAGCAGCTCGCGGTAGTGACTAATAAATTGACGCAGACTTGGCAACACCCGATTTTCAACAGCCTGCGCCATGACAATCCACAGTTGCGTGAGACCTACCGCGCCGCCCGTAACTATTGGCAAACAGTGCAGCCACAATTGCAAGCCGGGGCAGCCTTGCAAGATATCCAGCCCGTGCTGGCCGAACAGGTCGACCTACTTAACCAATTGGTCGCCAGCATTCAACATCATGCGGAACGCAATGCACGCAACCTGCGCATGGTTCAGGTTACCGCGTTATTCTTGATTTTGTTGCTTTCAGCGGTTGTCATCTACTGGTTAAAAGCCAAGGTTGAGCAACCCTTATCGGAATTAACCCAAGCAGCAAAACGCGTTGGTCAGGGCGACTTCAGTTACCGTATTGCACCAAAGGAACTTGATGAACTGGGCATACTCGCTCAAACCCACAATCGAATGAGTGAAGCTATTGCGCACATGCATGAGCGCATGGAGGAACAGATTGACCAACAAACCCGGGCATTGCAGCGTAGCAACACGACACTGCAATTTTTGTACGACACAGCAAAGAATATTATTGAGCATGAGCCGCTTGGAATTGATTATGACCGTATCGTGACACGCCTTGCGCAGCTGATTGAAGCCGATGATATTGAATTATGTTTGATGACAGAGATTGGTAACAGTCCATATCTTCAAATCAAACCAGTCGATGATACTGCAACGCCGTGCGCTGCAAAAAATTGCTTCAGCTGCCTAAAAGGCGAAATTATCCGCGATGACAGTAACGGGATGGAAGCCAGCGGGATCGACACTATCGGCGCTTGTCGCTACAGCTTTCCGATGCTTTACGAACAACAGCATTACGGGGTATTGGTGTGCCGTATGAATAACGGCAAAACCCTGGAGCATTGGAAACAGCAGTTAATTCAATCCGTAGCGGACCAACTTGCCGTTGCCCTGAGTTTGCAAAGTCAGGAAGACAATGCGCGCCGTTTGGCACTGGTGCATGAACGTACCGTCATTGCGCGGGAATTGCACGATTCACTGGCGCAGGCATTGTCTTATCTCAAAATACAAGTGACTCGTCTGAACCGCGCGCTTGAAAAAAATGACAAGCCGACCTTGGAAGATGTCTCCGCAGAATTGCAAGAGGGATTGAGCTCTGCTTATCGCCAGTTAAGAGAGTTACTGACCACCTTCCGATTAAAAGTCGATGGACCAGGCCTGCTAAGCTCTTTACAAACCAGTGTTAAGCAGCTCAGCGAACAATGTGAAATAGAAATTACGTTGGACTATCACTTGAATAATCTTCCCTTGACACCCAATGAAGAAATTCACTTGCTACAGATAATCCGCGAAGCAGCCCAAAATGCGATCCATCACAGTGAGGGGAACCAAGTATTGATAAAAGTAGTTCAGGACGAGTTAAAAAATGTTCGTGTCAGCATCGAAGATGATGGCGTAGGCATTTCCCAATCGCCAGAAAAACTCAATCATTATGGTTTGGCTATCATGCAGGAACGCGGCAAAAATCTTGGCGGCGAGTTAACCGTTCGCCGCCGCGATAGCGGTGGTACCGGCGTGTACTTTCGCTTCACACCGGATTATTTACAGCAACGTAATCTCATTGCCCGGCAGTTATAAATTCAGACATCAACAGGGCACAATGGCATTGCGTCGCGCGTAATACCACCATGTCAGAACGAGGCAACTGATATAAAACGCAATAAACCCCATCAAGGCCGCATCGACACCCCCAGTGAGAGCAAACGAAGTACCGTAAGCTTTCGGGATAAAAAAACCGCCATAGGCTGCAATGGCCGAGATAAACCCAATCACCGCCGCCGCTTCGCGATTGCCTTCGATGTCTGCCTGTTCACCTGCGCCCACAGCGCGCTGACGCAAGGTAAGAAACATCACCGGTACCATGCGGAAGGTTGAGCCGTTGGCAATGCCAGCCGCAACAAATAGCAGCAGAAACATTGAAAAGAATCCCCAGAAATGCCCTGTACTACCCTCACCCGGCAAAAACGCTATCACACCGATTACGCCAATGATCATGGCCACAAAAACCCATAATGTCACGCGTGCACCACCCAACTTATCTGCCACTCTGCCACCCACCGGACGCGCCAATGCACCCAGTAACGGACCGATAAAAGCGTAATGCATGGCATTTATATCGGGAAACAACATACCTGACAGCAGCGGAAATCCGGCAGCAAAGCCTATAAAACTACCGAAGGCGCCCAGGTATAACCAACACATCAGCCATGTATGTTTTCGCTTAAAGATGACTGCCTGCTCACTAAAAGATGATTTGGCAGATGCAATATCATTCATACCGAACCAGGCGACGACAGCACCGATAACAATAAACGGAACCCATATCAAAGCTGCATTTTGCAACCACAGCAATTGCCCTGCCTGCGGACCGCTGATGGATATCAAGCCTTCGCCGCCCAGCGGACCGAACACACTGCTCGCAATAACCAAGGGAGCCAGCAATTGCGTCGCGGAAACCCCCAGGTTGCCTAAGCCGGCATTCATACCCAAAGCCCCGCCCTTATCTGCCTTGGGAAAAAAGAAACTGATATTGGCCATGCTTGATGCAAAATTACCGCCGCCAAAGCCGCACAGCAATGCCAATATCAACATCACGAGATACGAGGTTTGGGTATTTTGTAGCGCGACGCCAAGCCACAAACACGGCAGGAGCAATGAAGCAGTAGATATGGCGGTCCAGCGTCGACCACCAAAAGCAGGCACCATAAAACTGTAAAAAATGCGTAGCGTAGCGCCGGACAATGCCGGCAAGGCCACAAGCCAGAAGAGCTGGTTAGGTGTGTAAGGAAAACCCAGTTGCGGCAACTTCACCACCAGGATGCTCCACAAAGACCAGACGGCAAACGCGAGGAATAAGTTGGGAATGGAAATCCACAAATTACGCCGAGCAATCCGCCGACCTTTGCTCGCCCAAAACACTGGGTCTTCCGGATGCCACTCGTGCAATACCAGGGAGTCAGGCGTTGCAAGTTCCGGCAGATCCGTGACGCTCCGCCCTTTGGACCACTCATGCCGCTCCGCCTGCCGAATGGCGTAGTGCATCCAGCCCAGTGAAGCACTGGAGATGAGGAACAGCAGCATAAAGCAGCTTTGCCAGATGCCTACGACATCGTTGAGCATGCCGAAGGTCAGCGGCAAAAAAAATCCGCCCAAGCCTCCAATCATGCCCACCATGCCGCCCACCACGCCAACGTGGCGGGGATAATAGACGGGAATATGTTTGAATACAGCGGCTTTACCAAGGGACATGAAAAACCCCAGCACTGCGGTGAGCAGCGTAAATGCTGTCAAACTCACGGCCAGGCTAAAGTGAATCTGATGGTCCACACCGTGGACGACATAATCCGTTGGGGGATAACTCAGCAAAAAGGTGCTGACCACCGAAGCCACCAATGTCCAGTACATCACTTTTCGCGCACCGTATTTATCCGACAGCCAACCGCCAAGAATACGAAACAGAGAGGCAGGCACGGTGTACAGCGCGGTCACAATACCGGCAGCCACAATCGTCAAGCCGTAAACCTCCATCAGATAATGGGGTAACCATAAGGCCAGTGCGACAAAGGCCCCAAATACAAAAAAATAATAGAGCGCAAAGCGCCACACCCGCAATTCGGTCAGTGGTTGTAATTGTTCATGCAATGGCGTCTTGGTCTGTTGCCGCGTCTTCGCCGCCGGATCAGGCTTCGCCAGCAGGATAAATCCCACCCCCGCTATCGCCATAACCGCTGCATAGAATTGTGCTGTACCTTTCCAACCAAATAACAACAGCAAAAACGGCGCGCCGAAGTTGGTCAGCGCCGAACCCACGTTGCCGGCTCCAAAGATGCCAAGCGCGGTGCCCTGCTTGCCTTGTTCGTACCAGGCCGAGGTATAGGCCACCCCGACAATAAACGAACCGCCAGCAAGACCAACCCCCAATGCGGCCAGCAGCAACATGGCATAACTGTTGGCAAGACTAAGGAGATAAACACAAACGGCGGAGAGGAGCATCAATGAGCCAAATACCCAGCGCCCGCCAAAACGGTCAGTGATGATACCGAGAAAGATGCGGCTGACAGAGCCGGACAGGATCGGGGTAGCCATCAGCAAACCGAGTTGGGTATCACTCAATCCCAAATCCTGCTTGATACTGATACCAAGGATCGAAAATATCGTCCAAACGGCGAAGCAGAGTGTGAAAGCCAGGGTTGATAACCCTAAAGCCCGATACTGCTCAGATCGGGAGACACCACTTACGTTGTTCATCTAATCCCTCCATCAAAACCCTATGGCTATAGGGGTTAATTTGATAGTAGAGAGCTGATGAGGCTAAAACTATGATGCCTTGGTGGAAGAACTCATACCTCGCTGGAGGTAGATTCATTGTGATCAAGGGTTGTAAAAAGTACCTTCACGCCGCAGGTAAAACCAGCCGTTGAGAAGCAAGCACAGTGCATAAAATAACGCGAAGCTGACCATTGCTTGCTCCGGCGTTCCACGTTGTAATTGCTCGGCCAGCAGACCGGGAATATAAAACATACCGTACGCGGCAATGCCAGCCATCCAGGTATTTAAATGGCGCTGCTGACTGGCAGGAAATAAACGTTCGACCGAGAAAAGTACCGACGCATGGCCAGCCCCTGCCGCCGAAAAAAGCACAAACATCAGAAGACAAAACGGAAAAAAATACTGTTCCGGTTCAGGCGCCCGATAGGCGGCACCCAGGTAGAAAGCAGCACCCGCTGCCGCCAACATCATCACCAACGCACAACATTGAGTGGTCCGTGCGCCGCCAAACCGGTCAGCCACCCAACCACCTACAGGCCGCATCAAAATGCCAATGAATGGGCCCATCCAGACATACGTAAAAACGCCCGGCGCATTGGGATTGGGCTGACGCATACCATCCGCAGCCAACACGTAACCAAAGGTCCACTCCAGGGTAAGTGGCAAGGCCGCTGCCAAGCCCAGAAATGACCCGAGACTCATGGAACACATCACGCTCATAACCCATGTGTGTTTGTTATTGAAGATGCTGTAAGGTGAGTGGGCGTTGTCCTGTCGTACCTGCGGAAACAGGCGCAGTAACGCCAACATGATGATCAACATAGCCGCCATTACCAACTCGCGGGATACTTGCAGTCCCATGCCATTGGCCTCTGGTGGCAAGGTCAACCAACAGCCCAGCATACTCACGAGCAAGCCAACCCCTATTGCCCAACTGGTAGAAGCCATTCCCTGCGCAACCGTATTATGGGTGCGCCTGGACTGTTCCGGTGCCAGACCACCGTGACCGCCGCCCCACCGTTCCCATCCAGAAAGCGCTGCCAGCACAAGCAACAACCCCGTCAGCAGTAAAGACCAAGCCCATCCGATGTTTGAAATCCATACCCTGTCCCCTGCAACTGAGCCAAGTAAAGTACTGCTTTCCTTACCGTCGACCAGGATGTGACCGGGCGATTGCCAGAAGCCGAGGGTTACCACCCAGGGCAGGAGTATCAGGCTCGCCGCCATGCCCAGTTGCCCAATGCCGATGCCCAGCCCCAATACCCTGTGCCGTTGATGGTGATGCAAAGAGGTGTCGAGGCGCTGCAAATACAGTGAATAGCAACCACCACCCAGCCCGCTCAACAACGCCAGCACCTGCAACGTCTCTAGCGTGGCGTGGTATTGCAAAGCCACCGCCATGCCAAGGGCTGGAAGTACCAGCAAAGCCATAGACAACCCCAACACCCACGGCGAGGTAAACTGGGGCAGCAGAAACCCCAAGGCAATCCGCAGGCTGCCGCCCGCCATCCCGGCAATCGCGATAAGGGAAAAAAGTCCGTTCAGGGAATAGGGGTAACCGACTTGCAGCAACATGACAACCACAACGCTCCAGCTAAACCACACGCCATGCCCACACAATACATAACCGCTGATTAAACCGGCCCGTAGATGGATGGATGTAGAATTTCCTCCGTGTCTGAGTTCCTGATGCAGCATCGCAGATGGGTCTCACCGTTGGGGATAAGGAGGAAGAGATTCAGCACATATCACTATGCAAGCTCTGCGGAGAAGGCTCAATTGCTCTTAAGGGTTAACCAACTTCGCTTGCTATTTTTTTAGTAGTACCTATTTCGGGGTAATGCCAAGTGGAGTAAAAACTCTTTGGAGATATCATCGATTTATCCAACCACTTTCGCCCTTGCCAAGCCTCCTTCCCTGCCATCACAATGAAGCGCAAGGGATTTTTTCTTTTTCCACCGGAGACTAACCATGACGCAAACCTCCACTGTTTTACTTGTCGACGACCACCCTTTGTTGCGCAAAGGCTTACAACAACTGCTCAGCCTGGCAGACGATCTGGAGGTGGTTGGTGAGGCGAGTAACGGAGCGGACGCTGTCACATTGGGCGTTGAACTGGACCCGGATCTGATTCTGCTGGATCTGAATATGCAAGGTATGAATGGCCTGGAGACCTTGAGTCGTTTGCGGGATCAAGGCGTCACCTCCCGCATCGTCATGTTGACAGTCTCGGATGCCGATGAGGATGTTCTGGAAGCCATCGGGCGTGGCGCGGACGGCTATTTGCTGAAAGATATGGAACCGGAACAATTACTTGAACACATCCAGCGCGCTTTGCAAGGCAAGCTGGTCATGAGCGAAGCTGTAACCCAAGTCCTGGCCAGCGCCATTCGTAAACCACAAAAAAATCCGCTCACCTCGCTAGAAAGTCTCACCAGCCGCGAGCGCGACATTATCAAGCTAATTGCAAAAGGTCTTAGCAATAAACTGATCGCACGAGAGTTGGACATATCCGATGGTACGGTAAAAGTTCATGTCAAACATCTACTGAAAAAATTGGGCCTTCGTTCACGGGTTGAAGCCGCCGTATGGATGGTCAACCACAAATCTGGCGAGTGAGCCGTCGTTATAGGTAGGAGGTAAACTCAGTGAAAAGCTGTTGCGACGAGCATCATTTATTACCCATTGAAGATGCCTTAGCGCAGATGAAGACCCGCGTGAGCTCGGTGACTCATATTGAGCGAATCGGTCTCACACAAGCGCTTGATCGAGTATTGGCACACGACCTCATCGCGCAGTTCAACGTGCCCGCCCAGGCAAATTCTGCAATGGACGGGTACGCGATACATCTTGATGACACACACGCGTTACCCAAGAGCCTGCGTCTGATCGGAAGCGCCTTGGCCGGCCATCCGTTTGACAGCGAAGTGGTACCGGGAACCTGCATACGGATCATGACTGGCGCTCCCATTCCTGCTGGTGCTAATTGTGTCGTCATGCAAGAAAATGTCGACGTTATAAACGCAGGTGATCGTCAATTCATCAAGCTGAACCAACATCCACGCCCCCTGGAAAACATTCGTCAACGCGGTGAAGACATCGCCGAGGGTGATGTAGTTATAGCGAAAGGAAAACGCCTGAATCCGTTGGATATTGGATTAATCGCTTCATTGGGCATGGCGGAAGTCGATGTGTTTCGGCGGCTTCGCATCGCCGTGCTTTCTACCGGTGATGAACTCATACCACCTGGCGAGGCCTTACCCTCCGGCAGTATTTACGACAGCAATCGCTACAGCATCATTGCCCTGCTCCAACGTTTGCATGTGGAGGTCATTGATGTGGGATTGATTCCGGATCAGCCCGACACCCTTCGCAACGCTTTTATTGATGCAGCTGAACAAGCCGACGCCGTAATATCCACTGGCGGGGTTTCTGTCGGCGATGCGGATTATGTAAAAGACGTGCTGGGCGAGCTAGGGCAAATAAATTTTTGGAAAGTGGCGATCAAACCCGGAAAACCTTTTGCCTTTGGCCAATTAGGGCAGAGTTATTTTTTTGGTTTGCCGGGAAATCCGGTCTCTGCCATGGTCACCCTTCATCAACTCGCGCTTCCTATACTCCGACATATGGCCGGAGAATATATTCCTCCCTCAATAACATTCACGGTAAAAGCCGAATCAGCCATAAAAAAAAGAATTGGTCGCACTGAGTATCAACGCGGCCGACTGACCAACAGCGAGGGTAATCTTTACGTGAACACCACTGGAGCGCAAGGCTCGGGCGTGATGACCTCCTTTAGTGACGCGAATTGTTATATCGTTTTGGAATGCGAACAAGGTTCGGTGGATGCACACGATCTCGTTAACATTCTTCCCTTTGATCGCTTTATTCAATAAATGAAATCTGCTTCTTGCAGACCCAGCCATACCTCTAAAGAGGTATGGCAACTGTCACTTGAGGTGAATAAAAAGCCCGTCACTTTGGCGCTATCCTTACAACTAACGCCGAGCCTTTCGTACCTAACGGGATACCTTTAGCGGAGTTCTGATAATAGAACTTGATGGTTCCCCAGACTCTGGTGAAAAGGCCGCGGACCCTGTGATGTCCGCCGGGTTTACCGGGAAACGGGTAGACCTCCTGCATTTAGCTCTACCTGAGCTACGGAAAGGTGCCCGCTTATGTTGATTGATCAGTATGCTCGCCGTTTTACCTATTTACGTTTATCCGTCACTGAAGCATGTAATTTCCGCTGCAATTATTGTCTTCCCGAAGGCACCGATTGCGATACCACTCGCCGCGCACAGGATCTCACGTTGCCCGAAATTCGCCGCTTGGTAACGGCATTCGCACAGCTGGGAACATGCAAGATACGAATCACTGGCGGTGAACCCTCTTTACGCCGCGACTTGGCTGACATTATCGCAACCTGCAAAGCCGTTCCCGGAATTGAAAAGGTTGCGCTTACCACCAATGGCTATCGCTTGTTACAAGATTTGCCCGCCTGGAAAGCAGCGGGACTAGATGCAATTAACGTGAGTGTGGATAGCCTGGACACCGCCCGTTTCGAAATGATTACCGGTCATGACAAATTGCAAAAAACGCTAAAGGGCCTGGCGCTGGCTGAAGAGCTTGGTTTCTCAAACATAAAAATCAACAGCGTTTTAATGCGCGGATTTAACGACGATACATTGGATGATTTTTTTGAGTTCGTTCGCACGCGCCCGCTAACCGTTCGTTTTATTGAATTAATGCAGACCAGCGACAATCGTGAATTTTTTGATCGTCACCATCTAAGTGGTATGAGCATAGTCGAACGTTGCCTTGCTCGTGGTTGGCAGGAGCGTGAGCGTTCATCACATGCGGGCCCTGCTCGGGAATTTTTTCACCCTGCTTATCGCGGTGGCATTGGGCTAATCATGCCCTACAGCAAAGACTTTTGTACCACATGTAATCGCTTGCGTGTATCCAGTGATGGCAAATTGTTCCTGTGTCTTTTCGCAGACGACCATCAAAACATCCGTTCATTATTGCAAGCAGATCGGCATCATGTAGAACTGTTGAATTACTTGCAAAGTACAGTCAGCGAGAAAAGTATTTCTCATAATTTACACCAAGGCAATACAGGATCGACCCGTCAATTAGCGATGATCGGCGGTTAAACACAGTATTCAGTTGTGGAGTTTTTATGGCACATTCATGTTCAAATGAACACATTCCTTTGGGAATTGCAGTACTCACTGTTTCCGATACCCGCAATTTTGAAAACGATACCTCTGGTGCTTATTTGATTGATGCCCTGAAAACCGGAGGGCACCTACTCGTCGAACGAGCCTTAGTAAAAGATGATATTTATCAGATTCGTGCGCAGGTATCGCAATGGATCGTTAATGAAAAGGTACAGGTAATATTGATTACCGGTGGAACAGGTTTTACTGAAAGAGATTCAACGCCGGAAGCCGTAGTGCCTTTGTTAGATAAGCGAATTGAAGGTTTTGGCGAACTATTCCGACAACTTTCATGGGAGGAAATCGGTACATCGACGATTCAGTCCCGCGCAATCGCCGGCCTCGCCAATCGTACGCTGATTTGTTGTCTACCGGGATCTACCGGTGCGTGTCGCACAGGATGGGAGAAAATACTCGAAAAACAACTCAACGCGCGGCAAGGACCTTGCAATTTTGTCCCACATTTAATCCAGCAACCGATTTGCTCAAGCCGGGGATAGACTAGATTGAAAGTCTTATTTTTTGCGAATTTGCGAGAACAATTAGGCATGGATGAAATCGAGCTTGATAGCTTTTCGGGAAACACTGTTGCTGATGTTCGCAGACACCTTCTCCGGCGTTATCCAGATTGGGAAATATTCTTCGAAAGAAGATTGTTATGTTCCCTTAATTATAAATTGGTCTCACTAGAGGAGTCAGTTTTTCCTAATGATGAAATAGCATTCTTTCCAATGGTAACAGGCGGATGAACTAAGTTTACTTTCCCAATAGAAGGCAGACGTCTGCGACTAATACAAATTAGGGGATACTCCTAATTTAAATCACAAGAATCTTTTTAATTCTATACTTTTCTTAATAAAATTCAGATTCAGGCCTCATCTTCATGCTTATCTCCTGTATTCGAGATCATTGGATCGGCGGAAGAAGTGACACGATCAAATTTTTCGAACCACTCAAGAATACCTAGCTGCTCTTCCACTTTCGTTATGCTCAACATTACAATGTTGATTCAAGTTTTAAAGCGTTTGGCCACTTGTAATAAGGGCTCGATGGGCTAGGCCATATGCCTTTTTACGAAGATTATGACGTTTTTATTAAGGCATTTATGACGGCAATAAAACCTTAACCTGAAGTGGTCTAATTAGACCGGACACCAAGTTAAGCGGATAATACCGTAAAACATCAAGGTGTCCTATGACCAAGCAAACACGAAAGAAATATACGCCTGAATACAAACTTGAAGCCATCGCCCTGGTTCGCGATCAAGGCTTCAGTATAGGTGAGGCAGCGGCCCATCTGGATATCAATCACAATATGCTACGCCGCTGGCTAAAAGAGCATGAAGCTCAGCCTTTTAGTGATTACCAGGGAAAAGCCGGGATGACCCCCGAGCAAAAACGTATCCGTGAACTTGAAAAACAAGTGCGCGAGCTACAGTTGGATAATGATATTTTAAAAAAAGCCAGCAGCTACTTCGCGAAGCATATGCGGTGAGATTTGCGTTTATCCGAGAGCATGCTTCGCGCTGCCGGGTAAAACACTTGTGTCGCATGCTAAGTGTCAGTCGCAGTCGTTATTACGAGTGGCTGGGACAGCAACAGGATAAGCCTGATCCGGAACAGCAGAGGTTTGAAACCTGCATGCGCGCATTGTTTGTTGAATCCAACAGCAGCATGGGCAGCAGACGCATGGCGCGGCGATTACAGGCACAAGGTTTTGCGGCGGGGCGGTATCGGGTACGACGACTGATGAAAAAGCTGGGGCTGGTAGTTAAACAGAAGCGTAAGTTTCGTATTACCACCAACAGCAACCATAAATTGCCGGTAGCGGAGAATATACTTGATCGGCAGTTCAATCCGGTTACACCGAATCAAGCCTGGGCTGCAGACATTACTTATATTTGGACAGCAGAAGGATGGCTGTACCTGGCGGTGGTGATTGACCTGTATTCGCGGCGGGTTGTTGGCTGGTGCATGGATAAACGGCAAACGAAATCGCTGGTGATTCGCGCATTGATGATGGCGGTGAATATGCGCAAGCCATCGGCGGGACTCATTCACCATTCGGATCGTGGTTCGCAATATGCGAGCCTGAAGTATCAGACTTCATTGAAGCAGCACGGTATTGTGTGTTCCATGAGCCGCAAGGGAAATTGTTGGGACAATGCTGTTGTGGAGCGCTTCTTTAGCAGCCTGAAACGGGAGTGGATCAGGGATAATTTGTATCGCCATCGAGAAGATGCAATTCGGGATGTGCGAGCTTATATTGTGACCTGGTATAACTCGCGAAGACCACATTCAACTCTGGGCTACAAAAGCCCGATTGAATTTGAAAAGTGTGCTTAACTTTTTGTCCGGTTTTTGTTGACCATTACAACCTTCTGTCCTGTAGTGGCATAGTGAATTTGGCCACCTAATTGGAAGTGATATTATCACTTCATCCAACTAATAGGTGTCCAATGAGCAAACGTACCAGACCCACATTTAGCCCTGAATTTCGCCATGAAGCCGCGCAATTGGTCGTAGAAAAAGGCTACACCATCCGCGAAGCATCTGAGTCGATGGGCGTCGGCTTATCAACGATGGATAAATGGGTTAAACAGCTTCGTGCAGCACCAGGCGGACAGCCCGTAAAGGGTGCTCCTGTAACGCCCGAGCAACAGCGCATTAGAGAGTTGGAAAAGAAAATAAAACGTATAGAAACGGAAAATGAAATTCTAAAAAAGGCTACCGCTCTCTTGATGTCCGACTCGCTGAACAATTTGCGATAGTTGAAGAACTCAAGCAGAGCTACAGCGTAAAGGTTTTATGCAATGCGTTTGGCATTCATCGGAGCAGCTACCGATATTGGTCGAAAAGGCCGGACGATGTTGATGCCGAAACGATTCATTTAATGAGTGAAGTACGCGCTGTGCATGCTGAAAGCAACGGTTCTGCGGGTGCCAGAACTGTTGCAAACATGGTGACGACCAGAGGCATCCCCTTGAGCCGTTATCGCGCGGGAAAGCTGATGAAAAAGCTGGAACTGGTTAGTTGCCAGGTTCCAACGCACAACTACAAAAAAGCAGAGCAGGAGCATGTGGCAATTCCGAATAAATTGGATCGGCAATTTACCGTTAACAAGCCGAACCAAGTCTGGTGTGGTGATGTGACTTACATTTGGATCGGTACACGCTGGGCTTATCTTGCCATTGTGTTGGATTTATTTGCACGAAGACCGATTGGCTGGGCGCTTTCTTTGTCGCCCGATAGTGAGCTGACTAAACGTGCATTAGCGATGGCATTTGAGGTCAGAGGAAGACCGAAAAGCCTAATGTTTCATTCAGACCAGGGCTGCCATTACACCAGCAAAAGTTATCGGCAATTATTATGGCGCTATCAGATTGAGCAGAGCATGAGTCGTCGCGGCAACTGTTGGGACAATGCGCCAATGGAACGGTTCTTTAGAAGTTTTAAAACCGAATGGGTGCCAACATTCGGCTATCGAAATTTTAAAGAAGCTGAATTTTCAATAACGGATTATGTGCTGGGTTATTACAGTCAAACGAGGCCGCACAGTCACAACGGAGGTTTATCGCCAGTGATGGCTGAACGAGCATACGCGAGTATCTCTTAAACTGTGGCCAAATTTACTTGACCACTACAGTTACGAGGGACAAGGTTAGCAATCAGAAAGAAGTTATCGACCGCTCCCTCTATTGTCTTCTCTGTTTTTATTAAACAGACAGTCTGAATCGTTGGCACAAGAATCTACTTAATTGCTGCTATATCAAATAGCATAAGACTCACTGCCATAGATAACTGTCCTGGAGTACGGCCAGAGGTTGATCCGGAGATGCGGTTCATATCGGAAGATACGTGTGGATGGATAGCTTCAACCATCACAACCGCATTCACCGCACCATATCGCCCACGAAAAAGATAAACAGCCCAGAACGGCGGCGTCAGGTTAAATCCTCACCTCTATGACATCAGAATCAATGGCCCGGATAACGGCGCTTGGATGCCCAGAGCAAATGTCGATAGGACAAATTTCTTATTTCAAATGATTTAAGGTAAAGAGGTCATAAGTGCTACGTTGATGCGTATTCGATGCCGGGGACGGCAAACAACTCAAGCGGTTTACTGAGCGGAAAGATGTTGGCTGGAGGCCTCCCCTATGACGATATATAAAATACTCCCAGATTACGAAAGATACTGCGTATTCACACTCCCAATGAAAGACATTTTGCTCGCGTTGAGGAATAAGATTTCTCCGACCCGGCTTATGCATTTTTACAAACATAACCTTTCACTTGAGAACGTATGGGTCGACATTTCTGCTACTTTCGAATCTGTTGCAGGAACCGCCACAACCGGGGCGCTTCCAGATGTCACGGTTTGGATACCAGGGACGCTTGTGTTTTCGGCCCACGCTATCGAAGTACTACCCGGCATTGAAAACTGTGGCGAATTGCTGCCAGTAAAAACCCTTTCAGGACGGTACTGGATTCTTAACTGCATGAAACTGGTAAATGCAGACGAACAACATAGCAAATACATCACTGAGGCGGATCAGGTTCTCGACGTCGAGGTTCTTCAATTTAGCGACGAAGAGGCTAAGCGTGCCGGACTATTCAAGTCACCATTTGATGGCTGTAGAAACGTATTTTGCTCCGAGCAATGGATGAAGGCTATCCAGCATGCGAAGCTTGGCGGTCTGAATTTCTCTGAAAATCTGGCGGGGGGATTGGAATGAACAAACACGACATGTGCGTTTTCAATCATTAAGTTACCCACCAATAGAATCATGTAACACCAACAGTACATCTTCACCAACACTCCAGTCGGCATGATATTTTCTCTTTAAATGAAATGAGGCTGTGCAGGCATCAGTCTCAAATTTTATGAGACAAGGAAGCCCAGCTGGTTGGATCAAGCGAATATTATCTCTATTCTCAAAACTGCCCCACAGGATGATTTTTTGATTATCCTCGGTAGAACGACTCAATCAAAGTGAGCCGCCATCAGGTGGAGCATCTGGTGTCGAAGAAATTCTTCAATACAGTCATATTACAGCTCACTTTAATCATTGTTGCTCTATGCCTTCTTCACAAATATCGACTTCAACATCATCGCTCCTATACCATCAATGCGACAGTCAATATCGTGATCGCCATCAACCAGGCGTAATATTTTTACCTTTGTTCCCACCTTGACCACTAACGATGAACCCTTGATTTTCAAATCTTTAATGACGGTGACAAAATCCCCGTCAGCAAGTAAGTTGCCATTGGCATCGCGCACTTGTTTAGCAGTGTCGGTATCGTCGCTGCGTTGTGATTGAGGGGACCATTCATGTGCACATTCCGGACAAATCAGCAGTTCCTGATCAGGATAGGTATAGGGTGAGTTGCACTGTGGACAGGGCGGCAGTTGGGTCATGGGTAAATCTCCGGCTGGAATTGGGAATAAAAAGTTTTACTTTTGAAGGACAAAGGAAGGCAGTGTCCATTGTGCCTTAACTGCCCAAAGTCGCAATGATAAAACGCAGGACATGCTAAACAGGGTGTTGGGGAAAACAGCGGTTTCAAACAGATCGAGGACACAGTAAACAACTCCGCCGAGGGCACTTGCTGTAGCATAAATCTCTCGTCTCAGGATAAGGGGAATTTCATTACAGATAATGTCGCGGATAACACCACCAGCGGTACCAGTTACCACACCCATCACGATAGCAATGGGGACTGAGACAGCCATTTGATTCAGTGCCACCTGTACGCCAATAACGGTGAAAACTGCCAAACCGAAGGCATCTGAAACGAGCATGATGCGTTGGTCAAATCGATGCGTGATACGTTGCCCTGCTACAGCAAGGGCGACCGCGATGATAACCAATAGGAGATATATCGGGTTACTGATCCAACTAACCGGATGTATGCCCAGCACAAGATCACGTAAGGTTCCGCCGCCTAGTGCCGTGATAAAGGCGATGACCAACACACCAAAAATATCCATCGAGCGACGCCCGGCGGCAAGTGCGCCACTCACTGCGAATATCAGCACACCAAAACAATCACTCAGGTAGAGCCAACTCGTCCCGGTCATTCATGGTTGCCATTACTGTTTTGCGCCTGGTTAGCATAAGTGACTCCATGCTTTTCAAGGTATTCACGAATTAATTGGCGTACTACTTGAGAGGGAGTGACGTCTTGAGAGGCACACAGCTGCTCAAAGGCATCCTTTTTGGTGGGGTCAATCAGCACCGTGAGGCGCGCAGTTTTTTGTTCCATTTCCGCTATCTCATCATCAAAAGGTTTGTTGCGGGGTGCGCGTTGCTTGCTGAACAAGACACACGCCCGTTTCCTATGCTGCATTCTGGCAGATCGGAGGATCATGACTCGCATATTGTCGTTACTCTTCGCAGGATACACCACAGATCATAAATTATAACCACATTATAATGTTATTAGCATAAAATGCTAATGGTGATTATACTGGACGAGTCGGGCACTTTTAAGGGGAGTCACATGCCACACAGAGCCCATTTGTTTTCCCTACGTATCGGGCATGCCCTCCGAGAGAGTTGTTTTACACAGCCATACACAGGCTTGAGGTTTCGAAAAGATTTGCTGGCAGGTCTGACGGTGGGGATTATTGCGATTCCACTGGCCATGGCTTTGGCAATTGCCAGCGGTGTCGCACCGCAATACGGGTTGTACACAGCGGCCATTGCAGGCTTTGTTATTGCACTCACTGGTGGCTCTCGCTTCAGTATTTCCGGACCGACCGCCGCCTTCGTTGTTATTCTCTATCCCATCACCCAAAAGTACGGGCTTAGCGGTCTGCTGCTCGCCAGCCTGATGGCGGGGGCAATGCTGGTACTGATGGCACTTTTGCGTCTGGGGCGGCTTATTGAGTACATACCAGAGCCAGTGACACTGGGCTTTACAGGTGGTATTGGGGTGGTCATTGCGACTCTGCAGATAAAGGACTTCCTCGGTCTGCCTATCGTCGCAATGCCTGTGCACTACATCGACAAAATCAACCTTCTCGCGCATTCTCTGGGGCATACCCATTGGCCGAGCGTGTTCGTGGCCACCCTGACATTAGCGACAATGTTGTCATGGCCGCGCCTGAAGATACCGGTACCCGCGCATCTACCCGCCGTAATTGTCGGCAGCCTTGTTGCATTGGTATTGAACGATGCCGGACTGGACGTTGACACCATTTACTCTCGCTTCAGCTATACCGCCGCCGACGGCAGCACAGCTCAGGGAATTCCGCCCATATTGCCGAGTTTTGAATGGCCCTGGTTGCAATCAGGCGCTGATGGTAACCCGCTAGATATGAGTTGGGGGCTGGTGCGAGACCTGCTACCTGCCGCCTTTGCGATTGCCATGCTGGGGGCGATTGAATCACTTTTGTGTGCGGTTGTATTGGATGGCATGACTGGTAAGCGTCACAGCGCGAACAGCGAACTGCTCGGTCAGGGCATTGGCAATCTCGTTGCGCCATTTTTTGGCGGCATCACGGCGACGGCCGCAATCGCCCGCTCGGCAGCCAATTATAAAGCCGGCGCCGAGTCGCCTGTTGCAGGCGTGGTTCACGCCCTTGTTGTAGTGCTGGGCTTGGTCAGCTTCGCGCCACTGCTCGGATACTTGCCCATGCCTGCGATGGCTGCCTTGTTGATGGTGGTGGCGTGGAATATGAGCGAAGCACCCAAGAGTGTGCATTTACTCAGAACCACGCAAGTCAGCGACATTCTGATATTTCTGTGTTGCTTTTCGCTAACCGTGTTATTCGATATGGTGATTGCTATCACCGCCGGTATTGTGCTGGCGGCAATCCTGTTTATGAAAGAAATTGCCGCCATGACCCGCGTAATCGAGATTACTCAAGACAAGCAGTATTTGCAGACGGCGGCACCGGAACATTGCCGGGTCTTTAAAATTACTGGCCCCTTGTTTTTTGCCGCTGCCGATAAAGTCTTTGGCGAGCTGACGCGTTACTGTGAGCGTGACAAAATCGTTATTTTATATCTCGATAACGCCGTCATGCTGGATGCGGGCGGCTTATCAGCGCTCACCAAACTGATTACCCACTGCGAGCGCATGGGCGCTCAGCTCGTGCTCACGGATCTGCAATTTCAACCGTTAAAAACATTGACGAAGGCCAACATCAAACCTGTCGATGGTGTCTTTCGTTTATATTCACGTCTTGGTGACGCGCTCACATCACTTAATACGTCCCCACCTGCTACTTGTTTTTTACAGAGTTCGACTCCCCATGAAGATATCTGAATTAAAAGAAAAACTCACAACCAATGAGACTATTGCGATTGAAATGATGCGCAACCCGGCTGAATTATCGGAGTGGGTTATCTGGATTCGTAACAGCGATGGAAAAAGCTTTCTGTTAACGAATGAATTTGATGTAGTGATCGCCATGACAGATGCAAATCCATTGTTGTTGCTATTGAGTACGCTTGGCATCAAACAAGCCACTATCGTGCTTTAAAGATCCTGCTATGAAACATAAATTTTGGCTCACGGGTGCCTCAGCAATGCCAGATGGAAAAATTGTACACAGCACAACCGATACCTACGGCAATATTTTGGTGGTGGACTACCCCAATTATCGTGCATTGAGTTTTGATTCTATTCATGAACAGAGCGGATTTTATGTGGAAAAACCCTACGCGCTTGTGCATGAATATATACGCATCATGATGTTGGTGTTGGGTTTTATAGAGCCGCGCCACACCACATTACTCGGGCTTGGTGGCGGCAGCTTGTTGCGCAGTTTGCATCATTATCTGTCGCACTGCGACTTCCATGTGGTGGAGCTGCGCTACAAGGTTTATGAAATCGCCAGGGACTATTTTGATATTCCCGATGACGAACGCGTGTGGGTATCTATTGAAGATGCAGAATTACAAATGAGTTCCAGCGAAGATGCCAGTACCGACATTATCTTTGCCGACATGTATGACGCTTACCATATGAGCCCAATACAAGGGCAACAGCAATTTGTGCGGGAATGCTGGCGAACCCTGAGCAAAAAAGGCTGGTTAGTAATTAACTACCATCGTTTGCCTGGCTCAAATTCTCCCTTTTTTGAGTGTTTGATTGATCATTTCAGCACTATCATGGTGTGCTCCGGAAAATTCGGCAATCACATTCTGTTTGCCTGCAAATCCCCGAGCGTGGATTATGAGCGCGCACCAGTGAAGCTGAAAAAAATGGAGAGAATATTGAATGAAACCTTTATGCCTCTGTTCAAGCGTCTTGAGCATGTTACTGCCTAATCAGGCTGCCCCAGGAGATTATTATTATGGCTCAAATCATTACCGTTATCAAAGGGGACGGCATCGGCCCCAGTGTCGTGGATGCGGCAATTCAAGTGTTAGACAAAATTGGTTGCGAGTTTAACTACGTCTTCGTAGATGCAGGGATCATCGCACTCGAAAAGCATGGGAGCTTGATTCCCGAGGCAACAACTAATGCGATTAAGGAACACAAACTCGTCTTAAAAGGCCCTATTACAACCCCGATTGGAGCTGGCTTTACGTCCGTGAATGTCAGCTTACGGCAGATGTTCAACTTATATGCGAATATCCGTCCCGCAATATCCTTCGAAGGGACACAAGCTCGTTATGAGAATATCGACATTATTACGGTGCGTGAAAACACTCAGGGTATGTATTCGGGTATCGGTCAGCGCCTCTCAGATGATGGTGAGGTTGCCGAGGCAATTAGCCGAATCACGCGGGAAGGTTCACGTAATATCGCCACGTTTGCCTACGAACTGGCGCGCAAACAAGGACGAATGAAAGTCACCATCGTTCACAAAGCTAACATTTTAAAATCCACATCCGGCTTATTTTTAAACACGGCGCGGGAAGTGGCAAAGACTTATCCCGACATTCAAACTCAGGAAATGATTGTTGATAATGCCTGTATGCAGTTGGTGATGAATCCCGCGCAATTTGATGTGATATTAACCACCAATTTGTTCGGCGACATCATTTCTGATCTTTGTGCCGGCTTGGTCGGCGGCTTGGGTATGACACCGGGTGGCAACATCGGTAAAGACTGTGCCATCTTTGAGGCGGTACATGGGAGCGCCCCGGACATCGCGGGACAAAATATCGCCAATCCCAGTGCAATGATTCTCGCTGCCGTGCAAATGTTGCAATACCTCGGGATGTTCGAGAAGGCCCATAATGTATTGGCTGCTCTACGTGACACGATCAAATCTGGTGACTGCGCAACGCGCGATTTGGGCGGTACCCACGGTACGATGGAGTTTACACGGGCTCTGTTGAGTCGATTGTGATAAAGCATTGCTGTCATTTGAACCTAGGATACTCAATCTTTTCCACATCATAGGGGTGATGTTATGAATCATGAGCAAAAAATCACAAACACAGACAGCGACAGTCAGCCACGTCCTGCCCAGCACTGGGGGCAGATATTTCTCAGCGTTATCGCTGCGGCAGTAGGTGTGCAAAGCGACAAGAACCGCGAACGAGACTTTACCCACTTTAGCCCATGGCCTTATATTTTTGCAGGCATTATCTTCATGGTACTCTTCGTTGCTCTTATCATTGGGGTCGTACAACTGGTGCTACCCTAGATACAGGGTCGTTAAAGACTGATGCAATACGTTCGAGCAGCAGAGGAGCTGAATCATAATCGGAGTCATTGATTGAGTTGCTCTTTATATAAATTCTGGGACGGAGTACCGGCCACAGATACACGCATAGCCTGTGCTCAAAACTCGAACTATATAGAACCAGCATTCACCGACTACCTCGCGAGTTGTAGTGGTCAAGTAAATTTGGCCACAGTTTAAGAGATACTCGCGTATGCTCGTTCAGCCATCACTGGCGATAAACCTCCGTTGTGACTGTGCGGCCTCGTTTGACTGTAATAACCCAGCACATAATCCGTTATTGAAAATTCAGCTTCTTTAAAATTTCGATAGCCGAATGTTGGCACCCATTCGGTTTTAAAACTTCTAAAGAACCGTTCCATTGGCGCATTGTCCCAACAGTTGCCGCGACGACTCATGCTCTGCTCAATCTGATAGCGCCATAATAATTGCCGATAACTTTTGCTGGTGTAATGGCAGCCCTGGTCTGAATGAAACATTAGGCCTTTCGGTCTTCCTCTGACCTCAAATGCCATCGCTAATGCACGTTTAGTCAGCTCACTATCGGGCGACAAAGAAAGCGCCCAGCCAATCGGTCTTCGTGCAAATAAATCCAACACAATGGCAAGATAAGCCCAGCGTGTACCGATCCAAATGTAAGTCACATCACCACACCAGACTTGGTTCGGCTTGTTAACGGTAAATTGCCGATCCAATTTATTCGGAATTGCCACATGCTCCTGCTCTGCTTTTTTGTAGTTGTGCGTTGGAACCTGGCAACTAACCAGTTCCAGCTTTTTCATCAGCTTTCCCGCGCGATAACGGCTCAAGGGGATGCCTCTGGTCGTCACCATGTTTGCAACAGTTCTGGCACCCGCAGAACCGTTGCTTTCAGCATGCACAGCGCGTACTTCACTCATTAAATGAATCGTTTCGGCATCAACATCGTCCGGCCTTTTCGACCAATATCGGTAGCTGCTCCGATGAATGCCAAACGCATTGCATAAAACCTTTACGCTGTAGCTCTGCTTGAGTTCTTCAACTATCGCAAATTGTTCAGCGAGTCGGACATCAAGAGAGCGGTAGCCTTTTTTAGAATTTCATTTTCCGTTTCTATACGTTTTATTTTCTTTTCCAACTCTCTAATGCGCTGTTGCTCGGGCGTTACAGGAGCACCCTTTACGGGCTGTCCGCCTGGTGCTGCACGAAGCTGTTTAACCCATTTATCCATCGTTGATAAGCCGACGCCCATCGACTCAGATGCTTCGCGGATGGTGTAGCCTTTTTCTACGACCAATTGCGCGGCTTCATGGCGAAATTCAGGGCTAAATGTGGGTCTGGTACGTTTGCTCATTGGACACCTATTAGTTGGATGAAGTGATAATATCACTTCCAATTAGGTGGCCAAATTCACTATGCCACTACAAGTGAGCTGGCACAAGGACAGACGCAACGATTAGCGAAAAAATCATTAAGGACAGACATGACCATACATCACATCAACAATGATGGCTGGAAATTTCGAGATCCGGGTATTGATCTGGAGCAGTCATTGCCATGATCTTGTCTTTGCAATAAGGATTGGCCTTGTCGGCCTTGCTAACACGTGCAGGATTTCCACTAAAGCTGATTACCTGCGCCAGTTTTAAAAAGTGCCTACGGATACGCCAAGACGGTGATAGATACCGTCAACGTTGGCGTCCACTTCGGTCGCCTATACCAAACAGCTAAAACCAAGTACCTCTATAGAGAGTGACGACAACAAATACCGATGCGCCTCGGCTTAAGTTATATATGCGTCAACTTCTTTATGGTAATAAAGAATAAAAAATTCATTACGCATCAGAAATATTCAATTAGAATTTAATGCAACTTTTTATGAAAAACTTATTCTTTATCTCACAGATCCTAATTTCTATCTAATATGGAACACCTTGAATGCGTTAGAGGAAACATAATTGAAACTAACGAGGCCAGTTGTGATAAAGAAACGATTACGCTCGCAATTGAAAATCTGGAACATCTTCACCACCACTAGAAGGAAGACTTAAGAGCGAAACACTCAATTTGCGAATTTTGACGATAAAATCTTTAGAGCAGATGAAAATACACACCGCTACAAACTGAATTGATGTCCTTATACCCTTTGAATCATTACGCTATCTGCAGCACTTTTGCAAGCCATAGAATTTTCACACCGTGCGTTCATTTCTGTATTAATGAAACACATGCCGGGGAAAATCTGAATGAAGACATATAAAGTTTTAGCCAGCCAAGAAAAATTTAGGAAGTTCTCTCTGAGCCCTTACGCGCTCTTACCTTTATTTCCGACCAGCTATCCATTAGCCAATATCATTAGCTTTTATCGCTGCGATTTAACGCTTACTCCACACTGGCGAATAGTATTTGGAAAATTTATTGATCCCATCGACACTACAGATTATGAAGTTCCCAACCTCAGTCTTTGGATTGGCCCTACGTTAGTTCTTTCACCGGAAGCCAATCGCAAAATTGGACATGAACTATTACGCTTCGGTGAGTTGTTGCCGGTGTATTGTGGTGGAGATATTTTTCATCTCTTTAATTGTTTGAATCACGCACACATTGATCGATCAAACATTGAATCTGAGGAAGTCTATGATGGCAACAGAAGATTATTGGTGGAAATACGAAACCCACACCCAGAATTAATTTTCAAAACAAGGAAAAACAACTATGAGACGTTATTTTGCAACGTGAATTTAATAAGTTTGATTGAAACAAATGGTCTCACTGGATTATGCTTTCAGGAGGACAAACATAATATTTACTAACAACTTTTTTCGGCATTATTGAACATTTAATTACGAACAACAGCATGCTCTTTGCCAGATAGCAGCACAGTTGTGTGCTGTACTATATAAGGTTAGCTTTAAACAAAGCTCAAATTCTGCTCACGGCAACGCGTTGAAAGCAATGAATTACAGGAATTAGTAGCTCCCGAAAGAGTGCCCAATGATCTCGCTGTTCTTTGGGAAAAGAAAGTGCACCTAAATACCCGCATTACATATTTTTCGGCCTTCCTGCGAAAAAAAATTGATCTTTGTTTAAAGTTAACTAATAGTTGTGATTAATGGGGTTAATCTAACGAACCATCTGAAGCTTGGGATCTGCTACTTTTTCTTCCTCTCAAATAGATACTATCATCCGGCAAATCTTTTATGATTGACGACTTTTCGATATTTAAACTCACCAATTGTGGCTTGTTGAATTCGTCGCGGAAAATTGCGTACGCCATGCTCCCTAACTGCAATATCATTTTCCCCTTCCTGGAAGTGCAAGTGTCTTCAGTCTCAATTTCAATTATGAAGTTCGGCCAGGATCGGCATTGTCTCTGCGCATCGACAGCAACAAAATCTATTCCGCCACCGATGTTTAATTTCCTTAGAGGAATTTCCGCCACATATGATGATATCGGCGGGAACAGAGAGCCTATAAATAATAGAGCCATAAACAAATATGCTGGCGTTACGTGGGAGTTCTGTACAAGCTGCTCGGAAGTGAGTTTTTCTTCAGCTTCGTTAAGTTCAGAAAACTTCTTACTAGAAAAGAACTGGACTACACAGGCAGCATTCAATGCGATGTAAATCGTCAGGACGGCAAGCATTGAAAGATTATCGATCTCTTTGGCTCTTGGCAGTAGGAGTGCCAGCAATACTGCGAACGATGCCAATGAAATAATTTGCACAATAAAAATATGTATTGTTAATTTAATTGAAAAACATACTATTTCCTTCTTTTTGTTAAATCCATTAACTGATACAGCAACACTGTACAGAAAAGCCCAAGCTATATATCCCGCCATGAGGAAATTGAACATGTTGAGTCTTTCAAAGTCATGGAATGCCATTAACGCAAGTGTGAACACAAATGGTAGAACATAACTAATGAGCACATAATATATGTGATTTTTTATCCTGGGAGCATATATTCCACTTTTAGACGTATTTATAACTCTCAAATACCCCGTAGAAAACAAATCTACATTAGCAATGGCGACTAAAAAAATGTAAACAACGCCTAAAACTACAAAGCCGATAGAGAGCGCCCCCACAACAACTAGCGTTGTAGGTAAGACGCCAACATCCAGTGGAAACGGAATTCCAAATTCGCTTAAATAAGCATTTAAATAGATAGCTCCTGCAATTAACCCCAAAGCAAATAATGGCTTTTGATACATGCCGCTCAGCGCATTAAATTTTATGAGCACTTCTTCTCGAATCAAAGGAATTCTCCATACCAAAGCAATGGGACAGAAATCAGTTTAAATCAGGAGCTCTTGAGAACTATTCGATGATCACAACATATTTCCATAACTGTATTTAAGTACAGTATCAATTTTGAAGTACAGTGTCCACATTATCCCGTCGTCGTTACGAGGAAAAATCGTTGCACCGCAACATTGCGTAGAGAAATTTCGAAAGGGACTACAGAAGAGCGAAAGTGAAGAAATGCCCGGGATAGCCGGTCGATTATTAAATTGCTGATGCATTGATGGGCGAATTCAATGCTAACTCTTTATACCATCATAAAACTTTACAGTAACGTTTCGAGTGCGCCCTGGATTCGTTCATGCTCGAAAGATATTGACTTTCCGGTTGATATATGCCATTTGGGCTGCCGACATGAGGGCAGCAAAGGAAAGCAGAAGTAAACGAACGATTGAGATTTTATCATCGTTGAAGCGCTGATATTTAAAGATGAGGTCGTTCACAGAACTGGTTTCCTACTCACGACTTCGCGGTATGATGTTTAATCCCGACCTTGTTCCAGGCCCGCAATATTACATCCAGTGGGGACTATCGAACCGTTGACAGACGGGAAATCTCCGAATATTAAGTTGGGCCTGTCGACAGGGAGGGCGGAATGTCAGCCTCTCGAATCGCCAATTCATATTCAGACAACTGCTCTCCGAAAGTAGTCGTTGAAGAAAAAATGACTGGGCACGACCTAGCGCACTGAACTATGTTCTCAAGAACGAGCAGCATGATCACCTGAATAGCCCGAACGGCTTAGAATAAATTTTGCACTGAGAATAGATATTTTTCACATCCAGTTTTTAAAACAATTGCTTTGTCGCCTCGCTTCGCACATTTACTTCATGTAAAACCACACTTCAAAACGACAACAAAATTTAACAATTATTCGTAAATTTTATGTGCTAGTTTCCCCTTGCTTTAGCCACTTATCGCCACAGTACTTGGCTTCCCTATTTTGTATTTACATACATGGAATAAAGGAGAGAAGGTATGTCGAAGGTAAAACGAGCTGTTATTTTAATAGGAATTTTGTCCACTATTGGTGGGCTGTCCTATGCAGGAAAACATATCGCTTATGGATTTCACCCTGAAGAGGCGAAATCTTCAGGGGTCCCGCCAAAAAATCTCAAAAAACAAAACAGTGTAGCGCACGCCGAAAATTTGCAATTCAATCATATCTCCGCCCCACCAGCGCTTCGAAAGCCGGATGAGCTTGCACTGCGACCGCTCGATCCAACAGCACAAAAGACGCTTGAGCGAAAAAGCCGTCACGCACATTAATTTTTAAGTAAATTCTTTTCCTTCAAGGAGTTTCATATGAAGACTCTCGGCTATCTATTGCTTTCAGTTTTGCTTGTGAGTGCTAATCAGGTGCTCGCTAATACGATTCGTGATTACTATGAAGAACCAGGCATCAATCCTTTTAAGCACCTTGCTCATCAAGATTTTATCGAGAACGTGGATACCTTCTCGGGCATGTTGCTAGTGGGTATCACCAGTATTCACATCCCCGGGAATGGGGGGTTTGACTTGAGTATCCGTCACACCTACTCAACACCTGCGGTTATTGGTGGAGAACGTACGGCTTATGGCTACGGCTGGAATGTACATTTCGGTCGTATCGTCGCGAACACCGCGGATGCAACAAAGATCTGTAGCCAGAGCCTCTGGGCGACATCAACAACAGACAATCCATCGCTGGAGCTACCTGATGGTAGTCGTCAACTGCTCGTCTTGGCCGATAACCACAGTCCTGATTTAATCACAAAGGATTGGTGGTCAGCCGACTGCGTTTCGGGAGGGCTTGTTGTGAGATCGCCCGAGGGTACCGAATATCATATGGACTATGTCAATACGGTTGGCGATGTCCATAGCATTTATGCGACTTATGTGGAGGACACCAATGGTAATTCGATGTCAATTGATTATGGTTCGAATTCAGCTGGGTTTGTTTATATCGAAGATATCACAACGAGCGATGGCCGCTCTGTGCAGTTTTCCTACGATGATGTAAACAACGGAGACATTCGTCTTTCAGAAATCCAGGCTAATGGGCAAGTATGGGAATTTGACTATGCCTTTCCCAGCGGCGCATCGCAGCCGCCACCCCAACTGACACGTATCACTCGCCCGGATAATCTTGATTGGGAGTTTGATTACAATGGTGTATCAACTAGCGGTAATCCTGGTGAACTTGCGATCAACAAAATTACGTCGCCCTACGGTGGCGAAATCGACTACACCTATGATTACGTCGTCTTCGCTACAGGTGTGTGGAATACACCGACCACCGTGGTTGCGACGAAAGAGATGAGTGGACCGGGAATCGACTCAGGCACCTGGTCTTACAGCTATGTACCGGGTCATTCAAGCGGAACAGGATATGACGAAACAACGGTATATACGCCGGACGGCATCCAGCAACACTACCATTATGGTTACTCATCGGTGGGTAGCGGCAATGTCTGGGCGACTGGATTGAAAGCGGCAGAACGGTTATACACCAACACCGGAAGCGTTATTGAACAGATTCAATACAACTATACAGCGCTACAAATTTCCACGGAAAATTTCTGGCATGGTCGCGACACGCTTCGAGTAGATACCGCGACCTATCTTCCGCTTTTGTCTGAACGTATTCACTATCGCGAGTCTCGCGGCACAACGACAACCTATTCCAACTTTACCAGTTATGGTGATCCACAAACCGTCGTTGAGACCGCCACAACCACGGGGGCATCGAATCGGGAGAAATCTTATGTATATAGTAATAATTCGTCCCGCTGGATTTTAGGGTTGGTATTGGAAGAAGAAATCACGCGTGTTACTGATGCGCCCATCGATACCTGGTTGAATGAATACACCTACGATGCGAATGGCAATATGTTGACAGAGAGCAAACTGGGTATCCTGACGACCTATACCTACACATCGGAAGGAGACGTCAGCACAGTCACTGACGCAAACAATAACACTACAACCTATAGCAATTACTATCGTGGCATTGCTCGCTCTGAACTCTTGCCCGAAGGCGTATCCATCAGCCGCACTGTAAACAGTGACGGTACGTTAGCCAGCGTCACTGATCCCAGAGGTTATCTATACAGCTATACCTGGGATTCATTGAATCGCCTTACCGGTATTGACTATCCGATCAATGCTGACGTCAATGTTGACTATTTTGCTGACCGAAAGGAACTGACTCGCGGGAATTTCAAAGAAACGATCACAATGGATGGGTTTGGTCGCGATCTAAATGTGAAGCGAGAAGACATAGTGACGCTTGATACGGTTGAAGTCACCAAAACGCGCGACAGTTTGGGAAGAGTGGTTTTCCAAAGCTATCCAAACAGCACCAACGGAACGACCACGGAATACGATGAATACAACCGCGTTGTTCGGGAGGCCCACGCTGATGGTGCTGATAAAACCTACGCTTATCCTAATGCCAGTGACGTGATCGTTACAGACGAAAATGGTCATGTGACAACCCGGCGATACGACCACGTAGGAACCATGTCAGGATCAGAGGAGCTAAGCGCTATTTATTCGCCCGAGACCATTAATACATTGATAGCTCGAAATGGTATTGGACAAATTTGGCGGGTGTTCCAGGGTGCAGCACAATCCGGTGGCGGTACGTTGGGCTTGGCCCGCTACTACCGTCATAACAGTCAAGGCTTACTGATAGAAGAGGAACATCCGGAAACCGGCATCACGGTGTATACCTATGATGCAGCGGGTAATGTTCTGACAAAAGAAGTGGGTATCAGCGGTATTATTGAAAGGTTCACATATGACGATCTAAATCGTTTGGATACCGTTAGTTATTCTGATTTAACACCTGGCGTAACCTATCAATACGACAATGCCTCTAACGTTACTAATATCGATAACACGCTTGCTGAGCGCGCCTATGCGTACGATCAGAACGGCAACCTAACAGCAGAATCGTTATTAGTGGGTGGCCGAGAATACGAAATCGTTTACGGTATTGATTCGCTTGATTTCATCGATACCGTCACCTACCCGAGTTCGCGCATTGTTACCTACAGCCCAAATGCGTTAGGACGAGCAACGGCAGCTTCACCTTATGTCACTCAGATAACCCACCATCCTAATGGCATGCCCGCGCTAATGACATTATCGAACGGTCTCTCGACGAGCTATTCACAGGATTTGCGCCGGCGGCTCAGTAATATCAATACCGGCAATATCAGCGGGGACGTCGTAGATCTCATCTATAGCTACGATGACGGGTTTAACGTGACAGCAATTACTGACGGGATAGGTACTCTTCACGACCGAACGTTGACCTATGACGATATCAATCGATTATCGACGGCAGCAGGATTGTGGGGCAACGAAACGCTTACGTATGACGCCCTGGGTAACATAGAAGTTCGGGATCGCAATGGAATCTATCAAGAGTACTACTACAACAACATGCTGTTGACCAACAGGGTGTTCCCTACGTATTTCTTGAATGTAACGCACGATGACCGAGGGAATGTCACCAGCGATGGGATCAATTATTTTGACTACAGCGGTAATGGACGTTTAACCACGGCCTATGTTGGTACGGCCACTATAAATTATCAATATGATGGTGCAGGCATGCGAACGCTACGATCAGATGCCAGCTCAACAACCCACTACCTTTACACCAAAACGGGCTTGCTTTTGGGTGAATACAACCCCGCCGGTGGATTTGATGAGTATGTGTATGTAGGTACCAAACCTGTTGCGAAGATCAATGAAGACACTGCCATCGTTGGCGTACCCTGAATCTCACGGAGGACTAACAAATGAAAACGCTACACTTCATTGTAATCACATGTCTGCTGATGTTTGCGACGTCAGCGAGCGCTGTTGAGCAGATCACCTTCTATCACAACGATGCGGCAGGATCACCGATTGCCGCCACAGACGACTCCGGAAATTTATTATGGGATCAAGCTTATGATGCTTGGGGAGTACCCATTCCCAGCCCATCCGGTGATCCCAGAGGCTTTACCGGGGCGTCGCGCGATTCAGATACTAGGTTATCTGATTTACAAGCCCGGTGGTACAGCCCTGAGCTCGGACGCATGCTGGCGATGGACCCTGTCAGCTTCCATGAAGGGAACATCCAAAGTTTTAACCTTTATGCTTACGGGAATAACAACCCCTATCGCTACGACGATCCAAACGGCGAGTCACCCAAAGAATTTTTATTTGAAACAGTCCCTGCCTTTGGGCAGTCCATGTATGCGATGGGACAAGTATTCGTCGGATTAGCGACGAATGACTGGGCAATGTATTATGCAGGTGGTGACAGGTTACGGGAGTTACAATCCAGCAATATTGATGCGCTTGTGTCCGGGGTTTCGCCACCCTTAGTGGGTGATGCATTTAAGTTAGCAAGGAATGCCGACAAGATTCAAGATAGGCTTCCAGACAACGCGCTGGTTTGCCGTGGTGGAACATGTACAGCCGATAGATTTGCCAGTGGATCAGGCGTAAAAACCGACGCCGCAGGTAAACTTGATGGCGTATCAGTTAATAGTGCTTCAGGGCGGACATTGGAGGATTTAACTGTCGGGATTCCTCATCCGCAGGTTGGGGTCACTACAGTTGGGGATGTTCGAAGGGCGGGTGGAGACGTTGTGCCATCGCCCACAAGGAACAATCCGTATCATGCAACAATGAAGGGTATCACTCCTCAGCAGGCTCAGGACTTGATGACTCCAACGAAAAAAAATCCACACAAGAGATAAAGTAATGCCTTTGACTGAAAGAGAAATTGAAGAAATCAAACGTCGATGTGATGCGGCAACACCAGGACCCTGGAAGTCCTACATTGAAGGAAGGGACCATACCAGTGGCTCAGATTTCATCATGACTTCGATCGTTGATGATCGTGGTGAAAGTATAGAGCTGACAGGAGCTACTGTTGCAGACTATGATTTTATTGCGCATGCTCGGCAGGACATTCCGAGATTGCTGGAGGAAATCGAGCGACTAAAAAAGGGAAGGTCTTAAGCTTTATGTGAATAAATTATGGCGACCAAATGGTCGCCATAATATGGTTCACTTTAAACAAAACTCAATTTTTGTCCATTGGTTCTTGGGTGAAAGCCTAAAAAATCAATACGTTGCGGTCTAAACTATTTCCCAAAATAGTGACCATCTGTAAGTCCATTTTTTGGGAAAAAGTTGAGTTATCTATCTGTATTGCATGAACTTTTTACGTTTATAATGGATAAAATTCACGCTTTGTTTAAAGTTAACCAAAGCGCGTTGACTGATGCTGTACGGCTCAAATCCGCCTATAGACTTCCCAGTTTTTGCTATTCTTTGCTCACCCCTGCTGCTGTGTCTTTACGAGACGTGCCATAAGCACTGACACCTCAATTTATCTTGCCGCCTCAGCTTGATCATCTATAGTGGGCTCTTAAATCCAGCGTCCAATCTAAGGTATGCTCTGTCAGGCAACAAATTTAAGCCATTCAGTGGTGCACAGAAGGCATAAGCAAGGTGTTTAGACTCCGTAGTCCCGTCTCTAACAATGGTTGGCTAACGCTAGGAACTTTCAATACATGTCTAAACTTTCATCGCTAGAGATAGTCAGTTCAGGGATAATCTGTCCCCTTGGGGGCAATACGAGAATGACTATAGCCGCAGTTAACGCTGGTATCAGCGCGTATGGTGACGTGGACATTTATGGTCGTACTTCAACACCATATCGCATGGCATTGGTTCCGAATGATGCTATTCCCCCCCTCCATGATGAGCTACTCAAACTCCCTCTTCACCACAAGCAACGCAGAATGCTTCGCTTATCCGAAGTTGCGTTGGCAGAAGCGTTAGCGGGCCTACATGCAAACGCCCCAATACCCATTTTCCTAGCAGGTCCAGAAAGTCTACCCAATTGCCCAACAACGATGACGGCCAAGTTCATTAACTATCTAGCAGTTCAGACAGGTGCCAATATTGATTTAACCAGCAGCAGAATCATTGCGTACGGAAGGTCGGCTGGAATCTATGCGGTGGAATTAGCTTTTAGGTATTTGGAATCAACCGGCGCCAATTACGCGATCATAGGCGGTGTCGACTCATATTTAGATCTAAAAGTGCTAGGTTATTTGAATGCACAAGACCGAGTGATGGTTGAAGGAGCAAACGATGCATTCATTCCAGGGGAAGGTGCGAGTTTTTTACTACTTTCAGCAAATGAACAAAACAGTCCAGAAAAGGCGAGGATATACAAGCCGGGTTTCGCTATGGAGCCAGGCCATATGTATAGTGAAGAACCTTATTTAGGTGAAGCCTTATCGGCAGCATTCGCAGTTGCCATCAAGAATCGCAATCACAATATCCAGACAATCTACTCCAGCCATAATGGTGAAAGCATAAACAACAAGGAGTTTGGCGTGGCGCTGACAAGAAACAACAGCCACCTAGCAGATAATGTTAACCACCAGCACCCCGCTGAAAATTTTGGCGATTTAGGTGCTGCGACTGCCAGCACCTTGATTGCGCTGGCTACCGCCAGCCGACATACGAGCTTAGTATATTGCGCGTCCGACAACGGACAACGTGCAGCGCTGTGTGTAAATTAATCGTCTAGTGAATTCTCATTCAAGAGACTAAGTAAGTATCACTTCATGCGCAATAATTCCGTATCCTCCGGGCGGTGAAAATACATCCAGCACATTCCACAACCGCTCCGAAAAAATAAGATTGCCACCTATGGGCTCGCGAAACATATCAAAAGAATGAAGCTTTTCCTCTTTCAGCGCCAGCACTGTAAATGATCCTAGCGCCGGCATGCCCTCGTCATTCCCCCCCATGATTTCATCGTAGTGTGAGTTATCAAGATCTGTAGCATTTACCATACCGATCACATTTAGAGCATAATAATTTTCCCATACACTCCCCTCAGCGAAGTTCTTTAAGATCGCGGGAAAAGCTTGAAAATTGTCCACTCCGGCCTTCTGCAACGCCTTCAAAAACATCTCGCCCACAGCAGGAATACAGGTACCATAATCAAAATATTGGTGGGGACTATCACCTGATTGATAGGTTGTTTCGAACTCTACAGGCATTTTGAAATTCTTAAGAATCGGAACACCCAACAAAAAATCGATTTCGTCATCACCAATATCAGGAGTACCTATGACCGTATCACTGCGCCGCCAATCTTCGCGTATCCAAAAGTACATAGCATCACCCTCTATTTGCTGTCTGCCTTTCTACCAGGAATGGGGTGATCACAGACCTGAGCATGATAATTTAATGCTAATCGGGACAAGAATATAAACCACATTTTCCTAGGCGCTGTCAGCTGCTCTTGAGCGTGGTATGAAAGTTTATTTAGTGCTTTGTTTATCTTTTCGTTCGGCTGGAATGGTGGTTTTTTTCGCTCACCATTTTCACTGCATAACGGACACTTTCGTGACCATCCCCACATTCTCAAATTAATCTGAGTAAGCTGTTTCTTTAACCAATTATCATACCGCATGTGCTTGGTCTGACCAGGATCAAGAGGATCACCGATATTATGAGCCCCCAGATGGAACTGACATTTAGCCGCCTTCATTACATGATCTGCAACTTCTTGTATATCGACTTCCCCGGTCGTCCATTGCCCTTCAAACGCTCCGGAACGAAATTCCTTGGGCCACGACGGCGCCCATATACCGTTAAGAGAACCGTTAACTGTATAGCCAGTATCTTCCTCAATTTTACCCTGAGATTTATCGATCCATTGTTCGACTTTGTGGCCTTGTAAGGCCTGCTTTCCCGAAATTAGATGGTGGGCTTGAAATTCATAGAACCCGTAAGTGGGATGTTTATATCGCGACTCTATGTCTTCTCGACTAGAATGTACCTTTCCATCGTGGGGCCAAGCGTTCGCTTGATGCTGATTAAGATTGGCAGGCTTCTCCATTATCTTTTCAAGAGTTTCTGATTTATTGTCCGATCCTTTATACGTCTTGTATTGCTTGCCCTTTTCGATAGGACAAAAAGGACAATCATCATTCATTCCTACTTGGTGCGGCACCGGTATGGCGATAGACTCACCGACTTGCATATATACCTCCTAGTAATGTCTACTGATTGTTCAGTTAGGCTAATTTACTGTTTCAACGTGAAGATGGCTACCGAATTTCGCTCATGAGGCGTCATAACGACCCATGCTAGCCTTTGTCGGGCGGACGATGCGACACCCAAGGACTGTGCCGCGTGGGTTACAGCATTTACCGCGATTCTATAGTTCCAAAGGTTAACAATTTCATCTAAAAGTAAAATTGCATCACCATAATTTTCATTATCTGCAAGTAGTTTATCAATTTCTGGCTTAAGCTTTGTCCACTCGTTTAGTGCCCTATGCACAGGGATAGCCGCAAAATATTCGGCGGCCATGTCTCCTGGCTCAGACTTTATCTCAACACCCGGTATATCTTTCGGCCCCAAATCTGTCTTCGATAAGGTCCCTTTTGTTTTAAATTCCTCATACCCGTAGGCCAGAGCTTCACCCGTAGGCCTGCCAGCGTAGTACCAAGAAAAATCCACCGCGATCACGCTCGGATTGTTGCCACAATATTCAAACATCCGCGAAAAACCAGATACAAACCCCTCAAAAATTTCATCTTCAGGAAGCGCCACTAACAAAGATTGTATTGCGGAGTGAATCGCCCCGATATCTTTAGCACCGAACCAGGCTTTTATTGCATCTTCTCGGTGAACCACTCGCTTCAAAAATCTGTCCATCTTAAACCTCCCCTATCACTTATCTCGCAACGTTCATATATGTGACCATCGTAGGGCTTGATCAGCTATTGAGCAAGCTGTACACATATATTCGCTTGCCGCGCGGTCTTGTGTATCTGGTGGCGATTATAGATTGGAATAGCCGCAAAACGTGACCGTGGCGCTTATTTAACAAACATGGACGCCATGTTTTAGGGATTGTTTTCTAGAAGCGCGTACTCATTCAGGCAAACCAGACGTCTTCAACAGTGAGCGAGGCTCGCAATTTACCAGTGAATTATTCACGGACGCTGCCACCGTAACGTCAGTCGACTGCAATGCATCAGCATAAAATGCAGCACAACCTTGATCTATGGAAAATAACTAAATCCAGAAAATTTCACCTCTATATCACTGTCACGAAGCTAAGTAGACATCTAGATAAATAACGAGGTGAATATGATTTTACAATGCCCGAGTTGCGAATCGGTGTGCATTAGCACCCTGAATCGAGGACGCAGGATTGGTGGAATAGTTGGTGCAGTTGGAGGGATTGTCTACGGCTGGAGAGTTGGAGCGCTGCTGAGTGTAATGGCCGGTCCGGTTATAACCGGACCCGTCGCTGCATTGCCCCTACTGGTTCGCTGCATAGCGGTCGGATACGGCGTTGGGGCTGCGATAGGCACCGTGATCGATACAGAGATTCTTGATAACCACCAATGTCGCTCATGCGGCTGTTCCTTTAGTTCCACACCCATCAACTATATCTAAAAAACTCACCCACAAATTTAGCAAAGGGCCTCCCATCTGATGATGGGAGGCCCTTTGCTTGTGCACGGAGAAAAACCAATGAAACGATCCGTAGAGAAAATTTGCTCGCCCTTCACACCAGAATCTAACGAGGTCCAAATCACACCCGGAATTTCAGACACCCAAATTCTTTATTGGGCAGAGCGAATACTCCAGAAACGCTTCGAACGCAGCAATTACCTGACTAGTCCAGATGCGACAAGAGAGTTCTTGCGGGTCACATTTGCCGATGATCATCGAGAGTTATTTGCGATGATCCTTCTGGACAATCAACACAGCGTAATCGGCTACGAGATATTGTTCCTCGGCACCATCGACGGTGCAGCTGTTTATCCGAGAGAAGTCGTTAAGACTGCGCTCAACTACAACGCCGCTGCCGTCATCTTTACTCACAACCATCCAAGCGGTGTAGCAGAGCCCAGCCAAGCCGATAGGGCGATCACGGCTCGATTGAAGAACGCACTAGATATAGTAGATATTCAGACTCTTGATCATCTGGTCGTCGGCGGTACGCACATCGTCAGCTTCGCAGAGCGGGGGCTGATAGACGCATAGCCAGTGCTCCAACTTTACTCTGTTTAATGTGTATTAAACCTCGATTGCCATAGCACCCCAGTCCCCCCATTAATTAGTGCCTCGAACAACCATTGCTCAAAAGCCTTCCACCATGATAGGAGTCCTTATGGCTACACAATCAGCAAAAACCAAATTATCAAAGATAGAATTTAAAGTTGAAAGCAAATCAGCCTATTCCATTTACCTCAATAGCCTGGCAGCGACTGGAAGAAAGTCCATGAAAACTTTACTACATCAGTCTGCGTCAATTCTTGGGAGCAAAGGATTGGTTGAGCATCACGATTGGAGCATGCTGACTTTTGAAAAGGTTCATCTTATTAGATCTGTGTTCACCGAAGCTGGATATGCAGTTAATAGTGTCAACTTGGCTTTAGCAGGGTTGAAAGGTATAGCAAAAACGGCATTCAACCTAGGTCAAATCGATGCAGACACTATGCTGCGTATAAATTCGGTAAAGTCCCTGAAAGGAAATGCTGTAAGAACCGGTAGACGACTATCAAAAGATGAAATTGCTAAGCTACTTGGGGCTTGCAATACCATCCACTGCCCCGCCGTGAGAACACGTAATCACGCGATTTTACTCGTTGGCATCGGTGCCGGCCTACGTTGCTCAGAAATCTGTGCACTTAATTTATACGATATTGATTTTAAAAATGGCTTATTAATCGTAAGAGAGGGAAAGGGAAGGAAATCTCGTCAAATTTATTTAGCGAAAGAAATATTACATGCATTAAATAAATGGAGGGAATATCGGAGTGAGGTCAGCGGCCCGCTGTTTTGCAAAATCACTAAAAACGGGGAAGTTATTGGCAATAGATTATCACCGAGTGGACTTAATTATACATTGTATATTCTACAGCAACTATCCGGTGTCGAGAAATTTACGCCGCACGATCTGCGTAGAACATTTATAACCCAATTACTTGAAAAGGGAATTGATCTAAATACCGTTAGACAATTAGCTGGACACAGTGACGTAAGTACGACGGTAACCTATGACAAACGGGACGAGGACTGGCAGAAAAACGTTTCCCAAGCAATAAAAATCTAAACCCCGTCAACATACTCAGTAAGTACGATTCGTGGAATTTTCAAATTACTTATAGGAGAAGTACAACCGTTCAGCAACAACCCATAGATCTGAGGGGCTACAGTCCAATGCATTAGCCAATCGCCATACACTCTCAATAGAAGCTTTTGTAGCACCCCGTTCAATCCCCGAAACAAATGATCTCGCCAGACCCGCCTTGTCAGCCAAAGCCTCTTGGGTCAGATCCACCTCAACTCTCCGCAGTTTAACTGCTTTCCCAAAACAGACAAGAATATCCATAGATCACCAACAGCCATTAAATATAGTGAGCTTGTTGGGAAAAATATGGACATTCCACGCTTGATAAACTACATTTTGACCTATATAAAGGTCAAAATGTAGTAATGGTTATTTTTTGTTCTACCAAAGGGAGGGTCTAGGGGGTAGCTCACCTAATCAGACGTCCTATTCATGCCAAAAAGTGTTTTATACCCAATCGCCATAGACCTTGCGCGGATATCTAACGGGATCAAGCAGCGACCTGTTTGCTATAGGCTGTTTCAAGTGAATTTGAAAAATTAATGCTCAATTTTGGAGAGAAAAACTATGGTATCCGAAAATCAAAGCTTTTTGTTTTATTAGTATGTGGCTTTTACGGAGCGATTTTATTGCAACAGAAAATCCCGTTATATAGGCCACGGTTAGCTATTGAATCTCATGAGAGGTATTACAATTTTTTAATTTATTCCTTTTATCTGTGTTTGGCTTTCTTGATCATGGGATAGCCGTATATTCAACATTACTTTTTTTAATTAACAGTCAGCGAAGTGAATGAGCATTCAGATAAATCGAATGATTTATTGTCTTTGCCACCTAAAATCTAGCTATTATCAAGTGGAGTGTATTATGAAATCATTTTCCCATCGCCATTTTCTAGTGACCATATTAACTCTTTTAGTTATTGGCTGTTCCGTAAACGACGAACCAGAAATTGAAGTAATCTTAGATTACTACCAAGTCCCAAATAATTCTGTAAGAGTAGCGCGAGTAAATGTCCAATCACTTGTTGACGAAACGACCATACACGAAGTTATTATTAATCGAGGTAATTGTGTTAATTATGATAAAGCGAAAACTGCGAAAACTGGGAGAACTCTAAAATATGGTGAGATACTTAAATCACTAACATCTTGCAATCTCGACAATATACGTGAGGTGGAAGTAACAACGGAAAAAAACATTTATACCGTTACTTTCGACTAAATTTTCCCTCAATACAAATCTTACAATATTAGGACTTTCAACAGAAATAACTGTGTATACAATCAAAGTTATTGCCCTCGATCCAATCCGACATTTCTGCTTGAAAAAAGGGAGTTACCGGCGTTGAATAGAAATGTAAAATCCTAAAACAAAACCACAAAGTAACTCTCCTGCTACATACTAATAATCCCACCATAGTCTTAAAGGTACAGTATGAACACACAAGAACAACCCTCAATCCAACCCGAAGCAAAACCCTGGTTCTACGAAAAGAACGGCCAACGCATGGGAGGTATTTCAGAGGAGAAAATTATCGAATTAATAAACAGCCAATCACTGTCTTACGGCACCGCTGTATGGCGCCAAGGCTTTCCAGAATGGATGGCCATTGAAAATACTGAATTGCGCGCACATCTGGAAAAAGTGGTCCCACCACCATTGACGGGAGATAAAGTCGACAGCACGGTCGTATGGATACTGGCCTTCGCTCCAATCCTGGGGCTCGTGCTTGAATACATGGTTGCCTTCGCCATGAATTCCGGTAACGAGTATCTAGCAGAATACGCCATGCAAAACGCCGAGTTCTGGTATGTCACCGTGATTCTTAATATAGCGCTGTCAATCTGGGATGAAAGCAGGCTGAAAAACGCAGGCATAAATACTACTGCTTTTAGAGGCTGGGTATGGCTCGTACCGGTATATCTTTTTCAAAGAGCTAAGATACTGAAGCAAAATAACGCATACTTTATCGTTTGGATAGTGTGTTTTATTTTATCCCTCTTAAGCATTTAGCCCATCTAACTAGTATGTCACAACAGCACAGGCCGGCATCTTCTATACAGGTTGGCCTGCGCTTCCTACATTCTCCTGCATTGAATGTGGACCAATAGTAAAAATTAACATACCGATGAAAACGATAAACATGGGAGAAAAAATGGTGCAAACAGAAAATAACAACGGTTTGGCTGCTTTCCTGGGTGCGCTCGTCGTTGCTGGCGGATTGCTCTACGTGAGCGGTTGGTATATTGCATGGGATGATTTTATTGCGACAAAAAATCTCTTTATATTGGGCATGGTCTCGCGGCAGAGTTCAATAATAAATACTATGGAGTTTTGTTTACTTCCCGCTTCTTTGACTCTCCGGTGGTTTCCTGGATTATAAGGCTAATTGCTGCCTCAACGTTCTCGGCTGGACTAAACGCTTTGCTCGAAGAGAGCGAAGAAGACGACGATGAAGAGTCGCTCCAAAAATCAGAGGATAAATAAACTTCTTCTACATCCTGACAACACCAGCGGCCAATAAAATGGATATCAAACAAGGAGTAGACACCTTCCCCCGTTTATTAGCAGTCCACTAAACAATTATCAGCGTATATTTCATGGAGCGTGATATTTAATGAAAAACCTATTTGTTACAGTTGTTGCGATATTGGCTCTTATTGGATGCGACACCCGTCAAGACAAAATTTACCATTCCTTTAAATGCGCAAAAGCTGCCACCTATTTGGAAGACCACGTCAATGCGCGCATTGCGCTTCAAAAATCAGAACTATATTTCGATGACATCCACACCAACGAAGCATACTTTTGGATACAACTTAATCAGAGGTTCCAGGAGGATCTTGAACTTTATAAACATACGCATAGCGGGCAAATGGAAATTCTTTCCGCCTTATATAACTCTCGTGAATGCAAGATTAGTTATGAGAAAACAGGGACTTCTGATACAAAATCCTATAATCAGCCAGTCAAGAAAAACACCCGCCACAGCCTTGAGGATATTTTCCAGAATTTCAATACCTGCGACTTCCCAAAAGTTAGCTATAACCTATTCAGCGAAGTTACCTCACACCCCTACTTCAGCGAAGCCAAAGTTAGGCCTTATAAAATCGAACAAAGTCTTGCCTTTTATTCCGTAAATGATTCTTTGTTTGGAATGCCGGTCTCGCACATTATATTACCAGTGACTTGGTCGCATTATTCGGTAACTTTCGATTTACCAATAAATGAAGTAAGACTTAGGCTTGAAGCTGTGTTTGGCGAGAGCTTCGAAGCGGTGGATGTTTCTGATGCTGGCTATAACCATTTTTAATGGCAAGGAGAGATGATTCATCGAAGACTGTCATTTATTGCGATGAACCTGAATACGATGAGTAATTGAGGTTAGATTACGCTAATCAGTAGGCACATCATTATTTTATTCATCATAGCCGGCCTGTAACCAAACGCAGGCACCTGAGCCTGCGTTTATGGAGAAAACATCACTCTAATAGTTTTAACCACTTCCGCCCCCGCGACGCCATGAACGTCGAGCAGCCAGTAGGACCGTAATTAATGGCCTAGTTAGCCTATTTGGACGAGAAAGAGGGAGCATGCCCCATATCCCATTGTACCTTTTTGCCTAAGCCCACGCCATAATGACACATTGATTCCATTTCACACTGCGCGAACCACCCACTATGACCACAAAAATAAAAATTGCGTTCATCTTCGATTACAAAAATTTTTCTATGAGATAGTCACTGTCGGAAACCAGAAAATTGTATATCATCGGATGTAGTTAGAAAAACAGAATTTACATATATATCCATCTCCAACTCTATAAGTAGGAATACCGCACCCTTTCTTCGTTATGGTAAGGTTGCAACACGTATGCTTTACCTTCTTGGTTACTCTGTAAAGCTAAATAGTTAAATAGCTAAGCCCCTGTAGATCTGCATATTGTTTTACGCAAGATTAAATATTCTATTAAGTATTTCTGCTTGCACATAGGGATGAAACTCTTCGTACATTGTATTTAATCTAACGTTGTTTTTTTCGGTTGGTTTCGGAACTCGAAACATTTGTGTAACTAACCACTTTATATTTCTTCCAGCAGAAACGACATTTCCTGTAGTGACGACCTCGTCATTTGCAATGACTCCAATTCCCTTAACAATAATGTCAGAACTAGAGGGGGATGCAGACTTAATATACACAATATCACCGACTTTTAAACACCTAATAAATTGATGCAGCTCTGGTGCTTCTTCCAATCCCCATCCGGGTCCAGCGATATTATTGGAAATAAAGTCACCACTAACATCTTCATCGTAATATGCACCAATTGCAAATATAGCCATTTTATATTCCTACAGTCTCGACAAAACGAATAAGTGCATAACAGTTAAATAGTGCGGACGCTGCGGTTCGCTTATTAGTTTTTATGCATTAAACTGAACCACCACTGCATTACCGCTCAAAGTGCAGCTCACATGGCCTTGATGCTGTAAAACTGCACACAAGAATGATGCGTGTCGTGGAGTTAAGTTATTGCTCAATGAAGCTAAGAATTCACCAACGCCTCCCGGTGTCGGTTCAGTCATTGAAAAGCCACCCCTGACAGATTGGCCGCGAAAGTGATCGATGACATTTTGAATAATATGAGAAGGAATCAGGAAATCTCCACTTTCAAACTCTAACGTCACACCACTCTCTACATCCCCGCTATATGTAAAGGTCGTTCTTTTGCTTTCATTTCCGCATGTTTCTATTGTTGGCATAAACTTTCCTTCATTGCATAACGTTTGAAATAGTCGGCTCGCTCTAGCGAGTCCGGTTGATTGATTTGTTGGGCTCTTCCTCAAAGCCCCGCATGTCGTAAGCACCAACAACGCGAAAGGTGTACAGTTCGTTTTGATTGATTACTGCCAATGTCTCTTTTTCTTCAAGCTCAAGAATTTGACCGCTAAGAAGCATGTTGACGTAGCTTGGCAAAATCTTGTTATCGTGAGGCTCGGCAGATTCAGTTAGTGCTGAAAAATAGCTCGCAAAGTAATGGCCAGATTGAGTTAGTGGGCAACAGAAAATGCAATGAAATGGATTGGACTCCTTAAGTATTTTGTTTTTTGAGACTCTCTTTCCATACACTCCATCAGCAAACTTCTTTACCGTATGAGCGTCAGCCATAAATATGGATGTATCAGATATTTCGTGTGCGCCACACATAGTTTGCGTATTTTTATCAGGAAGGCTGTAAAATACATAGAAGGGAAGTTTCTTATTGGCCTTTGCATGAGCCAATAGCTTTTTTAACTGAGATTGCGTGCTTTTGGGATAGTTCAGCTTAGTAACATAAGAGTTATTCTGTTTGACAAATTTCTTAGCTTGGAAAATTAACGGAAAATGGAATTTCCTTCCGACAAGCCATAATTCAAGTTCAAAGTCGACCCCAGTCTTATTTTCCTCTTGACGAGTAAAAGTTGAGACGTTTATGTATTTGAACCTCGCATCCAATTCACGCCATTTCCAAACGAGATAGTCAGTAATTGATTCTTCCTTGACATCTGGAACATTCAGCATGAAGTTCTTAACTTCCAGGGAAACTGCTTTGTTTGACTCGCAAAGGTTCATCTATTATGCCTCAATTTAATGCACAAAACAGCGGCCGAGAGTAGCGAGGTCCAGCCTCTGTAGAGGCGATGCTGCCTTTGCTTGTTAGCAATTTAGCCTCCACGATAGCGTCCAGTTGGAGCTGCATTCGATAAGAACTGATCGTGACCGTTGTTAAAATCTATTTTGACGCCTTTCAATACAGAAAAAATCAGACAAATTATACCTCCAATAGAAAAAAACAAACCTGGTGCAGCATTAATTAATTGCCCACTTACGGTATTAGATTCGACACTCAAGCTTGCTTGCCCTGTGACACCAAGGATGAAAAGTTTATAACCTAGATAAATAGACATACCAGAGAAAAACATAGGTATTGATTTAAGGGCAAAATACAGACAAAGAACTAAGTTTGGATTAGTTCTACTTCCGGGTATTTGTTGCATATTCTGACTTCCTCTGTATTGCTAACAGTTAAATAACAGCAAGAAAATTTAAAATCAGAGCTATCAGACAGTACTAGCTTTTTCATGGGCAAGCGCAAATACCACAGGTCTACGTAAAGAGCGATAAGTGCTACCTGCGCTTCAACACTACAAATCATGAAGCTGCATTTAATCCGCTGTTAATGTGAATCGGGGGCTGAGGTAGGAGTATATAACAAAAAGCCTAACCTTCTTTTCTATTATTTGTTAGGTACAGAAAAACCAGCACTCCCATAGCACTGCCTAATAAAAACCCAACCTGCGGCAAGATCAGCGAAAGCCTGTTGAGGCTTTCAAAGCCAAGCATTTTGTTCAGAACTTCAACACCTTCGCAGTTTTGATGAAACGAAAGAAACTGCGAGGCTGCCAAATGTGCATTTACGATTGCAGACCGAAAAGACCAAAAGCAAATCACATAGAAAGACAGGAGAACAGAAGCTGTCGCTAATGAGGTCGATGTAACGTGAAATTTACCGATTTTAGTCAGCTTGCTCGACGTCTTGATAGGAAAGCTTGAGGCAAATGCAAAGGAGCCAAACAAAACAGTAATGAATAATTTAAATAAACCGTCAGCATAACCGTGATAGGTTTTGGCAAGATCTAAAAACAGGTCAGCCATAGCGGGATCAGAAACACATGCCATATCTTATTACCGTTACATGAATGAGCGAGAGCGCGTACAAAGCACCACAGAATCGGGGGCTCATATTCCTCACCGTTTTTTACACCATCAGGGCCCACAATAATATTACTCGCCCCAGATATCAGTTAGGCAGTTTTCTTCATGTTTTCTACGTCTTCCTTAACCTCTTTAAGCGCCGCGAGGATTGCGGAAGGTTTTGCTGCATTGATGGCTGCAGCTAACACGATAAGATCCGCCGTGAGGTCAATGAACGCGGTGATATCTTTAATGTTTTTAAGTTTCTGTTTGGCTGTATCGATGGTTGCCAGCAGGCTTTTTTGTGTTTCAGCCAAGCCCTCCACCACACAATTGGCGGCATCAATATACAGCCCATTGGCTTTTTGACGCAGGATCACTTCATCCTGAAAAATCAGTTGCGCTTCGTGTAGTCCTATTTTTTTTCGTTTAACCTCGTGCATGATGCGTTCATGCACAACATCAGCACATTTGGTCAATTCAGCGGCAATGGCTTCAATTTGAGCCCGGTTTGCTAAGGCCATGATGGTCTCCTGTTATGTCCTTTTAGTGTCCATGGATCACATGGATTCGATGTGATTGTTGATTGCTCTGACGTCCTTTGAAAATTGACGGAGAGAATCTTTGATTTCCTGCTTCGAAAGTTTGTCTAGGTTGTCAACCAGTAGCTGGTGTCCCTTCGCAATCGTTTGGACACCCTTCTTGGCTTCCGTGTACTTTTTACTTGCCAGTTGGTATTCGGCAGCTTTGTCCTGGGTATGCGCACGAGCAAGCGTGGCGAGTAGCTTACTTTCGGGCTGATCGGTAAATAACAGCTCCACCTCCAGAAGTCCCTTAATGGTTTTCCATTCATTGTCATTGGTTTTTTGGTAATAATCGATCAACCGTTCCATACCGGCCAATGTCGTTTGCAAAGGCTCATTTCCTTCCTGGATAAAATTCCGTACCGCACGCTGTTGGTAGGACGAGGTTGCCCATTTTGAGATGACTTTGGCTAGCCCCGAGATGGCATCCACCTGTGCCTTATCAATCCCCAGATCCGGGTGGGTTTTTATGCCCGACGACAGTGAATCGATGCCCGGTGATAGGTCAAATGAATCGTCTCCAGCCAGTGTGGCTAATGTCTGCATGTAAACTGTCACGCTTTGGTGAACGGTTAGCAGATCCTTGTAGGCCGCTTTACGGCGCGCGTCGTTTTCCTGCGCGATACGATCTGCTTCACAGGATAGATAGGGTTGTTCCCGGTAGTAGGTATCCCGGAAGCGGGTTGTCAGCTCCGTATAGCCCGAGAGTTTGGCGGACTGACCCGCGAAGTCCTGAACCTCTTTGAGATTGGTGCACCCAAACAACCCCATAGTGAGGGCGAGGGTTAGTGTTACCTGGATAAACCGCATGATTCGTCTCCTTGTGTATCACGTTTGTCGATTGTCCTACCAAAGCGCTGTCTGTCTCTCCGCTTCAATAATGTCTTGTATGGCCGGTGTTATATTGCTCAGCAGATCGATTTTTGCCTGTTGTTCAATCTCATCGATCGATGCCAGATAGCGGGTTATCTGATGCGCTGTGTTTTTCTCCTGCGGCATCCAGAATGCAATGGATTCCAGGGTGGCGGGATCAACAATGACACGATAGAAGTGCGAGGGAACAGCAACACCCTGACCGATCGTCAAGGCTTCCTCGCCAGGGAAAGCGCCCATGATAATGACGAGCTCACCGCGCTGCTCAATCCAGCGGCGCTCATACTTCTCCAGCCGCCCCCAAACCCCGGTGCTTCCGTGAGAGTCCCGATTAAAATCGGGCAGTTGCGGCGCAATGTTGCTGAAGAGGAAACTTTCCAACTGGGCGTTCACACTAAAATCCATTGAAGCGTTCGGGGCCATATGCCCCCGGTCGTAGCCTGAGTTGAGGTAGTCGCTGTTTTTTGAACGGAAGTCGCTGGGTATGGTTTTGTCCTGCCTGAAACTGATGCCTTGTCTATCACTGCCGGTCGTCAGGATCTGCTCGCGAGTAATCCGGTAGGTCACCCACAGCGGTATTTTGTACGTGTAGCTATACCCGGCCGCATAGCCTTCCCGACACAGCACCTGGTCTGCTGGCTGAGGCATTCCATACACCAGGTGCTTTTCGCACCCCATGTCCATCGCGAGAGGGCTATGGTCGGTATCCTCGACGAAGGTGGTCTCGTCGGTAACCGTGATCCGCCCAACAGTTCGGTATACATAGCCTTCATAACCGTCCTGGGTGGCAACGTAATAATAGCCGTTAGTTTGTCGGCTCCCCTCCAGCACCTCTACCCGCTCACCGACCTCGATTTTCGTTAGGCTGATACCGTTGACGCTCGGCTGCTCTTTCAGGTGCATGGAGCGTCTGGCATCAATATAGTCAGCAAGTGCGGGTTCAACACTGAAGAGACAACCCAAGAGTAAAAGGTAAATTCTGCGTTTCATGTTAGCTGTTGGCCGCTGCGGGTGTCTGAGGGGAACGATTGGCTAGCTTTGCTTGCGTCTCAACAGCTTTGTCTTCCTGATATTGCCGATAGGCCGAACTTTTGAAACCGAGAATGTCCCGAAATAACTTGATGGACCCCTTGCTCCCACCGGCCACGACACCCGCTGAGATGATGGTGCCGAAATAGGACGGTGACGGGGCCTGGCCAATCACAGCCAGGATATCGATACCTGTGGCCAAGCAGGTGACGACAGACAGCGCAAAGGCAATGGGCACTTTGAAATTACCCTTCCCCTGCGCATCCCATACTCTTTGCTTATTGATGTAGAAGTCCGACTCAAACACCGGGGCGAGAAATCGCTCAACGATAATCGACAGCAGAACAATAGCGGCGGCGACTTCAAAGACCGCATCCCATTGCAATGCAAACAGATCCGGTCGATTGTCGCCCAAGGCGGGAAGTAGATTCATGTCCATGACAAGTTCCTGTGGGTTTAAGGCTGTCGGCCGGATGACTGCAAGGGATACGCGGGCTTGTCTTTGCCTTCGCACACCCAGTTCACCCAGAGCTTTTTGTCCGTACCTTCGAGCAAGGTGACAAAGTTTCTCGCCCGAATGTACTTATTTGATCCATGAGGCTTGATCATGTCCGCTGTGATGGATCGGGTCTCATCCAGGTATTCCAGGTCATCATTTGTGATCGCAAGAATACCGAGCCACTCAAGATAAGTTGGTGCCGGATGGACAATACCTGAGGACACAACCTGATGAATATTGACGGGGTGTTCTTTTCGCTTGTCCTGAATAATCCCCAGGCAACCAACGTGAACATCACCTGACAACATCACGGTTTTTCCCTTTCGCTTGTGTGCGTTTGTCAGCAGGTTCATGATCAGTTTTAAACGCTCTCCTTCATGCTCCTTGGCCCGCCAGTGATCCTTGAGATCATCCTCAAGCGCCTCTTCCCACGGGGTCGCATCAACCGCACTTTCCGCGAAAGAAAAGTCCCGGTAAACCACAGGCACCGCGCTGAGTACAAGCAGATCGCCTTTCGGGCATTTGTTTTCCAGGAAACCCGTAATATCTAACCAGTGGTCCTGACTCATGACCTCGGTAAGGCGTCGGTCGGAACGGTTATCCAGCGAGAGGATGGTGTAGCCGCGAAAGGTGACCGCTGAGGAATAGTGCTCTGGGTTCTCTTTGTCTTTGGCAAGCAAACTGGTATTGCGTCCCCGGACCTGAAGTAACTCGTAGTGCTTTTTGGCGGCTGCGAAGATGGCCTGGTAAACCTCGCAGGATTGCATCTCATCGGGATAGCTTCCCCAACCGTCAAAAATATCGTGGTCGTCCCACATCATAATCGAGGGAATGGAGGCGAGCATGGTGGCTAGCGGTTCTTTATTCCAGCGGCTCACATAGAGTTCGCTGTAGAATTTGTCGATCTGCGCACGCATGTCCTTGGTTGCAGAGCGCTTTATTTTTTCTGCCCGCGGAAGCTCGTTCCAGAGCTTGAGAGAGTTGATCTGCGTCCAAATTGAATCAGCGTAGACCTGATCCCCTCCCATCAAAAGAAGTGAGAAAGCGCTTTCAGCATGTTCACTCTTCATCTGCTCCCAGAGTCTGTATGGTTGCTCCGTAGCATTCATGAGTTTGTAATCAGAGAATCCATTGCAGGAAACGTAAGCCATCTTGGGCTTTTCGCTTTTCCCCGGAACATAAAAGGACCAGCACGATCTACCACTGCTGTCCGTTACTTCAATTTCGTCCGTTAAGACGTTGTATGAAATATTCTTCGAATCTGCTCCTGCCTCAATCTTCAACTCGGCCCGCCATACTGATCCAGAGCGGATGCCTCCCAATGAAGAAGCTGGTACTTTATCGTCACCAAACTTTACCCACGCTTTTTCCACTGAACTGTTTGTAACAAAGGTTACGGTATACAGGGAATCGCTTTCCAATCCCAGAATGGGTCCAAGCACCAGTTTATTTTTCATAATTTATTATCCGTAAAACAATAGCGTGTTAAGCCGACCTATTTTTTTGATCAGAATCATTAGAGCATCCAATGAATATCGTTAAGACATTAGGTTTCGAAGATTGGAATGTTAGCCATCACAGGCACATCCTCTTGGCTTATGGCAGGCATAAGAGCGAGAAATGCAGCTGTTTCCACACGCTTTACCCGTCGAGCAGATCTTGCAGCACCCTTGAAACTCCGTGGCTTCATCTGCAGTTGTCGTGATAAGTGGAGCGAAATTAAGCTGGAGGTTGAGGTCATCTAGCGTGGCTGATGCAGGTTGTTTTTCAGCAGGAGGTAAAAGCAATGTATCTGCGTTAGCGGTAATTGCGCAGAACAATACCGATAGCAGAACCAGTAAGCATCGATTCATGATGTCAATCCTTGGTTTCCTTGATGGATAATATTTATCCTTTTTATTAAAGCGCAATGAAGGTTTCGGTGCCAGCCGATAAGAGCGATTTTAAAGATCAATTTTTCATAGATTTTTAATTTTTAGCATATTTTTGAAAAAATATTACACCGCATTACAGGTCTATTGCAGTTTTGGATTCTCTGTGCTTAGAGATGAAATTAACAGAATAAATTCTGATGACCCCCTTACAGCCCACCTCACAACTCAACAACCTGTCGAATTGGCTTCGCAGCCACTGCAGATAAAACAAGGAGAGATCTATAAAACCCATTACTAATTTGATGAGGATTTATGCCTACATCAGTGATTAAGTTTATCCAATCAACCTTTTTCTCTTGCTACACTGCAGATCATTAAGCAGTTTTCTTTCCGACTTTTCTCAGCGATTGTAAGGTCGTCGATTTTGACAACGGGTTCGCCTTCACAACGCCTCATCAAAGGTTCACTTGCGTTCGTCTCCGTTTATCTTACCTGCCGAATTTATTTCCGACTTTTCTTCAACGTTCCGACAGAGACTCTTAATCTATGCCACTTGAAGTGGTTTACACTCTCTTACTGCAAAGCGAATGCGGTGGGCCTACCACCATCTCTTGCAAAGTTACGTAAATAGTAATATCACTACGCGATATTACTATTTACTCTCGGCACACATTACAAACTGTCGAGCCGCGTAACGGCGTGTTACTGCGCCTTCTTAGACTTTTATTTTACTTCTTTCCAATGAAAACATTTTTTAGCGTCAATTTGAAAAGTTTTATTTGTTTTTGCATTAACGTAGACGGCTTTACCATTTTTTTTATTAAGGTTTAACTTAATTGTATTTCTTATTTCTCGCCAACTAGCACTAGCATTAACCCTAAGAGTTACCGCAGTTTTTATACTTACATTTTTAACTTTACCATGCTTTTTTAAGCTGCTAAGCATTTTAGATGAATTAGCTGGTATTGGATTATCCCAAGAAATAAAAAAATCATACCTTGCATGTTTTAACTTTGACATTTTAATTATACCTAAAATAGTTATTCGACCGATATTGGTCAAAAGTTATTTACAGTGTTTTTAAAGTAAAAGTTAAATACTTATAAATCCATTGTTTTAAAGGGTTTTGGGTAAATTTAAAAACAATTAATAATATAATTTTTGGATATCATAACCTAGCGCCGCTCTCACCGGCTTGTCCGGTGGAGCGCTTTGTATGATTGATTTCGACAATTTCCATTACATTCATAAAGCGATAAGGTGGAGCCCATACCTGCGCCAACAGGTATTCAGCAAGGTAGCCCGGTAAGCACTGGCCCCAAGCAACCGAGCCCGTTAACAAGCGTGGCCACCTTGCTGATTCTACTTTTAACTCGAACAGTAAAATGGGCTCCAAGCCCGAATGTAGCAAGGGTGAGTTATGAATACAACTACCGCCACACACATTGATCGTAGTGAAAGAAATGTAGGAATCGATATCGGTAAAAGCATGCTGGATGTCTGCATTTTTGAACTCGATATTTATTTGCAATACCCCAACACACCAGGAGGAATTCGAGAACTGCTGAAAAAACTTTCACGTTACAGGTTATCACGCATTTTGGCTGAGGCAACCGGTGGTTATGAACGAAGCCTAATTGAAGACTGCGCAGAAAGAGAACTACCAGTCATCATCGTACAACCAACCCAGGTGCGCCAGTTTGGTAAAGCTCAAGGCTGAGCTGGGTCAGCTATCGCCACGTTAGATTGCTTCACTCTGTGGATTAGCCCCTTTTAATCGGGATAGTGGCATCATGAAGGGGCGACGCAGAATCAAAGGCGGGCGAGCAACGATCCGCACAGTGCTGTACATGTCCATGTCATGCGCAATTCAGTGCAGCCCAGTAATGAAGAAATTTTACAAGAAGCTTGTTGAACAGGGTAAGCACAAGAAAGTTGCGCTTACCGCTTGTATGCGAAAAATGGTGACTATTTTAAATGCCATGGCGCGGGATTATTGCGAGTGGCAAATTAACTAAATTTGCGTCGCAGGTATTGATTTTTTACCACAGTCGCTTGTTATACAATTACTGCAAGGTAAGTTCTTTTGCATTGTGTTCTTTACACCACTCAACCAAGTGCTCTGAGTTCAAGGTTTCACTAAAAACTACAATTGCCTTTTTTGAAGTAATGGCTTCAATTCTGGCCATTAGATCGGAAGACGGAAACAAAGCCAAGTACACTTTAGCATCAGGAAAATGATAGTTAGCTTTTATAGTTTGAAGAGACTCTAATTTGACTTTTATACCATTTCTTGAAATTTCTTCCCTGCGCAACAACTTCTTAGCTTGCGTCCCAGGGAAACACTTTTTAAGAAATTGCTCACAGCTGCTTAGATTGTGAACACATATAACAAGCCCAATACCTAGCTTTTGCGCTCTTTGTATCGAAAACTCAACTACGGATTGATGAGCGCCGTCCTGAAGTTTTTCCCATGGCTGCACAAAATAATACCTTTTCATTTTTTCTCCATGCTCAAAATGTTTAACGCCAGCTAAGCCGCCGAAACGGAGTTGATTGTTTTGTGCGAGCGTAGCGGAAAATCACAAAACGAGCAACGCAGTGAAGGTCGGATTGAGCTGTTTTTTATAACGTGCTAGTAAAGTTGAACAGGGCATTTTGTACTGTCCCCTTCGCTTAATATTACCGTAGGCTTGCGATCAAAATCTTTAGCATTACCATCACGTGTAATGTATGTTTCGTACCCTTCTTTAGTAACGCACCAGTTCCAATAGTATATTTCCATTCCGTGCATAACCATAACTTCCATTCGCCATTCCTTAGAACTAGGAAATCGAGCCTCACCTTTAGAATTTGTTACGACTTCCATTCTGGTTTTTTCATGACCATATGGATAGGCATTCGCCACCAGAACGACAACGGCTCCTTGAATCGGCGCCCCAGATTCATCCAAAACCAAAATGTGCGATCTTGGCTGCAATGTCTTATATACCGGATAACAACCGGTCAAAGAAAACACTAATAGTAGAGCTACAATAGTTTTCATCGAATTAAGCTATAACAGTTAAATAGTGCGGACCTTCTGGTCCGCATATTAGTTTCTATACGACGCTTTTTCTGAATAAACTTTACCCTGTTGTTCAACTCGTTACTAACTTTTTAATATTTAACGTTTCGCAAAAGGCGGACCAAATGGTCCGCCTTTTTCATTTTGATGCTCTTTTCGGTATTTTCCCTTCCGCTCAATAACTTAGCCAACTGCGGATAAAACCTATGGAACAATATACGGACTCACAAAAAAACCCAAAACTATTGGAGCAAATGCGAATCGATTTGAGACGGAAGCACTATAGTCAGAATACCGAAAAGACCTACCTGTACTGGGTACGCTACTACATCCATTTCCATCAATTGCAAACCCCCAAAGACCTAAACCACTCCCACATCGAACAATTTCTCAATTATCTGGCAGTCAACAAGCACGTCTCGTGCGCCACTCAGAATCAGGCCCTAAATGCTATCGTCTATCTCTATCGGCAAGTCGTAAAGCAGAATGTTGGTGGCTTGAATTACTTGCGCAACGCCCGCACTTTTAAAAATATTCCTACAGCCCTTAGCGGACCAGAAATTACCGGCTTCCTCTCACAGATGAGCGGCTTTTATGGAGGTGAATGTCTGCAGTGGGCGCGGAAGTGATCTTACCTTACTTGCGCCGGAGCCCAATATCCATTACTTCGCATGACGGCTAAAAGCGGACATACATCATTTTGATTATAGCCATCATTTGACGCAAGTTTATGTAACCTGTACCCACGCAGGTGTAGCTTAAAACGCATTACCGTTGTGCTGCTGAAACGCAATACAGAGCTTCTCTATTTCATTGCTGAGTATTTCACTGGATTGTTGGTCGGCTGTCTTGCGTTGTTGGTCCAATTCAGCGATGCGATGAAGCATCCAACGTCCGAGAGTGTCAACACTGTCTTCGATCCCCTCACGCCGCACCAGAACCCGGCCAAGACTCCGCCGTTCTCGTTCATATCGAGTCAGTACTCCGTTTGCATCGAATACATAAAGTAACCATTTAGGTCGATTATTATAGACATCCTCATCTTTCAATTTACGTGAAATCTCAACGAGAAGGATCAAACTTCTATTTTTTTTGCGAAGTAGATTGGCAATGAATGCTTGATCAGATGTTGCGCGCCAGCCGTAACCATTTGTACTATTGTCGCTGCCCCATTGTGAAAAATTTATTTTGTATTCGTCTGATGTTGATTTCCAAGAGCTACAAGTTACATTAAACACGCGCTCCTCATTTTCTGTAACTTCGATAGGTTTTACCGGTATTCCAAAAACTGCGCCGCGACGAACATCAAAATCGTCAGCTTTTGTTTCGCGCGCAATCTCATGTAACCATGGTTCAAGTTGAAATCCCGGGATGTCAATATCGTGTCCGTACGAGCCATTCGGTAAAGCAAAGTCCCAGCGATCACGGGTATTGGCGAGCGCTTGAGCAAGTGCTTTTGCAGTTGAGGGTGAGACTAAAGCAGAATGAACTTGAACACTGTGGATGGCATGATTCCACCGAACTTCGAAATCTGCAGCCACCACTAATTCGTTGACCCCATTGATTTCTAAATCGAAATCGGCAGGCACGAGCGTTTTACTCCATGCCAGTGTTTGCACTTCCCTATCTTCGACTTTGTCATACTGTTCAGAAAGATCTATTGGATCTATTCCCCAGAAGCGGGATTCGAGAGGAGGAGCTGTCCGCAAATCGCTTAGCCAATGTGGCGATATAGTTGGTAAATTACGATCTATCCATTCATCCAGCGCAGCGTTGACCTCGTCGACCGAAGTTGTCAGCGGTACTTCGGCAATCAATTCACCCACAGCGCACATCATGGCTTGCCATTCCACATAGTGACTCAGTCTCTCGATAGTTGAGAGTGAACCATGTCGGCGTGACGTGTACTCATGCTGACCATTCAAGCGATCGAGACGTGGCTCTTGGTCCCAATGAGTCGCAGTTTCGCCATAACCCCATTTGTCATGAACCCACGTTTCAAGTCGATCTAGAAAGTCATCCATGCCCATTCCGAACAATCGCGAAATAGGATAATACCAGTAAGGTATAGCGTCGGTGCTGTCGAAGTGGTACTTACGTTGTTCACTCCTGTCTTGCCTTTTGCTTAGCCAGTTGGAATTTTCAGGCTCGATTGGATCTAGCTGACTTCGATTAAGTTGCTCCACAAAAATGTAGTCTTCTTCAGAGGGGAGCCATACTTTAGCCTCTTCAAGTGCCATAAGCACCGAACGTCCCAATTCCCTAATAATTACGTGAGAGTCAGTCCGAATCGTTTCCAAAACAAGAGGCGCATAGCGAGCAACGTCTAGTGCGCTTTCTGCGGCTGCGCGTAGTAAAACAATCAAAAGTTGCTCACGAGCCGCATAGTGATAAAAGGGTGCGCCAGCAAATACGGGCTCTTCAGTTTTAGCCAAACAAGCTACTAACCTATCCCATGCAGGATCATTTCCTCGCATCAGTATTAATGCGGAGTGGCTTGCTCGCCAGCGCACCCGGCGATCCATATCTCCCATTGCTCCAAACAAACAACGTGCAACGCTATCGATGATATCTTGAGGTGGTGTGATACCGATGAGGTGAACACGTGGAGAGTGTGATGTGCGGCTCTCAACCCTTAGTAAGAGTGCATCGAATAATCCTGCGCGATCTTCATCCGGGGTACGCGCTGCAATCATGCCAGTTAAGGTGTAGAGAAGATCCGCAGAGATTCGACTCCTATGCTGCTCAATTCCAGAAAGAAGGACATTTGCTTGTTCAGCAGCGCTAAGACCAGTCAACTTAAGTACTTCATCGAGTGTATCGGTCTCGCTGTAATTCCAGCGAAATAAATGAGGTAACGAGCCAGCGATATAGAATGGAAATTGCGTACGCATCCACTCGGTTACCGGAGGGTAACTCGTCCAATGACTGAGGATTTCGAGCATAGCTTCACCAAATTCCCCTCGCTTTTTGTCAAGCTCAACTGCGATATTGAGAAAGGCTACTCTAAGCGAGATGCTTGCAAGTTTTTTTGCTACCTGACAAAACTGATAAGCATTTGGTCCGTATTCTCCAGATCCTGTTTCTAATGCCAAACGTATCTCATCTGAGGTCCGAAGAGTGGCGGTCAGATTCTCATCAGGAGCGTCTTGCGTTACGTCAGTAGATCCTTGTTGTGCCCCAACAGCATCGAGCCATTGCTGGAAAGTGTCACGATGTAATCTGGCTGCTTCAATAGCAGGTTTAGCATCATGTGCAGAGTTGTTCTCCAGCACATCAAATTCAGAAATAAAAGCTTCGATATCGCCTTCACATAACTTTGCTTTCAATAGTGGTTCGACCACCCAATTTGGAAGCAGCGTTCTATCATCAACTATTGCAGCCGCATCAACAGAACCATCAGAAGCTAACAATCTGAGAGCTACTCTCTGAGCGAGCGACATTGTTGTGTCGGTCGCTGTGACATTTGGCAAGCTGTAATCAAATGGGACAATTCCACGATCATGCCATCGTGCAGCAGCAACCAAACCCATAGGAAGGCTTGCCGCAGTAATCCAGCCAACCACCTCTCCCCAATCGAAGTCACCTGCGAGACCAAGCGATTCTACAACTGCGCCGGCGGCATCCCCGAGCCGAGCGGCGTACACGGTTCGTTCAGCATGGCTACCTGTGAGGCCAGTTCTTGCGATAGCCCCTGCAGCTGCAAGTGCATTCCTTGCTTCGTAGTCAACAGACCCAGTTGCCTCGACTGCCTTATTGAAAAACCATTCTGCGAGAGCAGGATCAAGTGGTAGTGCAATCCGGGTATTCTCAGTTAACAATTCGACACGATCTGAGGCAGCGAGAGAAGCGTTTTCGATTTTACTTACAAGCTCTGTCAAAAGTGTTAATACAGCATCGCGCGCACTTGGTAACAATGTCAGTGTTCTTGCCAGATGATGAGCAGTTTTAGTGTCATCTGCCCGCCAGTTTTGTAATACTTTACGCATTAAGGGTATCAATGTTGTCACATCTCCCCCATCAATGCCTACATGCACAAGATGTTGCCGTATGAGAAAAAACGCTTGGTCAGAGTCCCTCTCAACTGACCGATTAAAGCTTCTGGATATATCCAGCACGTTGGCAAGCTTTGGCCATGACACAACTGATTTGTTCGTAACAGCAGCTAAGTTAACCCGGCCAGCCTCAACGAACCGCGAAAATGCGTTTATTGCATCCGCGAGCGATTCATTCCAACGAGCCTCTGTAGATTTCTCCTGTCGTCGTGCCAAGCGCTCTTCGTTGCGCGGTTCTTCGCGCTTTGGCGGCAACCATTTTTCTACAGGAATAACTATCCCAGATATTAGTTCGCGTAGTGCGTAGGCTCGCGCTTGTCTCGCACCAGCCGAGCGTAGCCGATAAAGATGATGCGCTTCAATGAACTCAGGTTTTGGAAATGCGCGCTCAAGAATATTTGAAATGAGGGGCTTGAACTCATCATAAATAACGGAGCGCTCACAAATCAGAAGTACAGCTTCATGCCAATCCAGAATCGTCGAATTCGAAATGCCCATTTCAATAGGTTTGTTCCACCTGGCTCTAGTTGCTTTTGCTAAACGCGATAACGCATTAACCATCACAGGGTCACTCATTTTTGCACCAGCCAACAGAGCTGCGGCCATAAATGGTGCGAGCGCAAAGGGTGACCACTTTCGGGAATCGATCACATTGAGCAATGTTTGGATATTGCGTCCTGCAGCTTGCGCTGCAAGTATGCTAAATACGGAAAGTAGAGCGGGTTTTGGTCGCCAAGCGAAAAGATGATGGAGAGCTGCCTTCTCACCAAACAATGTCGTATAAGTGGCATATTCGGATGCGATATCGGTTGCTGACACTTTGAAGTCGTTGCGACTCTGGTTATGCCGCAAGTCGTCAAGATAACCATGCCACCATTGAAGGTGCATTTTTGCGGTCTCGGGGAGATTCTGTGCTGCTTGAGAGGCAAGCTCAATTCTTAAGCTCGGGCGCTTGGCTTTATGATCCTGTCCTACCATTACGAGCCTATTTGCTTCATCTGCCGCAAATTGCACTGACAAATCTAAATTTTTGACAATCAAATCCTCTAGGAGCTTGGCCCGTCTAATTGCATCGGCCGAAGTGATAAGTAAACTACAAGCATTTGTTATATCCGAGGCCGTTCGGCAACAACGAATCGCAAGAGCAAGATTTCGGGACCAGACAAACTGAGCCTCAAGCGAAGTTAGGACTTCAGATGGTTTTTCCTCTTTGGTAACCAAATCATAAAGTTCATTAAGGCGATTGGAGGCTACTAGTACTTCGGCAACATTTGTGGCGGCGTACCTATCACTACGGCGGATTTCCAAGAGCAAATCAGCACCGCGATCAAGAACGATATTTCCATTATTGTCGGGGCGCTCAATTACAAAAGCCTCAAAGTCCTCATCATGAAAGGACCATCCCTCCTCTCGTTCAATAATGCCGCCTACATCCGCAGCTATATCATGAATATCCGCCGGAGCCAGGCTTGTTAGCGTTGCGAGCGTTTGCGCGGGAACAGGACGAGGTAGGCGAGACAATGCATCGAGAACCTGCCAGACCTTCTCGGTGGAACCCAAATGCTTACCGGCTTCGGCGACGCGCTGTTCAAATAATGGATTTATACCCTCAGCTCTCGGAATCAGACGCTCAATCGCACGCGCAGCGCCATCATTTGGCAGGCCCTCAATCGCGTATACAATACGTCGAGGATTGCCCCATGTTAAATTTTCAAATGTCGCTGCTAATTCGGGATTCCATTCTGGGTGCCATAGGGCTACAAGCTTGCGAACCTCATCGACATCGAAACTCGGAATCTCAAAGTCATCATATAGATTCTTTTCTCCTACTTCTTCTCGTCGTGAAGTCCGACAACTGACCACGATACGAACATTGGTCGGCCAGCTTGATGCCTGGGTCAAAACATCAAGGAAACAATGCTCTTGCCAATGTCGAGCGCCAGTTTTTGCATTATCAACAGCATCAAAGCACAACACCAACTTTGCATCTGGGTTACGAAATTTCACGAGATCGGCAGCGATCAAAACGCGGTTTCGAAATGCTTCGAAAATATCAATACTACCCTGTCGCCGTATTACAAAAGGAGTTTTGAGGCGAACCGCGAATTCGTTACCAAGTTGCGTAAATGCTTGCTCAGATAGGTGACGTTTTTGATCAGAGGCTAAAAACAAACCTCCACCATAACAATCGTAAATGAATAATTCAGAGCCTGAAGGTAGAACGGAGGTCAGATCGGAAATCAGGCTTGTTTTTCCGCACCCACCACCTGCATGTATACGCAAAGGTTTTGATTGAAAAGAGTTGAGTTTCTCACTGAGGCGATCAATTAACGTTCGACGCAAATATGGCTGTGCTGGCTTGATATGGGGTGGGGCTGGAAATAAGATATTTGTGCTGCCAACGCCCAGCCAAATTAACAGAGTTTCTCGCGTTATCGCCGGATGGTTCCTGTTCTCAGGAAGCATCAAAGTGGATACCTTCCGTTGCAAAAGATTGGCATCATCGCGAGCGTCAGCGTCGGACATACCGGCAAGGCGTTGAATAACTTCACTTTCTAAAATCAGCCTTGAAACTGAAGAAAAGCCCGTTGTATCCCACGTCTTCAGGAAAGTTATTAGCTGTTTGGGAGTGAGCCTGAGTGCCTTGGTTAGGGTATTAAATAATTCTGCATCTTCAGGGATAGGTTTACTGCCATTACTAATCAGCCGCGCGACATCGTCAGCCACTGTGGTGGACAAGGGTTGATTAGTAACGATGGCAAAATCACCTTTAAATCCAACAGCCTTCATCAATCCTGCGAGCTTCCCTAGAACACTACTTAAGGGCTTGGTTTTCGCTCTGCGAGTGAGCAATCGTGACCAGCTCCATCCTTCTTTTGGAGTTGATGCTGAGTATTTGAGTTGGAGATAGGTGTTGGTTGCCCCGTTCTTAGTGTTGCGGGCCAAGTGGATATCTACTGCTTGGCCATGCTCACCAACATGAGCATGAATTTCATCTAGTGGAAGACCTTCAACTTTGATCGCGGTTACATCGCCATTTGCATCAAGCAGCCGCAGAATCTCACGGGCCGCCCAAAGAGTGTGGAAATCATCACCAGCATTTGATGCAATAGCGCCTAGAAAACCCTGAGTGTCTAACTCTAATGGAGTAATAACCAATAATAAATCTCCTATAATCCGGTCTTCAAATCAGATACAGTCCTCTGCCATAAACGGACATTAGGCAAAAGGCAAGACTTGACCCCGTCTTCTTATTCATCGACTAAAAATAAAAAATGAAGCCATGGCGCAAGCTAACAACTAGTTACCACGCGCTTTATTGCCTCTTCCAGACCACTGGATGTAACCTCTCCCATATCTACCTTATAGCACTTCACTTGTGGACCAGACTCTGGGCTCCAATCTTCAAACTGAATTACCTTCATCGACTTTCCTTGCGGCGGGAGCAGAAAATCAAGAAGCCTGTTTGTTAGGTCTTCGTGATGACTGGTAACAAAAACCTGCCGCTTCCAACCATCATTAGCATCGGCATACGCGAGTTTGCGGAGCAGTACAGCGGCGGGAATCAGTTGGTTCATATCAAGGGATGTAGTGAAGTCATCAAATCCAATAACTTGATGCCCCAGCTGTTTAGTCATGGCCAAGTTAAGGTTGATCGTCCAACAAATAGCTAGCTGTGATTTTTGACCCGTCGACAAGTCATCGAACTTCACTCCTAACTTAGTCGCAAACGACCATTTCGGGGATTTTTCAGTGCCATTATTTTCAAGCACTATGGGTAGAAAATCTTCAGGAAAATGGAAGCTTGCTAGAAGCAAATTCATATTGCTTAATAGCTGCTCAAGCTCAACCTGTGGTATTACTCCGACAACTGACAGTAACTGGCTTCTTGCGCTTGACTCCTGTTTACATATCGCCAGTGCGTCTGAGATCATTTTCTCTGCTTGCTCTAAACTAACCAAGTCTGTTGAATTGGCATCATCTTCTACTTTCTGAATCTCTAATGCAGACCAATCAGAAAAAACCTTGCCAAGCTCTTGAATTACTGCCTCTCCATTACTGGCAGAAAACCCTGTTGTTTCGGGAGTCTTTAGCTTTTCTAGATAGTCACTAACATAGTCAGTCAGCCCTTCGACGGTAAAAGCAGGTCTATCTATAAGATGTGAAAGTTTTTTTGAATGAGCATTAATATCTTTAGCAACACCTTGAAACCGCCTCATCTGGTTCAGTTTATCCGTAACGGCCTGTCCTTCCCTAGTGACGTTCTCTATCTGACCGTTGATTTCTGCGTAGCGCACATTTGCCAAATCTGACAATCCCTCTAACTGATCCTGCAACCTTTGCTTCAACTCCGAAACGCGTTTACTGTCAGGATGAGCATCCCAAACTCTCAGCCAGTTATTAACATTCTCACTAAAATCGTTAACCCAGCCTAAAAGTGATCGCCCATCACCCTTCAATTGCCCTTGTAGATTAGCGAGTCTATGGTAATCTGAGGCTAGTTCAGAACGCTTTTTCTCCAGCTCGTCAACTGCCTCTATATAAATATCACCATCAAAACCAACAAATAGTGTATTTTCTAGGCCAGAAGGAACAAACGCTGTACCTGTAGACCATCTCTTTATCGGGAGGTCGGCAGGCAATGATTGAACTGTAGACAAGAAGGCATTTGTAAAAGCTGGCGAGTCACTTCCTTTCTCCGAAGTATCAACCGGCTTCCCTCTATACTCTAATAAACTATGCCCTATATGGCTTAGCTGGTCCGGCAGGTGCGAGCCGACTGGTTCGGACAGATTGGAAATCCCCCCGATGGAATTTGAAAGATTTCGTATTTGCGATTCCCATTGATTCTGCAAGTTTCCGTTCTTTAAAGTTAACGTGCTGTCGACTAATTCCTTCCTCAGGGGAAACTCTTGCGGAATTCTAGCGACCAGCTCATTAACTCTTCCCGCAAGTAACTTTCTTTCCTCCTCATAATTTTTTCTATATTTAAGACTATTGAGTTGACGCTGCCAGCTTTCCAAGCGCATTTGTAACGACTTCAAGCCACGTTTTATTTCCTCTCCCGGTTTGTTTTCAGGCTCTAATAATTGAATTATTTCATTGCAAGCTAGCTCAGCTATGTTTTCCTGGTAGAAAAATGAGGCAACCGTAGTAAGCTTTCTATGATCGGTTTTAGTCTTACCCTGAAGCTCTAGCCTCCGGCCATTTACTGAAACAGCCCCTTGGCTCTTGTCAGTAGTCAAAAAGCCACCAGCACCGACATCAGCCTGATTGAGCACCCAGTCCATTGCTTCTAACAAAGACGTTTTGCCGACACCATTTTTACCCGTTACCAAGATAAGGTCGGCCGGCTGTCCATCGACCGTCATATCTATAGTCTTAGTGACACCATCTCCAGACCTTCGGTAACCTTTGAAATTTTCCAGTTCAATTGACTGGATGGTATTGATGCTATTAGCCAAGTGATGACACCTCCAATACCGGCTTTCCTATTAGGTTATTTATGTCTTTAACCAATTCCTCCTGCCAATTCTCTGCAACGCCATAACTCGTTCCGCCCGCAACAGAATCTTTCAAAAGATCTGCGTACCGAGTAAATAGCTGCGGTTCAATCCCTCTAGGTGGCTTAGCCATTTCAACAGCATTAGTCAGGGCAGTAGAAAAATCAGCGGTTGTTATCCTTCTCGGTTTGTATTCACTTATTGAGGGCGCCCCCAACCAACGGCTCTTTGCTTGCTCAACACATTTTCCCTCAAAAGTCCTTACAGCCTGGAGAACGAATCGGCCACGGTGCCAATCCTGATCACCCATAAGCTGCAACCAATAGTCGGATTTCACTTGCAAGTCAATCAATGCGACAAGGGGGGAAAATTTCTGATAGTCATGCATCAGATCAGCCAAGCGATCCATCAGGCGAGCAACGTATTTTCTTATTTCTCCCCGTTCTTTCTTTGGATCGGACTCCGCCCTCCAAACAACCAGATTGCAGGAGGAATGACAATGAACAGACACAGGGTAAATATCTTTCCTTGCTTGCTCACGTTCTCCAAATTCTATATTCAATAACGCATCCATTCTTATTCTTCCCGTAAGTAAGTGCGCCGCTTGATGCTCGGCTGATTTGCATAGAAATAATTTGTAGGCGAATCAACAGCATCAAGAATCATATTAACAACTGTATCTTTGTTTCCGTCGTATGGCTTTTGATAAAAAATGTGCTGCCACCCCAAGGTCACTATTGTTTTAGGGGCAATAGAGGCCGTTGCAGAATTCTTATTAATAACCCTTCGCAGACTTGGCCTAATATGCGAACCAGACTGACCCAGGGCAAGAGCTAAATGGTTATTTCCACGCGGAACACTCACTTCATCACAGGATGATACAAAGGAAGGATCTGCATTGAGATAAAGAAGTTTAGTACTAGGCTCGCCATTAACTGATGATTTGAATGAGAGAGCCAAACCACCTTCACGTTCCTCTTCCGAACAGGGAGATAGACGATCCTCAAACAAATAAAGCAAGGTTGAAAGCTCAGAAATAAGCGCCTTGTTTTCATTAATCGGATCATACTTACCCGATGGACTACCATTTAGCCTGGATAAGCCAGCCGCCAAAATCGAGTATGGATTGCCCTCTCCTTTACCGACATCAATAAAATCATCTATAGAATGTAACCAAGAGGGATTCGCTGTGTGGTGATCTAAATCATTTTCAGCAGAGCCTTCAATTGTTGATATAAGCTGATGAAGAATCACCTCCGAAAATGGCAATACTGCAGTAAAACTTGCATTCATTGACTGAATACTGGTTTTCAAGGCATCTACAATTAGTTCCCTTGCCACTCGCTCATAAATCTTTTCCCACAACTCATCTGCGGACAGGCTCTTTTCTCTATCAGGGCTTCTAATTATAAGTTTATCGCCTTCCTGTGGGCTCCTTTTGTGGTGCAGCGCATAGGTATTAACGATTTGCTGCTGGTGAAAAGTGGGATATGCGTCAAAGACTGCCACCACTGGTGCGGAATGAGTTGCCAATACGTCTTGATCATTAACCTCAAGCTCATCAGTGTACTCATCCAAAACCGTCTGAAGGGTATGATGCACTTGGGGCTCATCACTTCCGAAGCCTATAAACAACAAGGACTTACTTCTCAGCCGATCCCTAAATACATCAGCGGCCCATTGTCTGTTCCGCCATTTTTGCAGCTGGCGCTCCGTTAGAAGTATAGACTCGTACCTTTTTCCGAAATCCACATCATTAAGCCGCTCAGCGCATCCATTAACTTTGAATACTTTTAATCGTTTTATCGCCCCAATCTCCGCACCTTTCTTACGGTAGTCGTCGAGAGAGGATATAACGTCGGAGTTACTGCCACCACTCAGATCAACGTACGACTTTTCAAAGTTACAATCGTAATTGGTTGTTATTACTTCGTTAATCAGACCCTCACGTGACAATTTAGCGATGAATTTGTGGGCAGGCGTCGGTAGAAGTTCGGGATACAGTTCAATTTTAAGCAACCGTATTAACTCAACATAACCATTGCCCGGCTCAGAAAACTCCCACAAATAAAGCTCAGAAAGGTTGCCCAACTTTAAGTATTTAGCTGCATGCCTTACATCACAGAAAAAACAGGATGTTTTATTCAGAACCCAATCATCAAAACTATATCCAAGTCTTTCCAGCGTGACATCGCAACCCCACTTACAAACTGGACCATGCTTTACTTTTTCATATCTGTTAAAACGCAATCGAAAAATTTCATTTTCAAGCCTATCAACCATCCATTTTACATTGTGCACATCCCAACCAAGTTCATGCTTGCTAAGCGTAGATATCCCAGCACCAACCACAGGCACACATCGACTTTTCAAAATCCTATCAACGGCATACTCAAAAGCGTTCCTTGCGATCATAAGATTATAACTCTCTGGAAAAAGCCTTTTGGCTTATTGAAAGGAATAGGTCTGTAGATTCACTTGCCTTATCTCTCATTTTTAACACAATACCATCTGCAACATAGAGTTTAGGGACACAGTAAAATTCAATGTCCGCTTTGTGCTGTGGATTCAACCGGTCAACGCCCCCCATGCAGCACTAGGTGAATCGCTAAATGGGTCCCGAAACATATGTGAATTGACCGCGCAAGATGAGTTATTCATGAAAACATCTCTTCTCGCTTAAACTGTTCAGATCCTTTCAATTTAGCTTGTAATTAAACCTTAAGTTGTCCAATAAGAACATTACGCTCCATTTCAACCTTATCCTCTTCCTGTGCAAGCTTTTCTTCTAAGGAGGGAGTACAGAACGTTAAATCTTCTTCTTATGGCTTGCAGCGATTTACAGGTTGCAGTGATCAGGATCTTATTAATCCAGTGCTGGGGGACTGCCTTGCTTCAATGATCCTTCCCATGACTATCTCGCTTTAGCCGAGGAGCTTCGTAGGCAAGGTCGACCAGCATCTGAGGCAGATCAACTTCGAAACCTATGAAGGCAGGCCATTGAAGCTCTGGCAGCACAGGGAGCTAGCTACCAGGAAATCTATTAGCACTGATAAGGTGTTAACAAGAGTGCGGACAAATCCATCCTTTACTGATAAATAAAATGCCGCAACCCGACGACCAATCTAGGAATACATTAGCTCAAGCGGAGAAAATATCAAACCCTGCTACCACCAAACACATGAAACCCACCATCGAAATCTTTTGTTGCTATCTTCGTAAGGTAACTAGTCCGAAGGAATAACTCTTCTAACTGTTCCCGGCAACCAGAATTTACCGAATATTGGCCCTTAATAGGAAATGGGGCGTAACTAGCTCCCTCCGCAACATGCAGTCCTAATGCATCAGCCCAAGCCTCCCCTATCCTGTTATAGAGGCTGTCATGCTTAGTGGAGAAGCTACCCAATCCTCGAAAAGCATGGCCATTGAACAACAGGAGTAGATGGAAATGAGGTCTACCATTTTTATCACCAACCTCTCTTGCCCACACATAATCAAACTCAACATCATGTACTCGCTGCCCTACACGCTGCTTACTGAGTCTGTATTGCCGAAGCCTATGCCTTAATGCTTTAACGAATGATTGCAGATATTGGTTCGACAACGCTTCCTGCTCAATTGGATGATAATAATGGGGAAAGTGTAGATCTACCCTAACCGCTAAAACCCTTGAGCGCTTCTGAAGAGAGTGTTGAATGACGCTATATAATCTATCCAGGTACTCGACTACTAAACCACCGCGACACCGGAGCACTGGCAGCCCGTTATAATTATCGCCAGTAAACAGCTTTAAATGATATTGGTTTGGAACTCGTTTGTTTGAGGGACTTTGTATCACTTCATACTCCTAAAGATTGGTTAGTCCATATCTTTAGGAGAAGCTGTAAAAGTTTATCGGCCCACTACTCTTGCTTCGCTATTCAGCTAACGACTATTAACTAACCATTCATTGGATTAATTTAATATTAATTAAAATTGATTCACTGATTGTTTATATTAATAATATCCTACATTTGCTACGGCTGCCTGGGTCTAATTTTGCCGTGATCACCGCACTATTTGAGTAATTATTCTACTAATCAGCAGTTCCAAAATTTACAAACTTGGCGACCTCCAGCCCCACCTGATTGGCATAAACAGAGGGGCTCTGCCCCTCTGTTCGCTATGCAATTGCTCGCTCAAAAAACGGCATCCCCGTGTCCCGCTCCTCAATTCGAGCCAATACCCAATCTTGCACTTCACTTTCTACCCAGCCAACCGCTCTATCTCCCAATGAAACTGGTTTAGGGAACCTGCCCTCCCCTACATATTTATAAACAGTCGAACGGGCTAAACCGGTACGCGCCAGCACTTCAGATAAACGAATGATTCTCATGACTACCTCCAATATTTGAGTCATGAAATAGGGGAGCTATGTATTTTTTTACTTAAATTTTGCCCTGCCACGCTTACAAAGCATTGGCCTGAAAGCCTTAAATAACCCCTTATAACTCCAAAAATTAACTGCTCTATTTATTATCCTTGCTTATTTTTAATTACCTTTAAAAATCAGAAAGATAGAAGTTATTATCATTGATAACGTTACTTAATTTATATTAATATCCATTATGTCATGGTTGCTTATTGTGGATATAAGTACTTAGTAACGTTAGTATGTTTTTAATAAGGATTCTTGCTATGCATAACTAAATAACGTTATTGATTATAAATAGTTTTTTTATATTTAAAATATATGGGTAATAGCTATGAAGAATAAATGGCACATCGAGCCAGAAAACGACGATATGTGTAATTGGGCATGTGTCTATTTATTTCATAAATTTGGTGTATTGTTGCCAAGGAAGTGGAGCGAAAGTGACTACGAATATTGCGTAAGAGTCATAAATCATCAGAAGGAGGGAAACGACAGAGATAATCTGTTAAAAAGTATGCAGGCAGCGTGGCGTCAAAAAAAATATAAACAGAAACAAATACTTAAAGGAAAAGTTCCTTGTTCATTTCTGCTCCATGCCTCTACTCATAGAAATCTTGATAGGTTAGCAACAAGCTTTGGTGAAACAATCAATGTGACACTAGAAAGCATCATCAATGGGACCTACCTAAGTGACAAGGAGTACAAAAAGCAGCTACAAGCAGAAAAAAAACAGCGAAAAAAAACAGCTCCAGCCACCCCGTTACCCGACTATCGACAAAGAATCAATGATGTCATAACAAAAAATGCAATAAGCGCCGCACAAGGAGACTATGACTGAAAACTTCTCTTACGCCAGAAACTAACCTATACCCATTAAAAAGCAGACGATCAGCGATAAGCCGACATAAATTCCGTCGTACTCACAAACCATAAAGAAATGGAGAAGCTTTCGAATGGGATACCATGTAGTTATGCAGCTATTTCAGATCCCCCCGATGTAAAGCCTTGCCTTCAACCGTAAATCGCCCGGATAACTCTCTAAGTTTGCATCATCTGCTTGCACTCAGACAGGCTAACGAGACAAGTTCTGATTCACCTGGCACAACAGAAGCCTAATTTTATCTAAACAGTACCGCTATGCCGCAGCCCATCTAGATAATCTGCCCACGCCTGCATCATTTCTTTACGTTGCCTCAAGTGCTTAGTACGGTTGTACGCATTGCCTAATGGGTCTTTAACCTTGTGCGCTAACTGGTGCTCAATCCATTCCGCAGGAAAATCCAGCTGCTCATCGAGAATCGTCCGCGCCATTGCCCGAAAACCATGTGGAGTCATTTGCTCATTGGTGTAGCCGATAGTCCGCAATGCCACCCTGACCGCATTCTCTGACATTGGGCGAGAGGCACCACGGGCAGAGGGAAAGACATAGACACTACGCTCTGTATAGGGGCGCAGCTCCTGCAGGATAGTTAAAGACTGCTTAGCCAACGGAACAATGTGCTGCTTGTCAGTTTTGGTTACCAGATACCGCCACTCTGCAGACCCCCAATCAATGTGGTCCCAGCGCATTTGGCGGATCTCTCCTGGGCGCTGAAATAACAGCGCAGATAGCTGCAAAGCGGCCTTTACAGCAGGAGAGCCTTTGTAACCATCTATGGCAAGTAAAAGCCCTGCAACATCTTGCGGCGATGTGAGGGCGGAAAAGTGTGTGACTTTGGGGGTAGTGAGTGCCCCAGCCAAATCACGGCTTGGGTCGCTGGTGAGCTTCCCAACGTGCACAGCGTAGCGAAATACTTGGCTAGCAGTCTGCTTGGCCCTTTTTGCAGTTTCTAATAAACCGCGTGCCTGGGCGCGATGTAAAACGGAGAGCAGTTCAGGTGGTGTTATCTCGCTAATCGGGCGCTGCCCTAGCCAAGGGAACAAGTGGTTCTTCAGGAGGTTCTTTGTTCGCTCGGTATGGGTAGGTGACCATTTCGGGGAAATAATTGCAAACCAGGCATTAGCAAGACACTCGAAGGTATTCTCATGTGCGGCATGCAATTGCATCTTTTGCAATTTACGCTCGACCATAGGATCACCCCCTTGGGAGATCAGCAGTTTGGCTTCGGCAGACTTGGTCCGCGCTTCTTTCAAACTTACCTCAGGATAAACTCCCAAAGGCATCAGTTTCTCTTTCCCAGCAATTCGATATTTTAATCGCCAATATTTTCCGCCATTGGGCTTCACAAGGAGGTGCATACCGCCTGAGTCGCCCATCTTGTATGCTTTTTCACGAGGAGCAGCGTTTTTAACTTGATTATCCGTGAGTGCCATATCGCCACCTGTACGCTTGGGGGTACCAGATTCAGGGGCCTTTTATATACCCCCAGATATACCCCCAAAAACCTGTAGCTTCTGGGGGATCTTATCGGACTTTATGGGACGGAGTATAAACAAAAAACCCCGCAATTACGCGGGGTCTCGGACGATATTGGACTTCATCGTACTGTAAGGTGGCGCACTCGGGAGGATTCGAACCTCCGACCGCTCGGTTCGTAGCCGAGTACTCTATCCAGCTGAGCTACGAGTGCGTTGTTTGGAGGCGCGTATATTAGTGATCCGATTTAGGGGAGTCAAGCTTTTCATTGCAAAAGAGATGAAAACTTTTCTTATCTTTTTCAATAACTTCCATGAACTGCGAGTTATTGAACAAGGTGCGCAAACATTAATCACTTTGTTTGACGCCAATGAAAAAGCCCGGACCAGCCGGGCTTTTTTAATGTGGCGGTGAGGGAGGGAGTCGAACCCTCGATACCTTGCGATATACACACTTTCCAGGCGTGCTCCTTCGGCCACTCGGACACCTCACCATATAAAACCTTTGCGTCATTCCCAGTTGAATTGCCTCCAACTGCTCGCACGCCTGCGCGCTCGTTACCGCCCCAGAGGGGTTTCTCGAAGGGGCGCTAATGTACACAAGTGATTTATCAAACGCAATCTTATTGCGCAGGCCAATTTGCAAAATAATCATTCGTCGGACGTGGGCTGGCTTTACCCAAGGGACTGGTCGGTGTTCCGATATAAAGGTAACCAATGATCTGCTCGTTCTCCTGCAAACCCAGCCCCCGGATCACTTCGCGATGATAGGCCATGGCACCCGTTTTCCATATGGCGCCAAGCCCGAGGGCGTAGGCGGCTGTGATCATATTTTGTGCTGCGGCACCAGCGGAAACCACCTGCTCAATCTCCGGCACCTTGGGGTTAGCCTGGCAAGTGGCAATAACCACAATGATCATCGGCGCCCGGTACGGCATTTTACGGTAAGAGTCCCGAACTTCCGGCACCAGATCAGGGTCATCGCTCACAGCCGCCGCGCAAAACAGCTCTCCCAGGGCTGCCAACCCCTCTCCCTCGACAACCAAAAAGCGCCATGGTCGCATTTGGCCATGATCGGCAGCACGCAATGCGGCTTTGAATAGTGCTTCACGCTGCTCTGCATCAGGCGCAGGCGCCGTGAGCTTACTGACAGAAACGCGCTGATGAAGTGCGTCCAACGCATCCATAATTACCCCCTCAACAAACAAAAAGCCGATTGTATCAGCCCGCCCGCCAGTAGCCAGCGACTCGCATATAAGAGAAGGCTGTACCATACTCAATGACACGAGCGAAAGGGCCAGGTTCATGCCCGAATCGTCGGTCAAATACTATCGAGAATACCCATGCAGGTATCCAATTACATTCTTGTAGCAGCCTTGGAAGTCTATCTTCTGTTGATGCTGTTATGTGTATTTCTGTTGCTGTATCTCCGCAACCAGAGAAAATTAATTCATCGGCAACAGGGGAAGCTGCGTGAACTGCTGGCGCACCAAAACAAGCTAGCGCCGAGCAGCCACCCGACGCCAGCTCCGGCACAGAAGGCAAACCATTATCGCGAACACCTTGCCCGCCAACTTGAGATCACGCGCCTTCAATACCAGGGTATTACCGGGAACAGTGAGATTACCGCGGCGCAAATGCCCGACGCGCCAATGATGCAAAAAATTCTCGCTCTCCGGCACCAGTTTTTGACAGCGGAAGAATCCGCCGTGTCTTTTGAAGGCGATAAACCCATTGTTCACTGGGACTCACTGGAGCAGCAATTAGCTCATCTGCTAGCCGCTCAAACTGATACAGATGCATTAGAAACTGAGCTGGCAAACTGCAAAAAACGAATTGAGAATCTGGAAAAATTCAAGCAGCTGTTTTTTGATCTCGAACAACAATGGCAAGAAGCCCAGGAGAATGCCCAGGATTACTACCAACAGTTATCGGATATGGCTGAAAGTGTCGAGGACAAAGCTTACTTCACCGACTTGCTTGATCGCTATCACAATGTTTATCACGATGTGCATCAAGGCATGCTCACCGGTCGCCAGACATTGGAGAAAAACCCCGCCGTACTTTATCAAACTGTTCGTGCCACGCGAACAGATCCAACTATTGCCAACGAAATTATCAAGCTGCGCAATGTAGCCGTTGACCAGCACCGCATCATCAATCAACTGCAACGTAAACTGGAGGATGCCAAAACCGCCGAGGAAAAAGAGCTGGCGATACAGGATCTGCAACAACAATTGCAACGACAAATTCGTTTTGTACAAGAGGCTGAAACCTGTGTGAAGCTGATAGAGGATGAGCTGAAAAATTCACAGGAAAAACTCCACCAACAAGAATTCTTGCTCGATAAAGCCCAGGTTACACAAGAGGAAAACCAGCGGATTAAAGAACTCTTACACAACTTTGCATTTGAGAGTAAAACTTTAATGGCGAGTATTATTGAATTGGAACAGGAAAACGATAAATTGAAACTTGCTTTGTCGGACAATCCCAACCTGCAAACCGGCGAAGCGCTAAAGAATCTTCAAGCGGATCATTTGATCCTGCAGACCCAATATGCAGAGTTGGAAGAGAAATACCTTCATCTAAAATTAAAGAAGTAACCCCATGGTTGAATACTGCGCCAAGCAAAAGATTTGGCACTCTACGGCAATAGACTTTTGTCGTGAAAAAACGTTTAATACCAAGCCTTTACATGAATTTGTTGAGGAACAGTCTTTATCTTTAGGGATGGCTACTTATCGGCAGCATAAAACTAAGGTTTTTTATAACAAATGAACAGCAAGACTCCCTCTGTGAATGCCCATACCGAGTCACCTCTACAGCAGTACTACTTCCGGGCGCTGATATGCTTTGCTGCTGCGGGCACCTTGGCATCTCATACAAACTGGGAAGATATAAATCTCTTGTATGTTATTGTCGTCGTCCTGCTGTTGCTCTATCCCTATGCCACTTACCACTTCACCCATAAACGTCCCCCGGAATCGACAACCAGCCTCTTGCGCTGGCTCTCCTATGTCGATGCCGGCCTGATTGGCCTGGTTCTGAGTTTGATCAATTTCAGTATCCTGCCCTGTGTCCTCTTTCTGACAATCATCCAGTTTAACGCACTGTTAAGCGGCGGTATTCGTCGCTGGATGGAAGACAACGCAGCCTTTGCAGCGGGTGTACTGGTCAGCCTGTTATTGCATAAGCCACAATTAATTCTCAGCACCAGTGTGCAGATCAGCGCCGCCAGCCTGATCGGCATTGTGTGTTACTTTCTGGTTCATGCTGTGTATATGCACCAACGTTTTCGCAAATTGGTGATGAGCCAGAAACAACTGGAAAACGAGCAGAAGTGGCACAAGATCCGGGCTTATAAATTTTCTCGCTATCTACCACCAACCGTATGGAAGGCCATCAATCAAGGCCGCGATGAAACCCTGCAAGCCGAACGAAAAAAAATCAGTGTGTTCTTTTCAGACATTAAAGATTTCAGTCAGCTGTCAGAAGAAATGGAAGCTGAGGCACTTACCGATTTGCTCAATCATTACCTGACAGAGATGTCCAAGATCGTGACGCACTACGGCGGCACCATCGACAAATTTATGGGTGACGCCATCATGGTGTTGTATGGCGATAGCAACAGCCAGGGTATAAAAGCTGATTGTCTGCGCTGCGTGTCCATGGCTATCGCCATGAAGAAAAAAATGAAATCCCTGCAGCTGGAATGGTTCAACCAGGGTATTAAAAAGCCTCTGCAAATTCGTATGGGCATCAATACCGGTTTCTGCACGGTAGGCACCTTCGGTACGTCCAGCCATCTGGATTACACGGTACTCGGTACCCAGGTAAACCTGGCCAGCCGCCTGGAATCGGCCGCCGACCCGGATGAGATTCTTATCTCCCACGAAACCTGGTCATTGGTAAAAGACTCGATCATGTGCCGTGATAAAGGCGAGATACAGGTCAAGGGTTTTGCCCTGCCAGTCAAAGTGTATCAAGTCGTGGATTTCCGTAAGGAATTAGGTAAAAACCAGAGTTACTTTGAAGAGCGCGCGGAAGGTTTTTCCATGTACCTGGATCTCGACAAAATCCGCAATTATGATAAAGAAAAAGTTATCGATTCCCTCGAAAAAGCCGCAGAGCGTCTGCGCGATAAAGTGATCGTCTAGAGACTGCCCTGGTTACTGACGAACCAGACGCACTGAGCTCGGCTGCTCTGCCGGTTCTGTGGTGCGAAACGGATTGATATCCAAACCTCCCCGCCGGGTATAACGCGCGTATACACTCAATCGTTGCGGCTGGCAACGCGCCATAATATCCACAAACATCCGCTCGACACAGTGTTCATGAAAATCCTGATGTTCGCGAAATGACACGATATAGCGCAACAATCCTTCATGATCAATCTGCGCACCAGCATAACGAATCTGCACACTCGCCCAATCCGGCTGACCGGTCACCGGGCAGTTACTTTTCAGCAGATGACTGACCAGCGTTTCATCGACCTGGGTTTGTGGATCAACCTGCAATAAGCCAGGCTCGGGATGGTAGGCATCAATAGTTACCGGCAACTCATCAAGACAGCAACCTTCCAGTACCTCAATGTGCATCCATTTGTCAGCAGACAATTTACCATTGAACAATGGCTTGAGAGAAACCTGAACAACGGCTTCCACCGCAGCGGATAAATCTTTTTCCAGTGTTGCGCAAACTTCGGCAGCATCAGTAAACCGGGTTTGATTAAAAGAATTCAAATACAACTTAAACGATTTGGATTCGACAATCGCCTGGCTGGTACAAGGAATCCGAAATTCCGCAATAGCCACAACAGGCTTGCCTCGCTCATCCAGCCAGGAAAGCTCATAGCCAGTCCACACATCAACCCCATAAAACGGCAATGCGTCACCTTTCAACAACAATGATTCACGTGAGGCCGCTCGCAGAATAGGAAACAGGAGTTCGGGCGAATACACAGACACATATTGCGTTTGCTGCCCCAAAGGACTATCGATGATACCGTGACTCATAAAGATAAACTCAACATTGTTTACGCGCGCAAACGTTTACCCACGCGCAGTAGATGTAAACCAATCATAAACAACACTGCCAAACACACCAATAAACCGGCGAATGCGCCTGCAACATTGATATCCGACACGCCCAACATGCCGTAACGAAACGCATTGACCATGTACAAAATCGGATTTAACTGCGACACACCTTGCCAAAAATCCGGCAGCAGATGAATAGAGTAAAACACACCGCCAAGATAGGTTAAGGGCGTAAGTACAAAGGTGGGGATAATAGAGATATCATCAAAACTATTGGCATAAACGGCATTAATAAAACCGGCCAGCGAAAACAGCATGGATGTGAGAACAACAATAGCAACGGTAACCACCCAGCTGTGAATATGCAGATCGGTGAACACCAACGACAACAAAGTAACCAATACCCCGACCGCCAAACCGCGGGCTACACCACCCATACAATAACCGAGCAGAATAATATAATTAGGCGTGGGCGATACAAGAATTTCTTCCACGCTACGCTGAAATTTGGCACTAAAAAACGACGACACCACGTTGGAATAGGAGTTAGTTAACACCGACATCATGATCAAGCCTGGCGCAACGAACTGAATATAGCTGAAGCCATCCATTTCACCGATACGGCTACCAATCAATTTGCCGAAGATCACAAAATAAAGGGCCATGGTAATCGCCGGTGGCAATAAAGTTTGTACCCAAATGCGAGTAAAGCGTTTAATTTCTTTGCGCAGGATAGTACGGAAGGCAATCCACTGTTGATTAAACTCCATCTTTCACCTCCTCCACTGCTTTGTTATTGCTTACCATGGATACAAACAACTCCTCCAGACGATTTGCCTTATTACGCATGCTGATAATGTTGATACCCAATTGCGTAAGTTGGTCAAATAAATGGTTAAGCGATTGACCTTTTTCTATGTCGACCTCAAAGGAATGCTCATCCAGGCGGCGCACCTGATACCCCTTCACCGAAGGCGCTTGCTCAATAACAGCCTGGGTATCAAAAATAAAAACCTCTTTGTTCAGCTGCTGCAACAGATTGCGCACACTGGTATTTTGCACAATCACTCCATGATCAATAATCGCCACATTTCGACAAAGGCTCTCCGCCTCTTCCAGATAATGGGTCGTTAGAATGATCGTGGTTCCGGCCGCATTGATGTCGCGCAAAAAATCCCACATGGAGCGACGTAGTTCAATATCCACACCAGCCGTGGGCTCATCAAGAATCAACAGGCGGGGTTCGTGCACCAGCGCACGAGCAATCATCAGTCGCCGCTTCATTCCCCCCGACAGCATACGGGCCGGCGTTTGCCGCTTGTCCCACAAACTCAATTGGCGCAAATATTTTTCGGTTTGCGCCTTAGCCTGACTGCGCGGCAAACCATAGTAACCGGCTTGCTGCAGAACAATGTCTTCCACCTTTTCAAACATACTGAAGTTGAATTCCTGGGGAACCACACCGAGGAATTTTTTGGCAGCCGAAAAGTCGGCATCAATATCTTTACCGAAGATGTCCACCTGCCCCGAGGTTTTGCGCACCAGCGAACTGATGATGCCAATCGTGGTAGATTTACCCGCACCGTTGGACCCTAACATGGCAAAAAAATCGCCGGGCGCTACATCCAGGGTGATCCCCTTAAGCGCCTCAAATTTGTTGTCATAGGTTTTACGAAGATTTCTAATCGAAAGCGCAGCTGTCATAATAGCTCCATCACATTTACCACAATCATGCCTCGTGCTGAATCAACCGTCAGGCCCGCCATGTCAGATACAAAGTCACCTGAACAAGACTATCAACTATACCACCTGCAACTCTTGCATGCGTTTATTGAGCAAATCGAACAGCAACCACCTTTCACGGCTGTTGATTGCAGCGAAGATGACCAACAATTTCTGTCAGATGTAAAGTCACTGCATCAACAGATCGGCCAGGATTTTCTCCACACCGGCCAATTACTACTGTGCCGGGTAGTAACGTCATATCCACACCTCATGCCACTACTCTATCGCGACCTGCTCTGGTTTTTTGGTGGTGACTGTCTGCATTTTATGCCCGATGAAGAAATAGCACGCTACCAGCAGCTTGATGAATTGCGCCATGAAGCGATGCGCGCAGGAAAAGATTTTTCGTACCGCGACGAACGGGCCAAATGCTTTGGCTTACATTGATTTTTAGTAACCATTAACAACCAATAGCAAACGACTAAAGGTAGCAACTAATTAAAGGGCAGATATAAAGAGGAGAGATTGGAGCGGGAAACGAGACTCGAACTCGCGACCCCGACCTTGGCAAGGTCGTGCTCTACCAACTGAGCTATTCCCGCTTATTGGTACACCCGAAAGGGTTAATGCTGACATGTCCGGGCGTGGCGTCCCCTAGGGGACTCGAACCCCTGTTACCGCCGTGAAAGGGCGGTGTCCTAGGCCACTAGACGAAGGGGACAACTATTCTGCAAAGCAGAGAAAGCACACATTCGGACTAGATCTGGATAACACTGATATTGGAGCGGGAAACGAGACTCGAACTCGCGACCCCGACCTTGGCAAGGTCGTGCTCTACCAACTGAGCTATTCCCGCGTATCAGTTGCTCTACCTGAGCTGAAACTTTCCTGAAATTGGCGTCCCCTAGGGGAGTCGAACCCCTGTTACCGCCGTGAAAGGGCGGTGTCCTAGGCCACTAGACGAAGGGGACCCAGAAACCTTCTGTCATCAGCGACGTCAGAAGTGGGGCGCATTCTAAGTAGGGAAGGATGCACTGTCAACACTTTTACTTCTTTTTTTATAACAGTGGAAACAAGCACTTAGCGAACCACGACACAACTTTTCGACATAAGGGTGCGTCGCGCTTTGGTGCTATACTTTGAGACGTGTGTCATATTTTAAAGCTTGATAAGCAGCCGTCTACCTATGTCCATTTATATCGTTTCATCCATTATTTTACTTCTGGTGCTTTTGGCTGCCTATGCACTCATATCGCAAGCTATTGAAAGAAGACGAGTTCATCAAAAAAGGTTGCTAACGGCATTGAAAGTGCGGCAGCGCAACTTCCGCCACATGCTCACTGGCTTTCCCCCTCATTTCCTCAGTAGCGATCTGACAGCCGTCGTGTACCGGGCATTGATCGATACATGCGAACAATTGAACAAACTTGAGCCCCATGACGCAACCCATGCCGCTGACTTGCAGTTATTGACGGACCAGCTCAATGCGATCAAACAAACAGCCAACACACAACGCGTGCGATTGGAAAATCCCGAACAAATCAAGGAAATCCGCCAACATTTGCAGGAGTTGTATCGCTTTGTTGCCCAACAGGAAGCGCTCAAAGCGCTAACCAAAGTTCAGGCCGCTGCGTTTACTGATCAAATCAAACGTCTGGCACTACAAAGCTCGGTTGATGGCCATGTCGCCCAAGCCAAAAAAGCACAGCAACTAGGTAAGCCTCGTCTGGCGGTTCACTATTACGGGCTTGCGCGTAAACTTCTGCTACCCGAAAACGCCAACCATGCCTACGATAAACAAATTGCGCAGCTTTCAGCTCTCATCGACAAACTCGAACAAAAAGCAACACAGCAGACAACAGCCGATGTTAATAGCGAAGAAAAAATGTCCGCCGAAGAAGACCCCAACAAAGCCCCTACATCGCTGAATAAAGAATGGGACAAATTCGGGGATGAGGACGAATGGAAGAAAAAACAACTTTACGATTAATCGGTGCGCGATAACGCGCACGCTGACATCATTCTTTTTTATCGGTGTCCTCTTTCAACAATATCGAAGCCGAATTAATACAGTAGCGCAACCCGGTCGGCGCAGGGCCATCCGGAAATACATGCCCTAAATGACAGCCACATCGACGGCAAAGCACTTCAGTGCGACGCATACCGTGGGTTGCGTCAAACTCTTCCTGAATTTTCTCTTCCTGGATCGGGGCATAAAAGCTGGGCCAACCGCATCCCGCATCAAACTTCGTTCCCGACTCAAACAATGGCTCTCCACAACAGCGACAGCGATAAATGCCGTCCGCGAAGACATTCCAATACTCACCGGTAAACGGTGCCTCCGTGCCTTTAAGCCGGCATACACGGTATTGCTCGGGTGTTAGGTGCTCACGCCAGTGAGCGTCGTCATAATTTTCTTTATCGGACATAACGATTTCCTTGACACAGTAGCCTGCGAACCACGATGATTTAGTGCTTATTTCTGCATAAAAGGCATATTACTGCAAATGAGCAATATTAAGAAATCCGATAAGCTTAACGGTGTTTGCTACGACATCCGCGGCCCGGTTCTGGAACACGCCTACCGCCTTGAAGAAGAAGGCCACCGTATCCTGAAATTAAATATCGGCAACCCTGCCCCGTTTGGCTTCGCAGCACCCGATGAAATTATCCAGGATGTCATCTACAACCTGCCCAATGCAGAAGGTTATACCGCATCGCGCGGACTCTTTGCCGCACGTAAAGCCATCATGCAGGAGAGCCAGCGCCTGCAAATCCCCGGCGTGGAGATAGAAGATATTTTCCTGGGCAACGGTGCCAGTGAGCTTATCGTGATGGCGATGCAGGCCCTATTGAATAACAACGATGAAATTTTAGTACCGGCACCCGATTATCCGTTGTGGACGGCGGCCGTGAATCTCGCCGGAGGCAAGGCTCGTCACTACCTGTGCGATGAAGAGTCGGGTTGGTTCCCGGATATTGCGGACATCGAAAGCAAAATCTCTGACAAAACGCGCGGGATTGTGGTTATCAACCCCAACAACCCTACCGGCTCCGTTTACAGCAAAGATGTCTTGGAACAAATTGTTGAGCTGGCACGCCGTCACAACCTGATTATTTTTGCCGATGAGATTTACAGCAAAATTCTGTATGACGACGCTGAATTTCATCCGATGGGCCGCCTGGCGCAGGACGTACTCTGCGTAAGCTTTAATGGCTTATCAAAAGCTTATCGCCTGGCCGGTTTTCGTTCAGGGTGGATGGTAATCAGTGGCGCAAAGCATCGCGCCAAAAGTTATATCGAAGGGCTGGAGATGCTGGCATCCATGCGCCTGTGCGCCAATGTACCCGCCATGTTTGCCGTCCAGACAGCCTTGGGTGGCTATCAAAGCATCAACGAATTGATCGTGCCTGGCGGGCGCCTGCGCGATCAACGCGATGCAGCGATGACAGCCATTGAAAAAATTCCCGGCCTCTCTTGTGTCAAACCGCGCGGCGCAATGTATCTGTTTCCGAAACTGAATCTCGATATGTACAAAATCAAGGATGACGAACAGATGGTGCTCGACTTCCTGATCCAGGAAAAAATTCTGCTGGTGCAAGGTACCGCATTTAACTGGCCGACCAATGATCACTTCCGCATTGTATTTTTACCGCGCGAAGATGACCTCACTAAAGCCATCCACCGTTTCGGTGAATTCCTGCAACGTTACTCGCAATAACCTGTTTGCATTGTCATTCTCAGCCGCTGCTGAGGATAACAATGCACAGCGCCGCCATCCGTTTGATATCAGGAAATCGCCCATGGCTGATATTCACATCGCAGATTTCTATAAAGATGTTGCGCGTATATTTGCTCAGCTTTACCTCAGTTTTCCGCGCAAGATAACACTCTTTGTCGAGGATATTTCAGGTCCGGATTCACCGGATGAATTCGGCTTGCACTGCACTCGTTTTCAATCTTGCTTCAGTACAATGATCTGGCTGGCAGAGACTGGTTATATTCATTATGAAAGCACCATTCGCCAAGAAGCACTGGATCAGGTGACACTCTCTCACAAAGGTTTTACAGTACTTTATTCGCGGTTGGATATGGAAGAACTGTCCGGCATTGCGGTAGATGCGGACAAAGAACTGCCACCGTCAGTGCAGGAAACTTATGCCAGCAGTATTTATCTTGTACGCCAGGCACTGAAAAGTGGTTCGTCCCATGCCATTGAACAGGTTGTTCAAACCTTGCTACGCAAATAATACGGAATCAGCAGGAAAATCACTTGCAACGGCAGGTGTAAAAGCTTTAACAACGTCCGTTGCGATTTTCCATCAAACCGCCACTGGTGGTACACGAAATACTAATAGTTTTAATTGTTGCTCCGGATTTACATCGGGAAAATCAGCTGAAGGAACAAGGCGCTCTTCATAAGTACCGGTTGGGCACTCGTGACTAAAGACATCAATCAGGAATTCAGTGGTTAACTCCGGGGCATTCAAACACGCCAGGACCAACCCACCTTGCGGCATCAATTCCGGCAGCCGGCGCACCAGACGCGCATAATCTTTTTGCGCAACAAAACTGCCCGGTTGATAGGAAGGTGGGTCGAGAATAACGATGTCATAGGGCCCGCGCTTCTTGATACGCCCCCAGGATTTTAAAATATTCTCTGCTAAAAACTCACTGGATTTTTTATTGAGCTGATTGAGCATGTGATTATCACGCCCGATTTGCAGCGCCCTGCTACTCATGTCTACGTTGACAACCTTCTCTGCACCGGCAGCAATCGCCACAACAGAAAATGCACAGGTGTAGGCGAATAAATTCAGTACCCGTTTATCTGCCGCCTGCTGCTTCAACCACCGCCGGCCCGGCTCCATATCCAAAAAAAAGCCCGTGTTTTGTTGTTGCCCCGGATGCAGAACAAACTGCAACTCACCCCGACGCGCATAGATCTTCTCGGGTAATTGCCCCCAAATCACTTCAGCGGGTGCGCCGGCGATATAACGATGCTGGACAAGAACAGCGTGAATGTGTGGCGACAACAGCGGTGTTGCCTGTTGCAAAAATTCATCGAGCCAATGCGCAGGCGGCTCCTGATAACAGGTCAACAAGAGTAACGGCTGGAAGAAATCGATACATACAAACTCCAGGCCCGCCACTGTTTTTCCACGGCCATGGAGTAAGCGGTAACTGTCTATGACGACTGAAGATTCACTACTTGGGGCAGATAAAAATTGATCTTGTAATGCTTGCAGGCGGGCTAATATGGGTTGCATAACTCTCACTAGGCAGGCGATTGACCTGCGGTTTGATCTTGAATACCCACCGGGTACATAATTCGTTCGCGATAGCCGGTAATCACCGGCAGGTATCCGGCGAAAGTTTTGTCCAGTACCGGATCATGACTATCAACCAATAAAGGGCGACCTTGTAAGGCGAGAATTTTTTCACGAGTGGCGATGACTTGAATATTTTCTTTACCGACACGACGCAAGATATCCGGCGTCAATTGCTGATTACCTCGTCCGATGATGTGACCCTGCCCACCAATGGCAGTGATGATAATGCGCACCTCACCCGTGTGTTGATCCAAAGCATTACTGATATCCTGCGCAGTGACATCGGTCGCCAGAAGCTGTTGGTTGCGCATCAAATCTACGCCCAACAAACTGCCAGCCAGATTGATTTGCTGTAATAGTACCTGCGTGGTTGAACCAGGTCCGACGATATACAAGGTATCATCCACCAGATGTTCAATCACTTCACTTGCCACATCAATTTGTGCCAGCTCATCCACGCGTGCACCGCTATTCTTAACCTGTTGCAAAAATTGCGGTGCCTCCGGCACCAGCAGTGTACCGTAAAATCGTGCACGAACCTGGCCTGCTCGAAAGGCGTCTTCATCAATATCTTTCACATCCTGTTCAACAATCGGAACCCATTTGCCTTCCAATAATAATTGCACAATATGACCTGCACCTTCCGGTGTGATGGCGTAGACACCTGAATGCATCTTCACACCGGAAGGCACGCCCAATACCGCCTGACGTGTACCTACCGCGTCGGCAATATTGCGCGCTGTACCATCACCGCCGGCGAATAAAATCAGATCAACACCTTGTGCCATCAACACACGCGCCGCTTCGCAGGTATCCACTGCCGTGGTGACCTGCGCGGAAGGACTGCCAACAACGGTGTAAGAAAAATCCAGCGCAATAGCACATGATTCGCCCATATCACCGGCATAACAAAATAGGTGGAGTTGCTCGCGCCAAGGCAACAGGACTTGTAAGGCGCGACGCATTCTAGCCATTGCGCGCGGTTCCGCCCCACGATTAAATGCCTCGGCGACGGTAGCTTCACCGTCGCTGCCCTTAAGGCCAACAGTACCGCCAAGTCCGGCATATGGATTGACAATGACACCCAATCGAAACATAGAGAGTTTTTAAATAAGAAGTTACTGACTCTGAAACCCAAGCACATTCAGCCAGGCATCAGCGGCTTGATGGTCAACGCGATAATTGTGGAACTCCCGGCGCATCGGATAATGTTTGCGCAACAGATCGAACCCAATAGCAAAATTGGCAGAACCAGCCAAAGCCTGAGTGGAGAGTTCGCGCAGACGGCGATCATCGGCGGCAATGTCATAGACTTGTGGGATGAGTTGCTTAACTGCATCCCACGGATCAGAAGCAGTCACTACCAAGCGGTTATCGGCTAAAGATTGGACAAGGTCACTGACCGCCTTTTGCGGCTCGACCGAAAGATGGCCACATAGCGCCTGATAGATCATCTCGGTACCCTTGAGCTTACCGTCATAACTGTAACCAGCAATGTGCGGCGTGCCGAGCGCGACGCGCGCCAACAAGGGTTGAGAAATTTCCGGCTCTGGCTCCCACACATCCAACACCACTTGCAAGTCCCTATCGGTGTGAAGGTGTTTCAACAACGCCTGATTATCAATGACCGGGCCGCGACCACAATTCAACAACACCGCGCCCGGTTTGAGCTGTTCCAGTTCCCGCGCGCCAATTAAATGAAAACTGGGGTGAGCGCCGCCCGTGGTCAGCGGGGTATGCATGCTGATGATGTCGCAAGCCAATACCGCTTCGAGGCTCGCCAGATCTTCGTTCTGCTCCGGCGTAAGGAAAGGATCATAGCAATAACACTCAACGCCCTGCGCATGCAGACGGCGGTGCAAAAGCCCTCCCACATTGCCGCAACCGATAATCCCCACCTTGCGTGACAACCAATTGACGTCCAGATGGCATAACGCCGCATAAACGTATTCCACCACAGAGTTGGCATTGCAGCCGGGTGCGCTGGCAAAGCGGACGCCTTGCGCATTCAGGTAATCGGCATCCAGATGATCGACTCCGATGGTGCAGGTGCCCACAAATTTAACCGTGCTATCTGCCAGCAAATCGGCGTTCACCTGCGTAACCGAACGAACTAACAACGCATCTGCATCGGCGACATCTTTCTGCTGCATTTGCCGGCCAGGCAAACGCTGAATATCCCCAAGATCCTGAAAAAACGCTTCAACTAACGGGATATTCTCATCCGCAACTATCTTCATCTGGAGTCTCTAACTAACAAGGAGGGCAAAAAATAATCAGCTTAACGGTTTTGTCGGGTTAGCCGCCGGCAGACTGGAACCCAAGGCCAGGCTTTGGCTCTAACGGAGGCGAGTTAGCTGCAATAACGATTTTTTATATCACGAACTGTTGTGCTTTAGTTCGTTAGCATATACTTTATGTAGTGATGGGTCAGCAAAACCATCATTTCCCGGGAGTCAGCGTTTCGTGCCTCTCGCCTCAGCCAGGGGGTGTTATTATGAAGACCTCAGACACAGGCCACAACATGAATAATGTCGTGGATATCTTCACCGGTAAATCCTTCTCTGCACTCCACGAAGAGCGTTTTATCCGTCTGGCTCCTGAGCTTGACGGGCTCGAAATGCTCTACTCTAACGACACCAGCTCTGACAAACTCTTCAGTCTCAAAATCCTCTGTTGGGGATTACGGGCTAATGGAGAGGTTGTAGGGTTAGTGCCATGGCTAAACGATATAGTGCCCTGCCCTGATATCTGTGATCCCTTGAATGGTCACTGGGAAGGCTACTATGACCAGGGTATCGATGAGGTCTTTTTCGAGGCTCCAATACACAAGATAGTTGAGCTGGAAACAGCGGCCGAGTATTACGAGCTGCAGTGTGAAAATGACGATGATATTGTGCAGGAATTGCCCGATACCATCGGCACTCACGCCGTGTTGGCCAGCCCCGGAAGTAATCGTTTATCACTGGTAGAGGTCGTCAGTTGGCGCCTGCTGAACGATGGCAGCCTCTACGGCATGTTAACCGACCAGACTAAAGTCATCAGCACACCGGTATTGCCGGGTGATGATTGTCTGTACCCGGCACAGACCAGTGAAAACTTCCGTTATTTCTTCCAGCATCAGATCGCTAACAAGATCAAAGCGGAAGACCCGGAAGCCTTGGCTGCAATATCACTGTTGGTTGATGGCGTCTGATTAAAGACTGACCGAAAAACCTCCCTGACTGCCGCATCCTGCGATGCGGCAAGATTTACTTTCCCTTCACTATCTGCATTAAATCCTCGTAGCAGTACTGCTGATCAAACTGCAACCAAGGCATATCTGCTTCACATTTTTTAATACTATTTGTAAAAAATTGTACGAGCGCCCTGACGCTATAACCAAATATTTAAATTTCTAGCGTTTGCAGATGTAATACACATAGTGCTTATCGCGCACTTCCTGCTCCAGCAATTCATGACCCAGAAAATGGCAAAACTTCGGTATATCCCGCGTCGTTGAAGGGTCCGTAGCGATCACTTCAATTACATCGCCTACTGCTGCATCACGCATTGTCTTATGCAACAACATCACTGGCTCCGGGCACAACAAGCCAGACGCATCCAAAAATTTATCGATTTCTCGTTTCATAGTCTCACTTCGTCTATGAACAGGCGGGCAAATCACTTGTCGATTGCTACACTTGGTTTAGGATAATTACACGACATGAGGTTGCGCCAATGCGGATTCGTTGCGTCGGGCCTAGCCAACATACAGACAACCGCCGGGGAACCCTGTTCGATGTCTCGGAACACACACTATATGTATCACCAACCACCCGACATGTTCAGCCGCCAGGTGCTGGAACTTACTTTCCGGTTATTACGCAATAATAACCCGGAGCTTGCTTTTGCTCTGAAAAAAACCATCGATAGCATTCATTTTGCACCACCGGAAGCGACCTTGGGAAGCCACACCGGCGAAATGCATTTGAATACCGATGTTGTCCGCTTACTCGGCGCGGAAACCGTAGGCAAAATCGTTTCCGCTCTAACGGATATCGGCACACATGCTGTGGCAAAAAAAGATCTGCCGCCTCAGCATATTAAAATTCTGCGTGGACTAATTGAAGACTGGGCCGTATTCGCCGAATGGATTTTACAACACGCCACATCAGAAAAAAGCGCATTTCATTGATGGCTTATCGGGTTCATTAAACCATCAATAAATCCGTAAATGTCCGGTCACTTCTTCGCGATCATGGTACAACTGCTTAAACTGGATCTCCAGCTTCAATCCCAAAGCCGCCAGATCATCGCGAATGCGGCGCTCACATTTTTTGACTTCAATGTAGCGTTGCTTCATCGGTAACTTAAGGTTGAAGATAGCTTCGCGACAATAGCCTTTGGTCGCCCACTTACAAATTAAACTGGTAACCCGCGCCGGCTTATCCACAATGTCACATACCAACCAATCCACCGGTTTTTTAGGTTCGTATACAAAACCATCCAACCGCTGATGTTTGACCTGACCGGAATCCATCAGCGCCTGATCCATAGGGCCATTATCCACCGCATCAACAAACATACCGCGCTGAACAAGTTGCCAGGTCCAACCACCAGGTGCAGCTCCCAAGTCCACAGCACGCATACTGTGAGCTAAACGTTCATCCCAATCGGCGGCGGGAATGAAGTGATGCCAGGCCTCTTCCAGTTTCAATGTCGCACGGCTGGGTGCAGATTTTGGTAAACGCAAGCGGGGAATGCCCATGGGCCAGGAAGCGCTGTTATTGAGAGGGCTAACACCCAAGTAGGCCTCTGTTCCACTGATAAATACCAGGTGCAAACGCCATGAACTTTTTTCATCCTGTAATTTTTGTGTGCGCAGTGCTTTGGTGAAGGGCGCGAGAAATTTTTTGCTCAGCGTCGATAATTCTTTCCCTTCGTTAGTATCCACCGTTTCAATCAGCAATTCACGAGCAACAGGCAAATCATGTGCGGCGGATACCAAAGGCGTAACACGATCCGTTACCGGTAAGTTAGTCAACGCTGATCCGCTCACAAACCATTGTCGAATAAAAATTAATTGCCGGAAGCGTACCGTCTGAATCAAATGCTGAGCCGCCGTCGGTTCATGGGTAATAAATAAAACATAGGCGCTACCGTCTTTGGTTTTACTGTAACCATATATGCCCAACTCACCGGCAATATCCGTGATCTCAGCAGCGCACTCTTTTTCGAAACCGGGCCGACAATGCAAAAATAAATGGTTCACACAAGACTCTTTTTAGTGAGAGAACGAATAAATTCAAGCGTCAAATCGGCAGCTTGCTCCCAATGTTGCGATTGGGTGTGCCCGGATTTAACGCGCGGCTTGAAATCATGATCACCATCCGACAGCCACTGTATGTCTATCGTCGCCGACAAAGGATAGCCGCTAACTTCCTGGCTATTCCCCAGAGGGTCATGCTCGCCCTGAACGATCAGGGTCGGGGTAGCTAATCTTTGTAGATGCTCGATACGCAAACGCTCCGGTTTGCCTGGTGGATGAAAGGGATATCCTAAACAAACCAATCCATCCACTTGTAACTCATCAGCGATCATACTGGCCATACGGCCGCCCATTGACTTGCCGCCAATCAGTAATCTACGGCCGGCCGGCAACACTTCACGCTGCTCAGCCGCCACCTGCCGCCAGGATTCCAGCAATACCTCCGTCGTATTCGGCGGACGTTTTTTGCCCGTCACACGCCGTTCGGCCATGTAAGGAAATTCAAACCGAACCACTTCACAATGCCTTGTGCACAGCAATTCACTCATCACACTCATGAAGTTGCTGTCCATAGGCGCACCGGCACCGTGGGCAAATAACAGCGTTGCCAGAGGCGTTTCTGTTGGCGTGTTTCTTAAAATATTATGCGTCATCTGACAAAGATTGCGCGTCGCGACGTGTTAGTAAACTGACTGTCTCGCTGGCGCTATCGAAGACGATCACCACATCGCCTTTTTCTATCTGGCGACGAACCTGTTCGACTTTGGCGGATAAGGGGACTTCATCCCATCCATAGTCCGTTCCTTCACGGGTAATAAACTCTTCAATCAAACCTTGCAGTGCTTCTGCGGATAAGGATTGGGCAGGAATAATCACGGGCTTTCTCCTGAATGCATTCGTAACGCCGGGCAGCAATTAGTCAGTTTCTTCACGGCAACGGTTTTTCAGACTCATCCGCAGGGTTATACTCAGGCAAATCATTAACAATAAGGATTGTACCGTGAATACCTCAGCAACTACCTACCTTGTCTTGACCGTCATCAGCGAAGATAAACCCGGCGTGGTCGAGCTATTAGCACACACTATCAGCCAGCACCACGGCAATTGGCTGGAAAGCCGCATGGCGCATTTGGCTGGCAAGTTCGCCGGGATTTTACAAGTCGCGGTAGCCGCCGACCAGCAGGAGACCTTGCGCAATGCCTTGCAGGAATTGTCCGGCAAGGGGTTAAAGATCATTGTTGAAAGTTCCGTCGCCGCCGAAAAGACGGCCTGCCGCGAATTTCATTTCAGCGTGGTCGGTAACGACCGACCGGGTATTGTCTATGAAATAGCCCAAGCCTTTGCGGGGCGCAATATTAACATGGATGAACTGGAAACTTCCTATTCCAGTATGCCTTGGTCGGGCGAGCCGTTATTTGAAGCGACGGGGATTATTGAGGTGCCGGAGAGCGTGGATATGGATGCGCTGTATGACCAATTGGATTTGATTGCGGATGAGTTAGCGGTGGATATCCGGTTGGAGGCGCCGCCGGTTCATTGATTGTTGATTTAGCTTGAGAGTACTGAACACGTTTTCCATGAAGCCCAAGGGTTTCGAAACCCTTGGGCTTCATGGAAAACTACCGCACTGCCAATCGGCAATATCTTAAACAACAAAACTTGTTTCAGTGCTTCTCGTCAAACTTTTCTAATTCAATGTTAATTGCATTCGTTGAGATGTTTACCTCATAGAACGAAAACAACAAAGACACTACCAACAGAATCAGGCTTACCGCAAAAAGGAACTGGCCGAGTAAATAAAATTGCAGCAACAGAGCGAACATGGACAGCGTGCAAAATACAAATGACATTACACCACTGGCTTGCATCAATCGAATAATCTGCAAACGCTTGCGTAAGCCTACAATTTGCCGACGAACAACTTCTTTGGATGGTGAGCCTTCCGGTGCGCTTAATTGACGAATAACGTTCGTTAACGTAACAAAACGGTTGGTGTAGGCCAGCAACAATAAAGAAATGGCGGGAAACAGGAGACTGGGCGTGGTGATGGTCATATCCATAGCTTTACCTCGACTAATGAATGACTGAAAAAGATAGATTAAGAGCAAATACTACGCCAGTTATTGTGTCGGCAGCGTTAACGAAAATCTTCTCGCCAATAAATGATGCGATCATGACCACGGTAATTGGAGAACCGTACTTCAACGCGCGGTAAAAAGGGGTCCGCGTAATTTGTATCCTGGTTCCAGTCGTATTGAAGATGGGGCAAGCCGCTCAGGTCAATCAGGATGGGGTATGTGATTTGTGCACCCGGTGCACCGTATTGAATGCCGGCACGTCCATTCTGGAACGCGATAGCTGTTGTGGTAAGGCCGTCACCCATTACGTCAGTAGCGTCGGGGTCGGCAAAGTTAAAAACAGATGTTGCACCACTGCGCGTTACGCTGATGGTATCACTTGCCGCATTCACGCTGCTGGAGGAATCTACGAAACTCACATTTGTTAGCGGCAATTGCGTACAGCTATCTGCTCCATTTAAGACAAAAGTATTACCATTCCAGAATTCGGTTTGCCAGAACATGGGTAAGGGTGAATTTTCTGAACCAAATGCATCCTTGATATGCATGCGGCCATAAACAAATGCCAGTGAATCACCAAGCCGGAGTGCATCGCAATTGTTTTCGCTGTCGCAGTCTCCCAGCGTAGCGGCATTCATATCCAGATTATTTAACTGCCGATTGTCAAGTGTGTCTTCAAAACTGAGGCCCAGCTGTACATCCGTGTAAGGTCCATCCGGCGCACCGGTGGGCTGGCGGATTAGCGTAAATGTCGTTGTCGGATTGTTGGTGTCAAAATCCATGATGCCGTTGGTCCAGACGCTGGCTGAAGCCATCACCCGCTCACTGAGGTTAGTTTGATTGCCGTGTTCTGCGTGATACACACTCTCTGCTGTGCCTGAGTAGATCTCCGAGTGGTAGTTGGTGGTTATGCTACCTCCCACAGCCCGTGCTTCTACACGGTAAATCAGGTTGATTCCTTCATTCATGTAACTAAAAGAATCACAACTGTTCTCTGCCTCAACAAAACCGAGAGTAAAGTGGTCGGGATAAAAACGCCCGACAGGTCCGCTGGGCGTCAACGTCACTAAATCACCCGCTCCCAAATAATCATCATCAGCGAGCTCCGGTTGTAAACGAATAGTTCCAACCTCGTTCCAGGAAACATTGGTGTTTTGGACGGTACCAGCCGGTGCGATAGCACTAAAACTGCCTGCATCGGCACCCGTCAGATTACCCGCCTCCCCACCAGTCGGATAAATTAACTCGGTAATCGTCAACGCGACACTGTCGCGCTCCGATGTGGTTTCATTGCCAAAATTCGGCGTACGTGCTCCAGCAAAGTTACGCGCTTCTACTGATACAGTGAAGCTCTCACCCGCTGCAACAAATCCATCTCCACTACCCGTGGTACCTGGGTTATTGGTCACTCCACTGACGGCGAGCGTGTAGGGTTTCACCACAAACGTATTACTGCTACCCGTCAGAATAAAGGGTGGATCATTACCCTCCGCTGCAATCGGCAAGATCGCATGCAGACGCATCCTGCCGACATCAGTAAAATTCAACGGAATGGGGGCGGTCCCCGTGTTATCAAAATTGAGTAAAACGTTGGAATAATTTGTGATGTTATTGTTTGGGTTGGCTGACACAGCATTACCATTCACCGTAAATGTTTGCCCTGCACTGCATGTAGAAGGGTTAACGCACTCATAACCCATCTGCACCGTCCGCGTTCCCGCCACGCGTGCTTCGCAAGCACCGGTATCCGTGTTGGTTTGTACGGCGCGAATAATCGGTGAGGAATTCAACATGCCGGCAACCTGGTTTTGCAAAGGGATTAAATTTCCATCACCGTAAAAACGAAGCCCCACATCACTGAATGCAATATCGGGATCAGCAGACGCAATCTCCGTCGATGTTCCATCATTGACATTGATATTTAACACGGCTGGGGTTAGTTGTTGCAGGTATTTAACGAACGAGGTTTCTACACCGCTGAAGACATAACTATTTCCACCAACCCATACGCCGGTCGCTGGCACTGTTGCCAGCACCGCCGTCGTGCCGGCAGTTGGTGCAATAGCATCGCCATTAATATCTCGTGCCGTAATTACAATGGGTTCTGCTTCACAGGTCACACCAGTTCCGCTGTGCGAGATGGTGTAATAGCTGACTGTCGGTACGGCTGGACAATAATATAAACCAGCACCAACGGCTGGACTCGGCCCGCGCGGAATCGCGACAAATGTACTGCTCCCCGGCACGCGCCAACGCAGGCGAATTTCAGCATCGATCAGGCGCTCATAAAACTCCATGCGAATCGGATATACCTGCCCGGCAACAAGATACACATTGCCACTGGTGTGATCCGTTGCGCTGTGATCGTTCCATTGATCTATTAATAATTGTTCATTAACCCACAAACGTACCCCATCGTCAGAACGCGTCTGGAATTGATAATTACCTGTAGCGGTTACACGCAAACGCCCATTCCAACGAATCGAAAATTCATCCGCATTCACGCCAGTCACACCGGGCGCCGATTGATTCCACATATAATCAATCGGGCCATCAACACGCGTACCGGCGGGGGTGCCAGTCATGGTTATATTGTTGAAGTATTCTCCCTGAATGCCGCCACTGGGTTCCACACCCGAACAGATTTCCGTTGTTGCGCAATGATAAAGCCCAGCCCCCAGTGAAGGAGATGGGCCAGCAGGGATAGCCACATAAGAACCGGCCCCCGGCGTGAGCCAGCGCAGGCGTATCAGTGACTGACCGCCGTTTTCATAGTACTCCAGGCGAATACTGTAGGTTTGACCCGCAACCAATGCAACGTCGGTGCTGGTATTGGTTGTATTTGAATGATCTGTCCAATTATTAATAACCAGGACATCATTCACCCACAGGCGCACACCGTCATCCGATGCGGTTTGAAAGCGGTAATTGCCACTTTGAGTAATGCGCACCAAACCATCCCAGCGAACCGAAAATTGATCGGCGTTTACGCCGGCTACCCCTGGACTTCCGCCAACCCAATCAAAGTTAATAGGCCCATCGATTCGACTACCCACTGCCGTGCCGGATAAAGACGTATTATTAAAATACTGCCCGATAATACCACTGACCAAAGTGGTACATACCGGTACTGACAATCCGGGTTCAGCAACTGCAAATTGTCCAAACGCTGTAATAGCGGTTCCCTGCGTACTGGTTGCAGAACGTGAATTAACGGTGACATCATTCCATGTGCCGCCGGTGTACCGCTGAACTTCGAAATTTTGCGGCGTTGCACCTGCGTCAATATCCCCAGCCAGATAGTTAAAGGTCACATCCATTGTTGCGATGGCTGCACCTTCGCTCGTAATACTCCACCAACGATTGACTGACCGCGCGGCATCCAGATTTGAACTATCAATTTGTGGATGATCACCGTTTGATTGGCTGATATTGACCACAATAAAACCGGCTGCGGTCACGTTGGGAATAGTCATCACCAGCGGTCGATAGGCTGCTACATCACCAATATCAAACGTGCGCCCCTGATAACCCGCAGGCATCCACAAGCCTAAATTACCAGCCACCCATCCACTGCCACGACTCACACCTGACCATCCACCCGTTTGAGCCACACGCAACACATTAGTGTTGGTAATCAATGGTCCACTGGTTAGCGTGATTTGCTCTTGAACCGTGACATCATTGTTGATGGACAACCCCGCTGCGTTATTTAATTCCATTCGATTGAATGTTGTTGCGCCGGCTAACTGTTGCAAACTGCTGCCATTAAATGAATGCAAACCTGTGCCGGATGTGAAGCTACCACTATTGGAAAAGTTTGCGCGATATTGTTGCGCAGCTGTCGCTGAATAATTGTTGTTGTTAGTAAAGTTGTTCAGATATTGCTGCTGGGCCGAGGCATTGGTTGTTCCAGTATTAATAAACTCTCCTTGATAAATAACCGCAGCAGAATTTTCAAATGTCACACCGGCTAAAACCTGAGTGCTACCAGCAATGGTCGGAACACTCCAGGAGGTTTGATTCTTCGTGCCACTGCCAGCCATAATCAGGTTGTAATAATTGATATCACTCACACCTAACATAACCGTTTGTGTGCCGGTGCCGTCGTAAGTGAAGGTACTGCTGGTTCCCGGAAGTATTCGCGCACTACCGTTCGGAACGGTGAGGCTACCGGAAAGAAAAATATTGGCGGCGCCGGTTGCTTGAATAAAAGCTGCATCCGGGTTGTTAGTGGAAATGATTAGGTTGCTATTGATATCCAGCGTGCCGGCAGTCAAATTAATTTGCGCGGTTCGGTTGCTGTTATTTCCGCCATTCAGGGTGACCGGACCATTCACGGTCGCACTGCCCGTACCAATATTCCAGATCTTTGACGCATTGCTGGTATTTGCACCATTGACCGTTACACCGCCGGTCCCTACCGTCAATGCGACTCCAGCGTTGTGGTTTAAATTGACATTTGACCCACCAGTTTCCAGCACCACAGATTTTGCAGCCGCTGCAGCGGTTAACGTCACTGTTCGGTTGTTACAAATAACGACGTCGTCTGCTGCCGTCGGCACCGCCGCACCGCTGGTGCCACTGCAACTGGTTGCACTCCAAGTGCTCGTCGCATTCCAGTTACCATTATTTACCGCGTAGCGTGTACCACCCGGTGTGTAACGGATAATGACAATACCTGAACCGCCAATGCCGCCGTTGAATTGGGAGCCGGAACCCTGGCCTCCCGACGCACCGCCGCCGCCACCGCCCGTGTTTGCTGTTCCGTTGCCGCCAGCGCCTCTGGAGCCCGGCGCAGAACCACCGCCACCGGTGCCACCTGCACCACCGGCTCCGTTAGGAGAGCTGCCAAAAAAACCGCCGCCACGCCCCCCACCGCCATAGGTGACTGCGCTGCCGGTAATGTTGTTACTCACACCCGCACCGCCGGTGCCGCCGGTATTTGCAGATCCATTACCACCTGCAGTGCCCGCACCGCCGCCACCGCCTGCTGCTGCCGTATTTGTTTGACCACCAGCGCCATTACCGCCACTGTTCCCTTGTCCTCCGGTACCACTCGCGCCATTATTTCCCAAGCGGCCACCGCCTCCTGAACCGCCGGATGTGGCAGCAAATAAGACCGACGCACCACCGCCACCACCAGCCGATGTAATCGTGGAAAAAGAGGAAGCACCACCGGTACCGCCCGCTCTTGTTTCGCCGATACCAGCAACACCGCCGACGCCGACCTGCGTGGTGTAAGCGGTAAAAGGAACAACACTTAGCGTGCCGCTGCGTACGCCACCTGCACCGCCGCCGCCAGCACCACCAACGCTTTCGTTATTTGACGTGCTGATAATGCCACCGCCACCACCACCGCCACCGATAACCAGATATTGCACCGACGTAATACCCTCGGGTGCCGTAAAACTTCCCGTGCCAGACATAAAGGTCAGCACCACGTCACCGCCGACTGTCGTCGTCGAGCAATTGGTACATTGCGCAATGGCAGGAGCCGTACCTGTACAAAACCAAACGAAACAAAAAGCCATTAGCAATGCAAACAATGCGCTGCCCTGGTTTTGTTGTTTTGCCCGGATAGGTTGCCGACTCATGGTTAATCCCGTCTGTTTATATTTTTCTATAACTATTTTTTTGCGTTATTCCTGATCGGTAAAAGAACCGACTTTTACGGTTCGCGATGCACTAATCAATCCGGAACCGCAGGTGCCGGTACTGGTGATGGTGTAGTAACTGGATGTATCACTGGCGCTACAACTTGTGCAAGTGCAGCTTGCCTGAACGGTGCAGCCATTCAGACCGGCAACACCGTTGAATGATGTATCGATGTTCAAACCGGTACAGCGCCCATTAATCGCCATGCGGTTGGATGCATCGGGAAAGAACAATACCTGCATGGCCTCCTGGGCACCGCTCTCCGCTGCATAAAATGCCTGGATACTTACCAGCTCCTGCGCGCCGGACAGCGTGGTTTGCACCGTGGTACGCCACAGTGCTATAGCAAAAAAACTCATGACGACCACGATAAAAATTGCCAGCGGAATCAAAAAACCTCGTTGGGATTTTTGCATAACACTAACTGAACGGCGACGATAAAAGTCAGGGGACATTTCTGATCATGACCTCCTGTGTCAAATCCACTCGCTCAGGACCACTGGCAAATGCAAGATTAATGGTAACCAGTGCGTTGCGGTTTTCACTGCCGGCGGACAAAGCAAAGGGCGCGCGCGAATCGACAGCGAAAACATTTTCTGCCATCAATTCATAATCCTCTGATAAATCAATATTGGTATTCGCTGTGGATTGATTGGGGTAAAAACGCAATTGGGTTCCGACCAGGCAAAACGCTTGTGGATTGTTAAGCACATAAAAACGACGGTTGATGGAATTGCGTTGCCATTGTTTGGGGGCCGACAAGGTTAAGCTGTTAGCACCCGTTCCCGTCAGGGGCGCCAGAGACACGGGATTGGTGGCGTAAAGTTCTGCCGAGGAGAGTGCGCCGATGCTCACCCATTGTGCTGAGCCATATTCCACATCGAAAGGCGACACTGTAATGTTGGCGTTGGCAGCTGCACCGTTGGCCGTATCCGGTACCGGCGTCAGATAATTTCCACCCGCTGCAATCGGCATAAATTTAATACATTGATCACCCGCACTGGTTACGAGGCTGTACGGCAAGGCAATGCGCAATTGGCGCGTCATCTGTTCGACAGCTTGACGTCCGGTATTCACCAACAAAGCCCGCGTACGGGTGGTTTCATAATTTTGTGTTGAGCTGACGACAAACTGGCTGCCAATCACCGCCACAATCGAAAGGATAACCACGACGGTAATCAATTCGATCAGGGTAAAGCCCTGTTGTTCGTTAAGGTCACGCATCAGAAATTGTACCGATAAGCGGCAAGGGTCAGCGTCTGACCGTCAGGCGCTGAGACAGTAACAGTGATGCGTTTGCGATTGTTTTCCGTTGTCACGCTGACCTGGCGTTGGTAATTGGGAAAAGGCGCATCGGTGCGATTATGAAAATCGTCCACATCATCGATGTTGGCATCCAGTGTGTTGGTACAACTGACGGTAGCTTGAGTACTATCGCATGCGGGAATGCCACCGCTCGGCGTCGCCTCGTCGTACTTCAGCGCAATAATTTCATCGAGCTTCGATTGCGCCGCTTCCAACAAGCGCACGCGAATAATGGGATCAACACTGTTGCTGCTGGATTGCACGTACACCGCAATCAACGCGGTCAGGGCAATGCTGACGACGACAATAAAGACGATGAGTTCGATAAGGCTGACGCCTTGATGGAAACGAAGCTTCGAAAATTTGTAGCGACGGTGATCAATAATGGGCATAGCCGCTGGCCTCAACAGTAATCGTGGCGGATACGCCGTCGCGACTTACAGTGATACTTCCCGGTGTGGTTTTTCCCAATTTATCGTATGCATAGGTGGGTCGCGTTGAGGTAACGCTGACACCTGATGGCAAAGTGAGCGGATAGGCATCGCTGTGGATGCGAATGGAATTACCGTTTTCGGTAATGTCTACTCTATTGGCGTTGATGGACAATTGAATATTATCTCGCGCCATGGCGGTTTGTTGGGCGAAAAACAAAGCCGCGATGATGTCATCGCGGCTTGTTTGAACAATAGAAGTGGGTACCACATTAACTCTATATACAAAAGCAGTCGCAAGGACGCCAATCATAATCAGAATGGCAATTAACTCAAGTAACGTGAACCCTCTCTGTTCTAAGCTCATACGTAGGCATAATTAATCAAAGCGTTACCCCATAAACCACAAAATTAGCGTCAGCTTCGGTGTCAGCAATGCTAGGAGTGTGGAGAACGCACGTTACAGACGCACCATCAGCAACAGCCGCGGCTACAATTTCATAATTAGGTGGTAAAGCACCTCCTTCAAGTAAGGCAGCTGCATCTGTGCAATTTGCTACAGCGGTGGGGGTCGGGGCGTCCTGAACTCCCGCGTCTGTTGCTACAGCGGCGGCGTAATTCAATGCACTCGCGCTGGCCAAACTGCCAGCAACGCCCTCTACAGCTGATTCTCTAGCAGCATCCGACAAATCAATAAACCGTGGCAACGCCGTAGCTGCCAAGATACCCAAAATCACAATAACCGCGATCAATTCAATCAAGGTAAAACCGGATTGTTGTTTCTTCATAACCAGACTCCAGACAAAAAATTATTGTAAAAAAACCAAAATGTTATTGCGACTAACACACTACCTCTAGCCCAATACTACCCAACCTTCCTTGTCTGATATTGAGCACCGCACCCGCCGCAATATCAGAAAATTGACGCTCGCTTACCTACTAATATAGACCACTTCAATAAGTATGCCAGCGCCGCCCAAAAAGGATCATAAACTTGACACCTGCTTCGCAGCGGGTGTTGTTACCGACACTTGGCCGGTTTGCACGTTGTAGTCAAAAAAATGGCTGCCACGCGGCTCTGTTACCAGTTCATAGCGACACATGCCCTGCTTCGGACTGCTGATATGGTATTGTCGTTGCCCCCAATCCGACTCTGCGACTGTAGCTTGCTGCGGATTTTGCAATAAACTCTCCCACAGCTGCTGACAAAAAGCCGTCGCTTTTTCCGGTTCGTCTTTTGCCACGACCGGCTCGGTTGACATCGGCCAACCCTGATCGCTCATATAAATAAACTGACCATCAATCTGCACAAAAAATTGTTCCGGGTTGACCCGATTAATCAACCAACTCGCGCGAGCCAAGGCCACCCCGGCGGTAAAATGATGCGCAAGTAACTCAAACCCCATACGCCGCCCTTCGCGCGCCATATCCAGGTAACGTACAACAGCAAACAACAGGACGATGCCTATTGCACTGACCGTAATCAGCCATTCAAACCGGCTCCACCCTTGTTGACGAATCATGTCGTCATGCCTTTTGAATGTTGTACATATCCCACATGGGCAGAAAAATACCCAGTGCGAGCACCGTAACAAATCCGGCCATGATGATGATCATGATCGGTTCGATTCGATCACTGAGTTTTTTTACGTCGTAAGCCACTTCGCGTTCGTAAAAGGCGGCAACTTCCTCCAGCAACACATCAACCTGCCCGCTCTCTTCACCGACAGACACCATCTGCAAAACCAACGGCGTAAACATGCCACTTGCCTGGTGCGTCTGAAATAAACCTTCGCCCCGTTCTATGCCGGCGCGAATCGCGCGCACCTTGTCGCCCAGGTAGGGATTATCAATCGCGCGCGCGGATAGCTCCAAAGCATTGCTGATGGGTAAACCGGCCTTCATCATCAACCCAAACGAGCGGGCATAACGCGCCATGGAAGCGCGTTCGATGATGTCACCCACAATCCAGACGCGCAGTTTCTTTTTGCCCCATTGGCGGCTGCCTTCCGGCGTCTGGATATAGCTGTACAGCATGGCACCGCCGATCGCGATAATGACCAACATATACAGCCAATAGTTAACAAAAAAATCTGAAATGCCAATCAGGATGCGCGTTGGCAACGGCAGCTGCGCACCGAACTTACTAAATAAACCAGCAAACGCCGGAATAACCTTGACGTTGATAACGCCTATTGCAATCGCTAATGCGATCAACACAAAACTGGGGTAGCGCAACGCGGTTTTAATACTTTTGATCGTCTCCAGATCCCGTTCCATGTATTCGCTTAATTGATGAAACGCCAGATCCAACCGACCGCTGCCTTCACCCACACTTACCATGCTGATAAATAATTGGTTAAAGACTTTGGGGTGGTAACGCATAGCGGTAGATAATTCCACCCCGGATTCCAATCGTTCAATAATATCCAGCAAGATTTTCTGGAATGTTGGATTGCGCAACGACGCAGATAAACCGCGCAAACCTTTTACCAAAGGAATGCCTGCTTTGGTAATGGTGTACATTTGCCGGCAGAACATAATCAGTTCAACGGTTTCCACGCGTCGACTTTGCGTCAGTTCCTGCCAGTATTGGGCAAAACCCTGTTGCGATTTCTGCTCTTCCAACGCAATGGGCGTGACACCGCGATTCAGCAACTGTGTTGCGGCGGCGTCCGGGCTGGAAGCGTCTACCTGGCCGTTGACCGGTTGACCTTCTGCATTGCGTCCTCGGAAAGCGTAGATTGTCATAGGTGTTTTATTCGGCTCTTTTTGTCGGCTTACGCTGCGCTAAGCCGACCTACGTTTTTTTAAATGGCTTCTTCGACCTGGGCGGTGATGCCCATGACTTCGTCGAGCGTGGTTAATCCTTTTTCAGCATATTCCAATGCAACAAGGCTGAGCGATTGAAAATAAGGGCTCTCTGTTGCTGCACGGGTAAAAGCGTTGATGTTGTTTTCACGTAAGGCTTCGGCCATCGGCTGATTCAGTTCAAGCATTTCAAATACACCGATGCGCCCGCGATACCCGGTGTTGTGGCAATGAGGACAACCGGCGCCGTGTTTAAACGTTACGCCGGAAAAATCTCTTCCTTTGCCAACGGTTTTAATCAATTGCACATCGTTGGCATCGGGCGTGTAATCCTGAATACAGCTGGTGCAAATCTTGCGCACCAGACGCTGCGCCACAATCGCTTTTAAGGCAGTGGCAACCAGATAACCATCGACGCCGATATCAATCAAACGTAACGCCGAAGTGACCGCGTCGTTGGTGTGCAAGGTGGATAACACCATGTGACCGGTCATCGCGGCACGAAGGGCAATTTCGGCGGATTCTGCGTCGCGGATCTCTCCCACCAACAAAATGTCCGGGTCTTGCCGCAAAGTCGCGCGCAACACATTGCCAAAGGTCAAACCGATTTTTTCGTGTAACTGAACCTGGTTAATACGCGGCAAGCGATATTCCACCGGGTCTTCTACGGTGATGATTTTCTTCTCCGGCTTATTCAACTCCGACAACGCACCGTAGAGTGTTGTTGTTTTACCGCTACCGGTTGGCCCCGTTACCAACACCAGACCATGTGGGCGCGTAATCACGCGGCGAAAACGTTCCATCAGGGTTGTCGGCATACCCACTTTATTCAGCGCCAGCACGCCGTCGGTATGGTCCAGTAAACGCATGACCACTGACTCACCAAACTGCACCGGCATGGTCGACATACGCACATCAATGTTGCGATTTTTAACCTTGAGATTAAACCGGCCATCTTGCGGTAAACGCTTTTCAGAGATATCAAGGCCAGCCATCAACTTTAGTCGCACCACTAACGCCGATGCGATACGTTTTTCATTCATCACCTGTTCAAGTAATACGCCGTCAATCCGGTTACGGATGCGCAAGACTTTTTCATCCGGTTCAATGTGAATATCCGAGGCTTTAGTGTTAATCGCTTCTTCAAATATTTTTTGCAGCAGCTTGACGACAGGGGCGTCACTATCGGCCGCTTCGGTAACAAAATCAGCCAGGTCAACCGCCGCTTCTTGCAGCTCTTCGTCCAGTTCGCCGGCCAGTGTGGCGATCTCACTGGCGCGGGTGTAGGCAATATCCAATACATCCAGTAATTCTGACTCACGTACCACCGCCGGTTTTAGCGGCTTTTTAAGGATGCGCTGTAGTTCATCAAGACAAAATAGATCCGTAGGGTCTGCCATGCCCAGTAACAATCCGTCGAAGTCTTCACGCAGCACAATCACCCGGTAGCGGCGCGCACTGGTTTCCGGCAAGGATTGCACCAGAGCGCGATCAAAACGAAACTGTTTTAACTCAACAAACGGAATATTCAGCTGCGCCGACAAAAGATTCAGCAGCGCGTTCTCTTCCACATAGCCCAACTCAACCAGCGTATTACCCAGCTTGCGGCCACTGAGTTTTTGCTCTTGCAGTGCGTGCTGCAATTGCGTCTCGGTGATCATATTTTTTTCGACCAGCAAGTCGCCGATGCGAATTCGTTTTGCCATGGTTGTCATGGTTTTTTGTACCTGTTAATGCGATAAAGCAGCAATGCGCTGCGCAACATAATCTCTAACCTGCGGCTGCGCGTCCTGCAAGCCAATACGTTGGTAGGCCTCCAGTGCGCTGGCATTTTCTTGCAAGGCATCCAACGCCAACGCCAAACCCAACCAATACGCCGGTTTCTCGCCAAAGTTCGTTAACAGCCGGCGATAATGAGTCGCTGATTCCTGATAACGTGCGGCTTTGTGATAAAGCGCAGCGAGCAACGCGCGATAGGTTTCATCCTGCCTGGCCTGCTCAATGTCTTTTTCCAATACCGCCAGTGCAGCCCCATGCTGGCCTTGTGCGGTTAATAATTGTGCCGTCAGGCGTGTGTGATCCGTTACAGGTAAATAAGCATCGGCCTGCTGCAACAATAAACGCGCCGCCTCCTGATTGTTTTGTTGAACATACAAATCAAACAAACGGACTGCGGATTTGACCGGTTGCGGGTGCTGCGCGATAAATTGCTGCAACGATAAAACCGCCGCATCGTCATGGCCTTGTTCAATCAAGGCATCCGCTTGGGCAACCATTTGCTGATCTTGCCAACCGGGGCTTGGCTTAATATCAAGATCACTCGGTTTGGCTTCTGCCACCGGTAAGGTTTTAACCGGAACGGATGCAACCTCTGCATTGGAATTAACAATCGAGTCTTCCGTCGTCACAGGCTGCGGTGAGGAAGTCACCTGCTGCAACTGTGCGCGGAACGCTGCAATCGCTGCATAATCCGGTGCTACCCATTCAGCGCGTTGCAAAAGTGTTTCCACGCGCGTCGTTTCGCCGTCCTGATATGCATCCTGTGCCAATTCCAGATAACGCTGCGCGATGCGCTGCATTCCTTCCACAGCCGGTTGATTATCTGGCGCTAATCTCAGGATTTCCTGATAGTACCGATACGCATTGTCTTCAATCGGTGCGGTTAAACGATCCAGCGTTAATGCACGCTCTGCCTGTTGCAACAGGCGATAAATATCTTCCTGTTGCTTTGCGTTGTGTGATTCGGTTGCAACTGTATCAACAGGTGCAAGCTCTTCCGATAAAGGTTCTTTCGGCACCAACACTTTCGGCGCGGCGTCTTTCTGCATGTTGTCATTTGCTTTCTCTTCAAAAACAGAAGCTTCCTGTGCAGGAGCAACTTCAAGGGTCTCCGGTGACACATGGGCTTGCGGCAGCTCTTGTTCGTTATTTTTTTGCAAAAATAATTGTGCAACCAGTGCCAGTAAAATAACCACAACAAATATCAATACGCTGGGCATCCAGGTATAGCGGCTTCTTTGCAACAACGATGATTGCTGTAACAGCGCATCATTTTCTGCCGTTGTCGAATGATCGGCTTGCTGCCGCGCCGCCAGGTCGCGCAACATATCGTTTACCAAACTCATAATGTCATCCCCAACAAACCGGGAACAACAATACCAACCGCGGCCAGTGCCGCTAATGAAGGCCATAACCAATAATCGCGGCGCGCCAGCCAGCGACCGAGAGAGCGACTCTCACCGGTATCAGCAATCGCGCGCTCAATATGGCACCGACGAACCTTATCGGCACCCTCCCCGTAAGCCGCCAACATCGCCTTATGCGCCATCACATTAATCAAACGCGGCACACCACCGGATGCGCTGTATAACAACGACAAAGCCGAACGGTTAAATAACGGATTGCCAGTGTAGCCCGCAGACTTCAGTCGATAGTTGACATAATCCGGCAAATGCTTTCGTGCAATACTCTGCAAATATTCCGAGAACACAATTCGCTGTTTCAACTGGCGCAAATCCGGACGATTTAACAATTCATCCAACTCCGGTTGGCCGAACAGCACGACCTGCAAGAGTTTGCTTTTTTCCGTTTCAAGATTCGTTAACAAGCGCAAGGCTTCTATCGTTTCGCGCGGCATGGCCTGCGCTTCGTCGATCACCAAAACCACCTGACGCTTCGCTTTTGCCAACTCCACCAAGCGAGCGTTGATGTCTTTCAGTAATTGGTATGACGGCAATTCGGGTGAATAAGCAATACCGATTTCCTCCGCCAGAAACCATTTAAGTTCATCGGGCGTGAGATAGGGATTGGGAATATACGCAGTAATATATTGCTCACCGAGGCTGGCCAGGAGTTTGCGACTCAACAGCGTTTTTCCGGTTCCGACTTCGCCGACCACTTTGATAAACCCCTCACTGTGGCGCAACGCGAGCAATAACGTACTCAACACTTCGCGGTGACTCTGACTGTTATAAAAAAACTGCGTGTCAGGCGTCAGCGAAAACGGATGCTCTTGCAATCCAAAATGTTGACGATACATGGTTATCTTTCCCGGTAAGCCTCGCCCATGCGCTGCATACCTTGCTGGCTTTTGTTGAGTTCCTCATTCCAGGTATTTTCACCGACCACAATGGGCCGCAGCAAAATGACCAACTCGGTTTTGGTTCTGCGTTTACTTTTGGTTTTGAACAAGGTGTTGATGATGGGAATGTCGCCAATAAACGGCCGTTTACCATCAACATTCGTGATATTTTCCTGCATCAAACCACCCAGTACGATGACCTGCCCGTTCGCGGCACGCACGATGCTGTCGGATTCACGGATACCGCGCAGCGCCAAAGGCAAAGAGAAATTTTCATCGCCAACGGTGAATACTTTCAGTTGGTCCTGCACTTCACTCACCACCGGGTGGATATGCAAAATCACCTCACCGTTCTCCGCGATTTGCGGCGTGACATCGAGAGAGATACCACTGAAGAACGGCGAAAGTTCAATGTTGGGTGTGCTGGTCACCGATGACACATTGGCAGTGGTGTTATTGGAAATACCGGTGACAAAATACTCATCCGACCCGACACGAATCACCGCTTTCTGGTTATTCACCGTGGACACGCGCGGGCTGGAAAGCACTTGCACATCGCCCTGGGTTTCCAGCAATGACAGCAGTTCAGTAATGTCTCCCACGCGCAATAACGCCGCAAATGTACCGCCGGTGTCCTCGCGTGTCGGTACAGACATACTCTGTAAATTACCTTCTCCGTCATAATAGGTGATGGTTCGGGTAATGGGCCTCCATCGATTAACCGCACCGCCTGTTCCAGCAATGTCAAAACCATCTTCCACGTTGTAGCCGTAACTCAACTGGCCGCCGATTGCGCCCCAATTAATTCCCGCCTCAAATCCTTCGTTCAATTGCACTTCCACAATTTTGGCTTCCAGAATAACCTGGCGTTTTACGCTCAACTCGGAGCGCTCCAGAAATTCGCGGACTGCACTCAATTCATGGGGCAATGCTTTAACCGCAATCATGCCCGCCTGAGGTGTTACGACCACCATACGCTCATCCGTTTCGCCACCGATAATGGCAGCAATGGTGGAACGCAAAGACACCCAGAAATCAGTACGATTCAAGGTTTGCACGCGCGAACCCGGTGTCAGACCCGAACCGCCGGCAGATTGTTGATCCCCCTCCAGCATGCCTAACAGATTTGCGGTATCGCCCAAATCGGCTGAATTGCTTGCACCGTAACCGCCGGAGTTATTATTGGATTGCGCGCGCCCGATCATTACACTGGTATCAGAAACACCGACACGTTGCACATCAAGATAATTGACATGAAATACCTGGGTGCGCAGTTCATTCGCGTAGATGGTGTAGATGCCACGCTGGTATTTATACTCGTAGCCATAAATATCCCGCGTTACACGCAGCACATCTTCAACGGTCACATTTTTCAGATTCAATGAAATACTGCCACCAACATCCGGATGCACCACGACATTCACACCAGTGCCATTAACCAAGCCCAGAAAAAAATCGCGCGCGGCAACATCGCGTACCGATACATCAAATCGCTCAGCACCAGGGCGCGGTTGAGGTTTGGATGACGGCGCATCTAATAAGGACTGACTGACAGCAGCTGGCACATCGGGCTGTTTATTTTGCTCGGCAATGACGTTGTCCATTTCACTTTCAGCTGCCAGCTTTTTGTCGGCCGGCCCCGAGCAGGCCGCCAGCAAAACAATATTGGCCAGCAACAACTGGCGGCTGATGAGCTTTAATTTGGAGCCTAACGTATGTGGCATAGCCTACTCGACCTCAATCTGTGCAATGTGTTGTGTCGGGCATCGGTTTTATTATTGTCTGACCGATGTCGTATTCAATGAGAGCTTCCACTGCCTCGCGCCCTGTTGCAGCTGAACTTCATTGGCGCTGATGTGTTTGATTCGCACGCCGTTGGAACCGTTGATAACATCGTTCTCGCGCAGCGTTTGGCCATTGATGATCGCCAGCTTGCGCTCACTGCTGATCAGGATTGAATTCAACACCAGCGTCTGTTGTGCTTTAGGCCCTGCGACGGAATAACTCAATGGCTGCGTAGGGTCGCGCAGGCGCTCGTCCGCCGAGGACGCTGCTGTCAAAAACAACAGAATCAAAAATCCGCAGACTTTAAACACCTAATAACCCCTTCTCTGCGCTTAATGTGTAAACGCGTAGTTCAATATCAGCGTTCGGATAATCGGTGACAGCATAGTCCAACTGTTCCCAATAAAAACGCCAGCGCGTGGATTCCAGTGACGTTAAAAAGGTCAGCACTTCAAAATAGCTACCGGAGACTTTTAATACGACCTCATGCTTGAATACCCCAGCACCTTTGCCTTGCGCGCCGTCTGTTGGTTCGATGCGCGTTAATTGCAGCTCCTGCACCGGCAATGTCTGAAGTTGCACGAGTGTTAACTCCCCGGTTTGCAATAACACATCCTGCAATATTTGCGGTAATTCTGCGGCGCTCACCAACCCCTGGGATAAATTCGCCAGATCGCTATCCATCTGCGCCAGGTCGGCCTTTAATGTCGCAATAGTATTCTGCTTACCGGTATTAGGATTATTCGCCACCGCCAGGCTGACAGTGGCAATCTGCGCGTCCAATGCCTGACGCTGCGTGCGCACAGCATCAAGTTGACTTGAGAGATTTTTCTGGCGTGCATCAATCGCATTCTGGAGCAGCAAACTCCACAATAAAAATACAACCGCCAATGCCGTTAAAAATAACAACACGCGCTCACGCAGAACGCGGCTGTCGATTTTTTGTTGTAGATTTGCAAGCCCCTCCCACATGATTATTTATTCTCCTTTGATGCTGGCTTGGCTACCTGGAATTGCAACATATAAGTATCCTGTTCATCGCGCTCGACATTCAGCACACCGAAACGCGTTTTGCTGAAGCTGTCTTCCGCACGCAAACGCTGCAAATACAATGGCACCTGATCCGGCTTGCGGGTTTTTCCCGCCAGCTCCACATAATTACCGCCACTTTTCAGCGAAAAACTTTCCAGCGCCAAGGTCTCCAGCGACTGCCGCGCCATTGCCTGGATATGCGCCGAGAAGCCCTTGGTATTTCCAAAATCCTGATCTGTGATTAACGCCAGAATTTGTTTACGGCGCTCGATTTCCTGTTGTAACCGCTCGATCTCCGCGTCCAATTGCGCCGGCTGATTCTGTGTTTGTTGCAAAGATAATTTCTGCAACGTCAGCTGTTGTGACTCCAGCAGCGCCTGTTCATTTGCCAGTTGTTGTTGCAGGCGCGCGTTGCCTTGATGCGTAAAGCCAGAATAAATACTCAATAGAAAAATTAATGCGACCAGCCCCCACAGCATATGCACGCTGCGCAGTGGTTCGCGGCTGGGGCGGAATTCGGGGCGATAGAGGTTAATCTGTTGCATCACGCCTCCCCCACCCGATCCTGGCGCAGGGCAGCGCCCACCGCCGATAAACACAACGACAAGCTATGCGCTGCTATTGTGTCGTCAATCTGCAAACCCTCTTGCAAAGACAGCAAGCGGATGGATATGGGCAAACTGTTTTTAATGTCAGCCGTCAATTTATCTTCGGTGACATTTTCACCACAGATATAAACGTGACTCGGCGGTGACTGGCGCAACTGGCGCTCGAAATAATCCAGTGAACGCTGCAACTCCAACACCAATGCATCGGCTGGCAAGTCATCCAGCAGGCCAGCGTTGTAAGCCAGGGAAAATTGACGCGAGAGATAGAGGTTACCGTTGCGCAAAATCTGTAAGCTGCCGCCACCCTGCCCCAACTTCACCAGGGCAACACCGCGCTGTGTATCGCAACAGGCTTCCGCCAGATTACGCAGCGCGAGTTCAGCAATATCAATGACATCAAGCGACAACTGCGCCGCACGTGCGCGTGCGACTAACGCCTCGATATTTTTCCGCTGAGCGACGACCGCATAGGCCATGCGACTGGTGCCACGGGCGCTGTCCTCGGGCAATAAAAATGCATCGATGATGGCTTCAGCAACAGGAAAGGTAATGAGATCTTTAACCCGCCAACGCAGAGCCTCAGCCAATTCTTCGGCCGGCACTTTTGGCGCTTCACCTAATAGGAGGTTATATTCCGCAGGCGGTAAAACCAGATGACATGGCAAGCGCGACAAACCCAATTTCGCCAGGCGATTTTTGAGAATATCAGCTTGATCATCATCGGCATTACAGGGGAGAAATTCGCAGTGGGCCAAGCGAGGTTGCTGGGTAGCGAAGCGCTGGACATGCGCGAAGGCCACGCCTTCAGCGCCAAATTCGACACCGATTACCTCGTTCTGACGCTTTTTTGCACCGAACAGCTTCAACAAGATTGCCTCACTGGCAGGATTATTTTAATTAATGTAGCTCATTGTTGAATAATGCGCCACATGGAAATGCTTGTAACGAGCTTCGCCTGTAATAACCTTTAGTTATATTCGACGACATAAACATAACCATTAACGTAACCTTAGACCAGAGGGGTGATTTTGCCAAATGCTCCACATTGTTTTATTTGAACCGGAGATTCCACCAAACACCGGTAATATCATCAGATTAGCAGCGAATACCGGATGCGGCTTACATTTAATTGAACCGCTGGGATTTGAGCTGGACGACAAACGCCTGACCCGCGCTGGCCTGGATTACGCGGAATGGCAGGACGTAAAGCGCTATCGCCACTGGCAGGACTTTCTCGACCGTGCGCAACCCGAGCGCCTGTTCGCGCTCAGCACTAAAGGCACCCGGACTCACAGCGAGGCTCGTTTTCGCGACAACGACCATTTGGTGTTTGGGCCAGAGACACGCGGCCTGCCCGCCAGCATCCGCGAATCCCTGCCACCGGAACAGGTCTTGCGCATCCCCATGCAGGCCAACAGCCGCAGTATGAATTTATCCAACGCGGTGGCCGTGATGGTGTATGAGGCGTGGCGGCAGTTGGGGTATGGTGGCGCCGTTTGAATACCGTTTATGCATAAACCGGCGCTGGTTTGCGATCCCGCTAAAACCCACTATCATGCCCCATCCGATTTTTGTTAAAGGCTTTTCGTATGGCTTCCATCCAGATTCTGGTCGGCAGCGTCATGGGTACTGCGGAGACGGTAGCCGAGGCGGTGGCGGCTGAATTGCGCCAGTTACAGCACACGGTGACGGTAAATTTCCAGGCGGATGTCAGTGACATCCTGCGCGATGAGAACGAGATTTTGCTGGTCTGCACCTCCAATACCGGCTCTGGCGATCTACCCGATAATATCCAAGCACTTTATCTACAACTGACGCGCGATTTTCCACGTATTGCAGGGCGTCAGTATGGTGTCATTAATCTTGGCGACAGCAGTTACACCACCTTTAATGAAGGTGGTCGTGCGCTGGATGAGGCCTTTGCTGATCTGGGTGCGCGGCGCATCGGTGATCCACTGGTGCTGGATGCCTGCGAAGGGCTGGACGCGGAAGAAGAAGCTATCAACTGGATCAAAGAGTGGGCGAAACAATTATGAGTCGCGCTCCCATTGGTTTGTTCTACGGCAGCTCGACCTGCTACACCGAGATGGCCGGTGAAAAAATTCGGGCGGCTCTCGGTGAGGAACGCGTGGATTTTTTTAACATCAATGAAACACCGATCATCACCGCACAGTTTTACGATTTTATTATTCTCGGCATTCCTACCTGGGATTACGGCGAATTACAGGAGGACTGGGAAGATATCTGGGACGATATCGATGAGGTGGATTTTTCCGGAAAAAAAGTCGCGCTCTACGGCCTGGGCGATCAGGTGGGTTACCCGGAGTGGTTCCTTGATGCCATGGGTTATTTACATAGCAAAGTTGTCGCGCGCGGTGCAACGCCCTGCGGCTATTGGCCCAAGGCGGGATACGAATTCGAAGCCTCCAAAGCATTAACACCCGATGGCCAATATTTTGTCGGCCTGGCGCTGGATGAAGAAAATGAATTTGCTTTATCTGAAACGCGCATCAAGCAATGGTGTGAACAAATCCTTGATGAGTTTGGTTTGTGACAGAGTCAGAACGCATTCATCATGCCCAACTGGAGTGGGATGCCGAAGGGCAACCACTCTCCCGCGAATTTGGTGATGTGTATTTTTCCCGCGCTAATGGATTGCAAGAAACCCGGCATGTTTTTTTGCAGCACAATCAGTTAGCTGATCGTTGGTCGAATCCAGGCGACACAAATCCTTTCGTTATTGGTGAAACCGGTTTTGGATCGGGATTAAATTTTTTAGCCGCGTGGCAATTGTGGAATCAGGTAGCACCGCGCGATGCGCGTTTGCATTTTGTGAGCGTAGAGAAATTTCCACTGAACAAACGTGATTTATCACGTGCGCTGTCGCTGTGGCCGGAACTGGAAGATTATTCGCGCGAGTTACTGGAACAGTATCCCGAGGTTATCGGAACCGGTTTTCATCGTTTGAAATTTCAAGATGGCCGCATCAACCTCACCCTGATTATTGATGACGCTGCGACGGGTTTTACACAGTTATTGGGCAGCACCCACCCTTTGTTTTTCGATGCGTGCGCAAAGGTCGATGCCTGGTTCCTTGATGGTTTTGCACCGGCCAAAAATCCACAGATGTGGAGCGATGCCCTATTTGACGTTATCGGCCACCTCAGTCAGCTCGGTACTACGGCGGCGACCTTCAGTGCAGCGGGCATTGTTAAACAAGGTTTGCGTCGCGCTGGCTTTCAGGTGAAAAAAGTACCCGGCTTCGGGCGCAAGCGCGAGATGGTTGCGGCTTGCATTGAAGAAAAAACTTCGTCGATACACGCAGATGATATTACCCAAAACCCACATCACTCGTGCTTTCCCGCGCCTTGGGCTGTTAATCTGAACCCTGTCTCATCACAGCGTCATGCCATTGTTATCGGCGGCGGTCTGGCGGGTTGTCATACCGCACGAGCACTGGCAGAACGCGGTTGGCAAGTGAATTTAGTGGAGCGCCATGAACAGCTGGCCGAAGAAGCGTCCGGCAATCCGCAAGGTGTGCTCTATGCCAAGCTATCCCCCAAGCAGGGAGCCTTGGCCAGTTTTAATCTCACCAGTTTGCAGTTTGCTTTAAACCATTATCGCCCGTTCTGGAATCGAGTTTGTGATGAACGACTAATTGCCCAAGCTTCCGGCGTGTTGCAATTGGCCCACAATCCGGCTGAGGAAAAACTGTATCGGCTGTTGCAGGAAAATTTTAGTACAGCAACCGAGCTGGTTCGTTTTGTTGATTCACAACAGGCGAGTGAATTGGCAGGCGTTAAGCTCAATTATGCCGGCCTTTATTTTCCTTCTGCGGGCTGGATTAATCCGCACCTGCTGTGCAAGATGCTGGTTCAACATCCCAACATCCAGGTCACCTGCAACACGCGCGCGATCTCACTGCAACAACATGATGATGCCTGGTCTGTTTGCGATAACGCAGGTGAAACCATATTGTCAGCGCCCACTGTGGTTATTGCCAACGCCCGGGATGCGCGCGCGTTTACGCAAGCCGCGCATTTGCCGGTTAAATCCATTCGCGGTCAAATCACCTATCTACCGGCGACTGATGCCAGCAAACAGCTGCAAACGGTATTGTGCGCTGAAGGTTATATTGGCCCCGCCTATGCAACCGAACAGGGTTGGTTTCATTGCGCGGGCGCGACGTTTAATTTAAAAGAAAAATCTGCCGCTGTGCGTGCGGAAGATCATCTCACCAATATCAACCATCTGCGCAAGGATATACCTGCACTGGCTGACACCTTTACAACACTTGATGAGCATAGATTAAGCGGGCGGGTAGCATTCCGTTGCACAACACCGGATTACTTGCCGTTAGTCGGCCCGGTGCCCCATGCGGAAAAGTTTCTTGCCGACTTCGCACCGCTGCGTAAAAACGCCAAGGCGAACATCACCCTACCCGGCAGTTATTATCCGGGGCTATTTATCAGTGTCGGCCATGGATCGCGGGGTTTGGCTTATACGCCCTTGAGCGCAGAATTGTTGGCAGCGCAAATAGCTGGTGAGGTATTGCCGGTCAGTCGGGAGCTTGCGCAGGCGTTGAATCCGGGGCGGTTTTTGATTCGGGATTTGATTCGGAATAGGGCTTGATGGGGATTTAGGTCTATACTTTTGGCATAAATTTACTCACAAGGAGTTTCCCATGCTGACGACCGGTAATCGCCACTACACTTTTGATGACGACGTGGATTTTATCCATAACTATTATGAGCGGCTGGTGTTGCAGGAAATCAGCGCAACCAGTGAACGGGTGCAAGCCGGTGATCGTGAATTTCTGGCAGATGTGGCCTGCGTAGCGCTTAATCGCCTGCCCCCGCGTTATATTCGCCACGATGTGGATATGACGTTTTTTATGTCGCCGCAGGAAATGCAGGAGATCGAACATAAAATCAAAATTGCGGTGCAGAGCGCTATCGCGTATGTACAGGCCAGCGAGCGTGGCGAGGAGCCGTCAGCGAGTAAACCTGACACAGCAAGCGAAAAGAAATCACCCAGGAAATCCACCGGCAATAAAAAACCCGGCGCAAAAAAATCTACCGCGCGCAAGCCCAAAAGCTAGGTATCAACACTGGACCGGCAGCACCGGACCGCTTTCAAAACGACCCACTCAGGGCACATCGATCTGTAGCGGTTTATTCACCGTCGGCGGTGGTTCAGACAAAATCTGTGAGCCGCTGCCACAGGCGATAACCGTGCGCATGGCCGCTTCAACACTGATGTGAGGCAATAGATCCACACAATCCGGTGATAAATGATAAACAAAACCCGAGGTGGGAATGGGAGCCGTTGCCACATACACCGTATAATCGCCGTTATCATGAATCGACGTCACGATGCCGGTCACCGACACCCCCGCCGGTCGTCCCATAATGTAAGCTCGACACACCTGCCCCTTCAGCAGCGAGGCATTACTTTCACCCCCCAACAGTTGTGAAATGATTTCCCGAATTGTTTTGTAACCGGGCGCCAGCTTCGTCAACCAGGCGTCCACACGCTCATGCAACAACCGGCCAATGTTGGTTTTGATCAGCAGGCCGATCACAAAAAATGTACTCAATACGATAATAATGGCAAGAATATCCGCCATATATTTAGCCAGGGGTGTAATGCTCACCAGCCAGCCGCTCAACGGGCTGATCATCCCGGTAATAAAATTAAACAGCCATTCGAGCAGGAACAGAAAAATCACAAACGGCAGCACGACCATAAAGCCGCCGAGCAAGGTAAAACCGATGAAGGATTGAAGCCGCTGGGCGCCAGTCCTCTGTCTCAAATAATCACGAAACGCCTGGATCTTTTGCATAAGTTTTACTCTGGGGGTTTCCCTGTCACAATAAGCGCTGAATAAACGTATAAAGGTTGATCACACAGTGAAAAGCATCATCTTGTTTTGGTGGCTATTCTGCCTGAGCGGGCCGCTGATAGCTAACGCAGAAACCACGGTAGCACATACGTCAGGCGTGGTTCATTTCGATTATCAAGTGCTGGCACAACGTTCACATAAACCCACGCTCTTTACCCAAGGGCTGGTGCTGGATGGTGATACCTTCTATGAAAGCAGCGGCTTGTATGGCCGCTCCATGCTGGTCAGCTATCCCCGCACTGAACCGGACAACAAATGGGCCCAGCTCACCGCCAATTTCACCCAAAAAGATAAGCTGCCTGATCGCTACTTCGCGGAAGGCCTGGCGCTGCTGGACGACAAACTCTATCTGCTCACCTGGCAGGAGGGAATCGTCTTTGTTTACGACCGCACCACTTTCAGCGTTATCGACCGCTGGCGTTACAGCGGCGAAGGCTGGGGGCTTACCCACAATGGTAAATTATTAATTCGCAGCGACGGCAGCGAGCACCTGTATTTCCATTCACCAACAGATTTTAGTCTGGAAAAGACCCTGGATGTAAACGAAGAAGGACGGCCGGTGCAGCGCTTGAATGAGTTGGAATTTATTGAGGGTTATGTATGGGCCAATGTCTGGCATGAGAATCGCCTGGTACAGATTGATCCCACGACAGGCCAGGTAGTCGGTTCACTGGACCTTACCGCCCTCACGGCGCAGGTGGATATCGAATCCAGTGAGAGCGTATTAAATGGTATTGCTTACGATACGGAGCACGAAGGATTGTGGGTGACGGGCAAACACTGGCCCACAATGTATCTGATAAAACTGATCAAACCGGTAGCCAGCGCAGCGGATCAATGACTGCTGTCATTCAGTAAATTTTTAAAACACTCCCGGTAAAAACAACAAAGCCGCATCGAAATGCGGCTTTGAGTACATCAGTCGTAAAACCTAGAGACCGATGACGTTTTCAGCTTGTGGGCCTTTTTGACCTTGCTTAACGTCGAACTCTACTTTTTGACCTTCGGCCAAGGTTTTGAAACCTGAACCGCTGATAGCGCTGTAGTGAACAAAAACGTCTTGACCAGCATCGCTCTCAATAAAACCGAAACCTTTAGACTCGTTGAACCACTTAACAGTACCAGTACTTTTAGACATAAAAAACCTCAATGCTCTTTAGCTGAGTAAATTAAAAATTGCCACCTTGGCATCTGTGCTGACTGATCACATCTTACTTATGAAGAACAAAACGAGGTTGCTAATAGATGTACTGCTAGAACAACGATGTACCATAAATAATGCTGCATGTTTGCCAGCCGAGGCACTATATACCCGACTTAAAGCTCAAGTAAAGCCCCCTTTAATGTGATGCGTTAGCCTGCACACCGAGCGTCGCGAGGCGAAACAGAAGTGCGACAAGGGGTGCGACAATTTGTCACCTTTTTACCCGCACAACGCTGTGCCAATCTTAAGCTGCGGTAATCCGGCCGGCGTTTACTTTGTAAGTGAATGGTAAACGACAAGAGCCCGGAAACCATCGGCAATTAACAGAAGATCGCAATGATTAAAACTAAAAACAGCTTTTCTTTTTTATACCATTGGCATCAACGCATCGGCCTGGTGATGTGCATCGCCGTCATCGCCTGGGCCTTGAGCGGTCTGGCTCATCCGCTGATTTCACGCATCAATCCCAAGCCGGTATTTACACCGCCCACCGTGCCCTTGCAGTGGCAGGATGTTGCGCCAGTCGAGCATCTGGTGAAGCAATATGATCTCCGGCATATTCTTCATCTGCGCCTGTTTCAATGGCAGAACCGACCGGTTTATCGTATTCATAGCGACCAGGGTATTGCCTACTTTTCTGCTACCGATCTCACGCTAATTGAACACGGTGAAAAACGGTATGCCGACTTTATGGCGCGGCATTATTTGGGTGACTCCACGTCGCCGGTGATTGATGCTACTCCCATTGAACAATTCGATTCCGACTATCTGTACATCAATCGTTACCTCCCGGTTGTGCGGGTAAATTTTGAGCGTGCTGATAATGCACGCGTATATATCGATACCCAACAGGGACGATTGGCGACCATTGTGGATAACAACAAATCCATCACTGGTGCGTTTTTCCGCGCACTGCATTCCTGGACCTGGATTGATTCCCTGCCCCTGCGACAAAGCCTGATGAGCATCTTCCTGGTGTTGGGTTTTTGTACTGCCGCCTTTGGTCTGGTGCTGTACATCAAGAGCTGGCGTCTGGGTATGTTTCGCAAACAGATCAGTGCGCACCAGCATCATCCTGTGTCACGCAAGATCCATCGTCACCTGGGGGCAACCGTAGCGATCTTCGCGATGGCGTTTTGCCTCAGTGGTTTATTTCATCTACTGGTACGCGACAAGTCTGACCAACCGCAACCAGCGCAGCCGCTGACAATTAACGCAGCAGATTTGCGCCTGGATATGAGCGCGTTGCAGCGTGTACTGGCTCGCGATGACATCCTGGATATACAACTGGCACGCATCGGTGCGGACCTGTATTGGCAGCTGCGCGAATTTACACCGCCGGAACCACCCGGCGGGGAACATCATCACCATCACGCTCACCATGCCCATGAACAACCTCAGAGGGATGCCGTCCGCTATCTCCACGCCACATCCGGCGCGCTACTGGATCAGGGCTGGCGCAGCCATGCCGAGTCATTGGCCCTGGCGTTCAGTGAATACCCGGCAGACAGCATTAAAAATATTCGCCTGGTAAAAGGCTTCGATAATGAATATGGCTTTGTGAATAAACGCTTACCGGTGCATGCGGTGGATTTTGCCTTGCCGGGAAATCCCAGCATCTATGTGGAAACGGCTAGCCATACCCTGGCTGCCGCCATCACCGATGTGGATCGCCTGGAGGGTTACAGTTTCGGTTACCTGCACAAATGGCACTTTGCGGATTTTCTGGGGAAGGATATTCGGGACATCCTGACATCATTAGTTGCATTGGCGATCATGATGGTGTTGCTGCTCGGCGCCTATCGCTACTGGGCTACGCGTGCGCGCCGTAAACGGACGGCGATTGATTGAGAGTGTACAAGTGAAATCTGTTTACCCCACCAGGTAAAGCTGCAACAATTGGGCGCTCTCACGGGTCACATCCTACCGAGGTCCTTCCATGATCCATATCCAGGTTGTAGATACCTCTCCCACTTCTCCTCATTGCGCGCACGACAAACGAATTTCCTGTGGCAACTGCCGCCTCAATACCCTATGCCTGCCCATCAGTCTGCATATCGATGATATTGACCGATTGAACGACATTGTCCAGCGCAGCAAACCTTTGCAAAAAGGCGAGTACCTGTACCGCGCGAATGATCGTTTTTCCTCGCTGTTTGCCATTCGCTCCGGAGCCGTAAAAGCCATCACCCTGAGTGATAACGGTGAAGAACAGGTTACCGGCTTTTATCTGCCGGGCGAGGTCGTGGGAATGGAAGGCCTGGCGGAAGACCGCTACACCAACTCCGCCATTGCCCTGGAAACTGCCTCCATCTGCGAAATTCCGTTTCACAGCATGGAAGAACTCAGCACCAGAATTCCTTCGTTACAGCGTAATATTTTTCAGTTGATGGGCCGTGAGATAACCCATGACCAACAAATCATTACCCTGCTGAGCAAAAGCACGGCAGAGCAACGTATTGCGACATTGTTGATGAGTATTTCGACACGCAACCACCGTCGCCGCCTCTCGGCGATGTCATTTTCCCTACCGATGTCGCGCACCGATATCGGTAACTTCCTCGGCCTGACCATTGAAACCGTCAGCCGGGTTTTCACTCGCTTGCAAAAACTGGGCATTCTTGAGGTTAATCGCAAAGATATTGCGATTAACGACCTAGACGAGTTGCGCAACATCGCAAGCGGCGCCGAATAATTACTAAGGATACCCATGACCCCCGCTGAACAACTTCAGGCTACCTTGGCTGATTTCGATGCAGCCAACCAACAAGACCCTCACCAGGAAATCGTCAACGGTCAATCTGTTCCCAAAGAGTGGATCTACGGCCAACGGATGAGTGAGCAGCTCGCACGCTTTTGTCCAGACGCATCCATCACCCTGCAACTGGCTGCACGTTGCCAGCATATTTGCCGCTGGAAGATTCCGCGCAGCGATTACCCGATGGATCGCCAGGGCTACAAACGGTGGCGTAGCGACCTGGCACAATTTCATGGCGAAACCGCCGCCGTCATCATGCACAACAAAGGTTATGACGAGGCGGCCATTCAACGAGTGAAGGATTTGTTGCTCAAACGCGGGTTAAAGCGTGACGAGGAAGTGCAGGCACTGGAAGACGTGATTTGCCTGGTCTTTCTGGAATACTACCTGGAAGAGTTTGCAGCCAAGCACGACGAAGAAAAGCTGATCGATATCATCCGCAAAACCTGGAACAAAATGTCACCCAAGGGCCATGAAGCTGCCTTGCGCCTGCCATTATCGGAGGCCATGTTGCAATTGGTTACCAAAGCGTTAACACCCTAAACCCAACCACTATCGATACCCTTCATAACAACCATAAATGGAACTCCGCTCATGTACCTGATGCTCAAGCATATCCATATGACAATGGCCGCTTTATCGTTTATCGGCTTTTTTATTCGCGGTATCTGGATGTGGCGACAATCGCCCTGGCTGCATAAAAAACTGGTAAAGATCCTGCCACATATCATTGATACCCTGTTGCTGATCAGCGCCTTTGCACTCGCCGGCGTCCTACGCTATTCGCCCGGCGATCATCCGTGGTTGATGACCAAGATTGTCCTGTTGGTGGTTTACATCGTTCTTGGGGTTATCGCATTCAGGAATGCCAATCCCACTGTGCGCAAATGCAGCTGGATAGCGGCGCTTATCGTCTTCATCTACATCTTCAGTGTCGCCATCAGCAAAAACCCACTGGGCTTTTTCGGCTAATTGTTGGTCATTCCGCTCGCGCCGCCAAAAGCGGCGCATTATTACGCTTTCAACTATAAGAAACGCGTACATCTAATCAGATTATTATTAATAAAGTGTTTTTTATAGCCGATGCTTGACGCGCCAGCCAAAGTGATCTATATCACACACAGGCGTTGGACCTTGGAATAGCAATAACTAATATATTCGGCGACCCCACTATGAAAAAAACACTGCTTCTTTTACACCTTGTTCTTATCGTGCCGTTTGCCTTTGCATGTGACGAAACCTGTATGCGTGACAAAGTCATGGCGGAACACGATATTAAATTCCCGGCTTATCTGGACTCCAAGTATTGCAAAACCACCTCGGTGGATTTTCTGGTGAACTCCCGCAAAAGCCTGCAAAAATATCGCGAAGAGCGCTTGGGCAGCGGCCACCGGGGCGGGATCAAAAATATTCGCAACTTTATTGAACAACGCAAGGAATGGTTGCAGGAGTGTGACAAGTACCTGGAGATGACCAAGCAAGGGCGCGTCTTCCGTACCGATGAAACCACTGAGGAAATCTTCACCTCTATGGACTCGCTCTCCAAAGAGCTTTATTCACTGATTTATCGCCCCAAAAACGCTGCTGAAGATACTCATCAGCTCACCGAACTGGCGGGACAAAAGTTTGAGTTGATGTTCCGTTTGATGGATGCGCATCGCACTGACCTGCAACTGCGCGGCCTGTTGTAATTTCCGCACATATAAAAAAACGGCGCAGCCCTTGGGGGTTGCGCCGTTTTTTTATTGCCTCTCGATCAACTGCTTTTCTTCAACGACAGGACTGACCGCTTGGGTTTGTCGCTGCGCTCAGCATAGCGTTTGGCTTCTTCCTCACGTGCCTTGATGGCCGCCATACGCGGATCATCCGCGCGTGCATAACCACTCTTGCTGCTGTAATGCGTCGCACCATTGTCTGATGCCGCTTTAGCCAGAAACTCCATGCCGCAACGCAACAAACGCGCCTGGTCAGCAAAGCTCAAGTCGGGAGGAAATTTGCCCGGATCAACCGAGGATGGATTACGTGGATTACCTTCGATTTTCAATACGAAGCCACAAGCGTGAGTAGCTGTACCGGCAGCGAGGTCTGCCTCCCAAGCATCAAAGTCCATAAAAATCTCTGCATGATTGCGATGAAGTCGGCATTAAACCACATGCTCTCCTGACCGCGAAGCCATCACATGGTAAATGGCACCTAACTCTACTCATTTATGACTTTGCAGAAGCCGATGTACGTTTTTGCCGCGCTGGTGGTAAGGCACCAATGTGCAATTCATTACGTTGCTTGGCCAGTTCAATCTGCTTCTGGCGTTCAGTAAAACGCTCTTTCTGCTCCGGCGTCAGTTGCTCATAGCACCGAGGGCAACTGACACCGGGGATGTAAAACGTAGAGAGCTTGTCTTCCTCGGTAATCGGGTGGCGACACCCGTGGCATTGATCGTAAACACCCTTTTGCAAGCTGTGATTAACCGCCACGCGGTTATCAAATACAAAGCACTCACCGCGCCACAGGCTCTCTTCTTCCGGCACTTCTTCCAGATACTTAAGGATGCCGCCTTCAAGGTGATATACCTCATCAAAGCCCTGCTCTTTCAGGTAAGCCGTCGATTTTTCACAGCGAATACCGCCGGTGCAAAACATAGCGACTTTCTTGTGTTTGCTCGGGTCCAGGTTTTTGGCCACGAACCCCGGAAATTCCCGAAAGGTTTCCGTCCTGGGATCTATCGCACCTTCAAAGGTACCGATGGAATATTCGTAATGGTTGCGGGTATCCACCACGACCACCTCAGGATCACTGATCAGGGCATTCCAGTCCTGGGGCTTAACGTAAGTGCCCACAATCTTTTGCGGATCTATGCCGTTGACGCCCATGGTCACGATTTCTTTCTTGAGTTTTACTTTCATCCGGTAAAACGGCATGCCTTCGTAGTAAGACTCTTTGTGCGACAAGTTGCTCAGGCGCGGATCGCTTTTGAGGTAATCGAGCAAGCCGTCAATGCCGTCGCGAGTACCAGCAACCGTGCCGTTGATCCCTTCTTCCGCCAACAGCAAGGTGCCTTTCAAGCCCAGTTGATCACATTGCGCTTTCAGGCGTGGCGCAATGGCTTCGTAGTCAGGCAAGGCAACAAATTTGTACAAGGCAGCAACAACAATCGAACTCATAGGGCTTCACTTTCAATATCAGGTTAATGCAGGGCGCGCATTATAGACGCTTAATTTTTGTACAACCAGAGGCAGTTTATTGATGCTTACTGCCGCCCAGGCACTGGGGCGAATCCGGAACAGCCTGGTTAGCCAGCCATTCCTCCGGGCTGTATGTATGCAACGCCAGGGCATGAACCCCCGCCCCCAACTCCTCCGCCAAGGTGGCATAAATGGCTTGATGGCGTTGAACCTGGCGCTTGCCCGCAAAGTCCGCTGATACCAATACCACCTTGAAATGGCTTTCTGAGCCGGGTGGTACACTGTGCATATGGCTCTCGTTGATTACGTCCATATGTATCGGCTGGAATGCCGCACTCAGCTTGGCGCGGATTTGGCTTTCAACAGGTTTCATCGCTGGAACTCCGACTTGGGTCACAAAAATTCCCGGCATTTTACCTCCAACCAGCTACACTTTGTTGACTTGGAGCAAGGAACTGTTCTGACCTGTTAAACCAACCAGACGTATTACCATGAGCGAGCACAAATTCTTCATTGACCGGCGGCGCGGAGATCGCCGTTTGGATCGCGATCCTTGTAAGGATATGCCCCTCGACCTGTACCACCGCAAACGCCGTAAATCCACCGAACGCCGTAACCGCGGGCGGACATTAGAGCAGGACTATTACGCATTTATCGGTCAACCGGACCCACAACGGCGTCATTGATTGATGGTGCAGCATCCCTGGAATCAGACTGAGAAGTCTGGTTCGTTTTCGTTTATCTTCTTTTATATTCTCAGGCTATCGCTGAACGGCGATGTTATTGGTTTTTGAAATGGTGGCGGGGTTTTGGGAAGTGAGTTTGTCGGATTACGGCTTTGCCTAATCCGACCTACGGGGGAGAATTTGCAATAACGTAGGTCGGATTAGCGCAGCGTAATCCGACAAACAACCAGCGTTAAATGCCTGCAAAAGCGCCAGAACTGGCCTTAGCGAGAATAAGCGTAGGCTCGCAGCCGGTTTCCTGCTGGTAATGGTTTTCAACCGTCGCCATCAGGGTGGGGATAAGGGACTGGGGCGCAACGGCCACAACGCATCCGCCAAAACCACCACCGGTCATACGTGCGCCGGCCAAACCTTGCCCGGCTGTATTTAACATATCCACGAGCGTATCTATCGCAGGCACGGTGATATTGAAATCATCGCGCATCGACGCATGGGATTCTGCCATCACACGGGACAGTGTTTTCATGTCCCCGTTCATCAGGGCATCGGCCGCCGTAAGCGTGCGTGCATTCTCTGTTAACACATGACGCGCGCGTTTAAATAGCAGAGGCTCCAACGCGGCCTCGGCGGCCAGCAAATGCTCCAAGGGCACATCACGCAAGCTGCGCTGATTAAAATAGCGCGCCGCCGCCTCACATTGCTCCCGCCGCAGGTTGTATTCACTCTCTACCAGACCGCGTTTAACACCGGAATGAACGATCAGAATTTCCCAATCCTGGGGAATCGACACGGCGCGGGTACCCAGGTCGCGACAATCAATCAGCAAGGCGCTATCGGCCTGGCCACAGGCGGAGATCAGCTGATCCATGATGCCGCAATTACACCCCACAAATTGATTCTCTGCCGCCTGTCCCATCAAAGCCGCTGCCTTGGGTTCGACCGCCTCACCGCTGAGTTCCGTCAGGGCGCGAATCAATGCCATCTCTAATGAAGCGGAGCTGCTCAAGCCGGCACCGGCGGGCACATTGCCCGTAATAAAAATATTGCCACCGCGCAACTGAAAATCTTTTTTACGCAATTGCTGAACCACGCCGCGCACATAATTGGACCAGGGCATTGCGGCGTCGCGCTGCATTTCAGCATCGAGATGAAAACTGACAGTCTGATCGGTAAAGTCATGGGCGATGATATGCAATTCACGATCATCGCGTGCACCGGCAGCAACCCAGGTGTGGTAATTGATGGCCGCCGGCAACACAAAACCATCGTTGTAATCCGTGTGCTCGCCAATCAAATTGACGCGGCCGGGCGCGCTGGCCACGACATCCGGCATTGCCGCAAAACGCGCCTGAAACAACTCTTCTACAACAGCAGGTGTTAATACATTCACAACCAACTACCTCAACCGAAAATGAACAGGGCTTTGCTGACGCAGACGCTCAGCGGCCTGCTCCGGCGATATATCGCGCTGGGGCTCAGCCAACATTTCGTAACCCACCATAAATTTGCGCACCGTCGCGCTGCGCAGCAACGGCGGGAAGAAATGCGCGTGCAATTGCCAGGGCGTCGGATCATCGCCATTAAAAGGCGCACCGTGCCAACCCATGGAATAAGGAAAAGAACACTCAAACAAATTGTCGTAGCGGGCCGTGAGGTCACGCAGGATCGCACCCAGGCTCTGCTGCTGACCCGGCGTTAAATCGGTGATGCGCGGGCACAGCATCTTCGGCAACACCAGTGTCTCAAATGGCCAGGCCGCCCAGAAAGGCACAACCACCAACCAATCATCATTCTCCACCACCACGCGCTCGCCATTGCGGGATTCTTTTTGTGCATAATCCAGCAACATCTGCACCTGATGTTGCGCAAAAAAAGCGCGCTGATTGACATCCGCCTTGTGTATCAACGTCGGCAACTGGCTCTGCGCCCAGATCTGACCATGGGGATGCGGATTGGAACAACCCATCACCACACCTTTGTTTTCAAACACCTGCACCGAGGCATAGGTTTTACCCAGTTCAGCGGTCTGTTCCATCCAGGTGGTAATCACGGCCTGCATCTCGCTATCGTTCAATAACGGCAAGGTTTTGCTGTGATCCGGCGAAAAGCAGATCACCCGGCTGGTGCCGCGCTCGGCCTGCAGTTGGAACAGTGGATCATCGACCGTGGGCGCATCGGGCACCTCAGGCATCAAGGCCGCGAAGTCGTTGGTAAAGACAAAGGTGGTTGAATAGTTTGGATTCACTTCCCCGCCGACGCGCGGATTCCCAGGGCACAGATAGCAGCCCGGATCATGAATCGGGCTGTCAGGCCATTGATTCAACTCTTGCTGGCCCTGCCAGGGTCGCTTGGTGCGATGGGGGGAAACCAGCAGCCACTCACCCGTCAGGGGATTAAAGCGGCGGTGCGGGTGGTCATTAACGGAGAAAATCACAGACATAAAGCGCTGGCCATATAAATATTATAAATTGACAATAAATTACCTGAAAAAATGACCGCTGACAATTTCTAAATCGCGCTTCGGGTCCAAGCCCACGCGAGAGGCTTAAATAAAAGTCCCCCGAGTGTGCAATAACCAACCAAGGCGCTGGCGCCGCAAATGCTAAGCTTCGGAGCATGAAAGAAGACGTTACCTACATCAATCAGCGGATCTGGTTTGCCGAGGACATCGCGCTCGAATACGCGCGGGAACAGACACCGGTACCCGCAGAAACCGCCATACTCCATCAGCTCGGAGATACCCTTCAACATGCCTCGTTGCTCGATATCGGTATCGGCGCTGGCCGAACCACCGCTTTTTTAGCACCCGCCTGCAACCAATACGTCGGCATCGACTACTCCCAGGCAATGATCGACATCGCCACCGCCCGTTTCCCGACCCTACCATTGCATCAACAAGACGCGCGCGACCTTTCCGCTTTTGCAGAAGCCAGTGTTGATATGGTGTGGTTCTCTTACAACGGCATTGACTATGTGCCTCACGAGGACCGTTTAAAAATATTGCAAGAAATTCGCCGCATATTAAAACCAAACGGACTTTTTATATTTTCCTCCCACAACCGCGACCACAAGATTTACCCCGCCTATCATTGGAAAAATCTGCAACTCACCCTTAATCCAAAACGCATGGCGCGACGGATGATCGGCTACCTGACCGGCATCATCAACGCCATCAAACACCGCGCACAACAAATTCAAACAGATGACTACGCCATCTTCAACGACCAGGCCCACCACTACACTATGCTGACGTATTACATCAGCGGCAAAAAACAAATTGAACAGCTGAATGCGTCGGGTTTTGCGGTTGAAGGACTGTGGGGGATGAAGGGGGAGAGATTGAAGGACGATGAGGTTTATGTTGGGGGGTATAGTATTTATTATTTGGCGAAGCGTTATCAGAATAACACTTCAATATTTTCTAACTGATTGATTTTTAAAAGGCTTTTTGAAAAGTGATTTTTAATGGTCTGGAGGATGGTAATTACTGGGTTGTTTTAAGGGAGTTTGGAGAGACGTACTTTAATAGCACCTTCATTTGCGATATCGCCAGTGCATTCAACTTTGGCAAGCGCTCCGACTGGGGTACGCCCTCTGCAATGTAGTGTGCATTCATTGACTCCAAATTTGCCAAACACACCAACTGATGGATATTTGCATAGTCCCGCATATTTCCTTTCGCGGCAGGGTTCTGCTCTCGCCACTGTTTAGCAGTAATACCGAACAACGCCATATTCAATAAATCTGCTTCCGATGCGTAAACGGCATTAATTTGCTGCTTGGTTAGCTTATCGGGAATCAGATTTTCTTTAATGGCATCGGTATGAATTTGATAATTTACTTTGGCGAGGTTTCGACGAATGTCCCACCCTAGCTGAGCGAATTCCTGTTCTTTCAAACGCTGAAATTCTTTGATCAGATACAACTTGAACTCAACTGAAATCCAACTGGCAAATTCGAACGCTATATCCTTTTGTGCATAAGTACCCCCATAGCGACCTGCTTTAGAAATTATGCCGATAGCATTAGTGGACTCAATCCACTGCTTAGGGGTAAGGGTAAAACTATTAAGACCTGCCAATTTTTTAAACCCGTCGAATTCCACGGGTTTAAATTCAGGATTATTGAGTTGCTCCCAAATGCCCAAAAACTCGACCGTATTGCGGTTCCGCAGCCAATTACGGATCAAGTCATCTGTGTTGGTAGAGCTTTTATATCGCGCTATATCCGTAATACAAATGTATTCAATACCATTAACTTGTGACGTACCTATTTCCTGGTCTAATACCTGTAGTTTGCTACTCATCGCTTCATCCCTTGATTACTGGCCTGCGAAACCAAATACTGTATATAAAAACAGCCTCCACTTCAAGAGACAAAAATAGCCAGCCGGTGATCAATTGTCACCGACTGGTTCGATCATTTTTACAGGGAATAACTATAACTAGGGGATGGCTCTTGCTCGAAAGTTTCGTCTTGCATGAGCTGCGTCTCAGGTGAAGAAAACACACGAACTTTCCGTCCGAGGCGGAGCTGTTTAGCATTGTATTCAGGACAGCAAAATCCAACATTCCCGCTCTGACTTACAGGCCAGCTCTATTAAAGCCAAAAATGTGATTGCTGATAAATTTTACTCCACAAAAAATATGACCAATATCATCACTAGGGAGCAAGGTAATCTCTACATAGTGCTGCATGCATTACTCGCTAGTTCCAAATACACCACCACTCACCTTCTGCGCAAATACGACAAAAACTACACATATTTCAAACCATGCATTCACGAAGAGCACAACACGCCGTCTGGCTATGGATGGCAGCACATGTTTCAATCCACGCGCTCGCGAAGAGCGCGACCATCCGGAATCCTTCCGGCTCATTTTGATAGCGATCTATTGGAAATTTATAGAGCGTAAAATAATGAGCATAGACCATGCTGTAGCAAATTGGTAACAATCTCCGCTACAGCATTACCAGATGGATTTTACGTAAAAACTAGAGTGGCCCATAAAAGCGATTGAACGCAACAAGCCCCCATACGATCCCCAACAATATCAAGCTGGTAAATACCAATGCGGAGCCGATATCTTTTGCGCGACCGGAGAGTTCGTGGCGTTCGTGACCCGTGCGATCAACGACAGCTTCTACGGAGGAATTGGCCAGCTCGGCCATCAACACCCAGAAGACGCTGGAGATCAACAGGATTAATTCAATATGGTTGGTGGCGAGCCAGAATGCAGCGGGAATCATCACAATCGCCAGGGTGACTTCCTGCCGAAAGGCTGCTTCAAAACGCCAGGCGGCGGCGAGGCCTTTCATGGAGTAACCAAATGCATCAACTACGCGGGCAATACCGGTTTTACCAGGTTTGGACATAAGTCATTGTGCTCCGATGGTGTAAATGGCGGGGAAAAAGCCGACGTGTAACATAAGTTTCATAATGTGGTGGTATCTCTGACGGGGTAGCAATTAACCGGTCACAAAGGCGGTGAAACTATGAATGCTTTTTTGCAAAGAGTCCACCACATTGACACCTTGGCCTTCCTCTGGCTGCACGTCACCAAACGCTTTCCGTATCGTAAGTCGATTCGCTGGATTTCTCACACGGGCGACGGCCATCTGTATCTTATTGTTGCATTAGCACTGTTGCTGCTCGAACCGGTTCACGGAGCCATTTTCTTCTGGGCAGGTCTGATTGCTTATGGCCTGGATGTGAGCCTGTATTTATTGCTGAAAAATTTAATCAAGCGTGATCGTCCGGCAATGAAGATTGATTTTTATGAAGCCTGGATTACACCTTCAGATCAATTCAGTTTTCCCTCCGGCCATACAGCGGCTGCGTTTTTATTTGCTTGTTTGTTTGCTCACTTATATCCGTTAGTAGCGATTCCGGTTTATTTGTGGGCGAGTTTGGTTGGTGCTAGCCGTGTGTTGCTCGGCGTGCATTACCCCAGTGATATTGCAGCCGGTGCGCTTTTGGGTACGGGTTGCGCATTTTCGGGGATTTATATTCATTCGCTTTTGGTAGGACTATGAGAATATTGTACGGCGTTCAGGGCACAGGTAACGGACATTTAACACGCGCAAGAATCATGGCCAAAGCCTTGGCCGCCGCAGGAGCCCAGGTAGATTGGGTATTCTCAGGAAGACCGAAAGAAAAGTTTTTTGATATGGAGGCCTTTGGCGATTATCAGGTATATCGCGGGCTGACGTTTGCCACAGAGAGTGGAAAAATTCTGTATGTCAAAACAGCGATGACCAGTAATTTATGGCGGCTGTATCAAGACACCAAAAAAGTGAATGTTGAAGGTTACGATTTTATTATCAATGATTTTGAACCGGTATCGGCCTGGGCCGCCAAACAAGCCGGTAAAAAAGTGATCGGTATTTCCCACCAGAATGCGTTTTTCTACGATATTCCCAAGCAAGGCGGCAACATTGTTATCGAGTGGTTTATGCGTAACTTTGCGCCGGTGACTTTGCCCATCGGTTTGCATTGGCATCACTTTAACCAGCCGATTCTGCCGCCGCTGGTTGAGCCTTCCCAATACTCCAATGAATTTACGCCGGGTCACTATCTGGTGTATCTACCGTTTGCGGGCTTGCCGGACATCATGCCGCAGTTGCGTCAGTTTCCTGATTATCACTTCTATGTTTATCAACCGGTGCCGGAAGCCTTTGATGAGGGGCATATTCACGTGCGCCCTTTTTCACGCGAAGGATTTCAGCAGGATTTGCATCGTTGCGAAGGTGTGATTTGCAGTACCGGTTTTGAGTTACCCAGCGAGGCATTGCAGCTGGGTAAAAAAATTCTGACGCAACCGGTTGCCGGGCAGATGGAACAGAAATCCAATGCCTTGGCACTGCAAAAATTAGGCTACGCCTCGGTGACGAAAGAATTGAGTGTCGAAGCAATCGGTAAATGGTTACCGCTGCCCAAGCCGGACCCTATCCCCTACCCTGATGTGTCACGGGCGTTGGTGAAATGGCTGGTGGAAACCGGTGGCGAGAATATCCAACAGTTGCAAAAAGAACTCTGGCAAGCATTACCGGCGTAAATGTTTTTAGGTAATTTTTAATAATCTGCCGAAGGTTTGCCACGCATTTGTTTGACGTTGCCGCGCCGGGTTTTTCCTTCAATACGACGTTTTTTGGACGCCAGCGTCGGCTTGGTGGCGTGACGGGTTTTGTGAACCTTGATCGCTCCTGCAATCATTTCTTTTAAACGCTCCAACGCATCCTCGCGATTTTTTTCCTGGGTGCGCAGTCGTTGTGCCTTGATCACAATCACGCCTTCCGCCGACATCCGGCTGTCTTGCACTTGCAGAAGTCGCTCCTTGTAGATGTCTGGCAAGCATGAAGCGCGCACATCAAACCGCAGATGGATTGCGCTGGAGACTTTATTAACATTCTGCCCACCGGCGCCCTGCGCGCGGATAGCCGTTAATTCAATCTCATGGAGGGGAATACTTAAGCTGGATGTAATTCGCAACATAATCAGGGTTGGATACGCAGCGGTTTGTGATCATCAATCAGCACTGGCTGCAAACGGCTGTCAAAGCGAATGTGATGGGAGCGCCAGCGAACCACCAGGGCGCCGACAACAAGACCGATAAAGGCAGAGAAAATGGTGATGCCCTCTTGGGCGAATTGCTGGTGCGCCATGCCGGCGGCGAACATCATGGCTAACAGCGGCACCAGATACGCAAATAGCGAACCGTTTACCACCACACTTTCCGGCACACCGATTTCCACTTCATCACCCAATTGATATTGCGCAGCATCGCGACCTTGCAACAGCACCCACAGATATGAGGTGTGGCCACTGAGCTTCGCCATCAGGCTTTGGCCGCAGCCTTTTTCAGCGCTGCATGAATCACAGGTAGAGCGCTGAATCGTCTCTACCCAGATGCCTTCCGGCTCTATGGCCACAATACGGCCTTTTTCATGGATCATGCCACCACCTCAATCGGATGCTCAGGGGCGCATTATGCAGGAATTGGTTTATGACTTCGACGGCAAGGCGGGTGGGAGATTCCCACCCGCAGCGTGAGAGAATTTATTTTGCTTCGACACCAGCCGCGACCTGCTCAGCCGCTACCGCAGGAATTTCTCCTACGACGGTGAGTCGGTGGATCTGATCGTTGCGCATCACTTTGCTCATGAAGGCAACGGTAGCGCCGCGCTGGCCAATACCTTCCGGGGGCTGCTGGGAGGCAGGTTCAATAAAAACGGAAAAGGTACTTAACCCATCGGTAAACATCAGCATATCCGTAGACTCCCGAACACGGTGCTGCCCCACGAACGCAAAACCTGTAGGAATCCACTTCAATCCCCACCCTTCCGGTTCGCCGCCCTGGGTTTTATTACATCCACCCAGTTCAGCGTTGGCGACGCGGTGTAGCTTGGCCGCAGGTGCCTGCTGTAATTGTTTGATATCGGGATTCAAATCCAATTCCAGAAATTGATAGCGTTCCAGGATGCGCCCGGTGCCGTCGATCATCAGCGACTTGAGCACCAATCCGGTTTCCTGGTCCACGCTCAATACATAGCCATAGCGAAACTCATCGCGCGGAACCACTTGCAGCACGGTGGCCATGCGGCCGGCAACGCGCTCGGTGTAGCGGATCTGAAATTGATACAACTCATCCAGCCCGATCAGCCGGGAGCCGATAGAACTCAACCGCCCCTGCAACAATTGATCGCCGGGAGAGAAGCAATCCAGCGCCTGGCCGTGGCGAACAATTTCCCGCTCCGGTCCATTCAGGTACAACAGGCGCTCGTGTTCAACGCCCTCGTCCACCCAATGGGACACGCGAAACCCCTGCAATGTGCTGGTGTTCTGGTGTTCGTAGGTGAAAGAACCCTGATAGTTCAGGTTGTGGGATACCCGCGACATCTTGGCAAATAACGCTTGCAGGCTTTGGGCTTGGGAAGGAGCTTGGGAGGGGTTGGGGGTTTCTGTCTGGGCAAAAACAAATTGAGCGGCCTGCAATAACAACAGGCCGCTCAAGGAGCGAATCAATACAGCTATACGCATAGGAATTAATCTTCTTCGGTCAACACAACTCGCGCAAAGGGTAGCATACCCTGACCACTGTTCAATGCCGCGTTGTCGGCATGCTCTTCAATCAATTTATTAAGGTAGTCACGCACTTCCTCGTCGGATACCTGGGCAGCCGTTTGTGAGCTACTGGGCAGCGGAACAAAGATGACCTGGCGATTATCCTGTTGACGCGACTCATACCCGGTTTGCAAACCAACTGCGCGCGCGCTCAAGGGTTGTGCATGGTAACCGGCCGGTAAAGAAGGCGCGGGAACGGCTGCGGTCGTCGGTGCATCCACCTGTGGTGTTGCTGCTACCGCCGCGGGTGCTTCCGGGTTCAACCCACCGAAGTTCTGTGCAAACAGGACCACACCACCAGCCACCGACGCTGCCACAGCAAAGCGGGCAACATTTTGCCACCATTGCGTGGCTTTCTTTTCCGGGGTGCCCGGAGCAGATGTGGTTGAGTGATTCTCTTCCTGTTCCAGCGCGGCGCTGACGCGTGCCGCAAAGTCACCCATTTCAAGCATGGGCAGATCACGATGGAGGGCAGCACGGGCAACCTGATAACGGGACCAGGTAGCTTTGACCTCTGAATCAGATTCGCTGGCCTTGAGAACGCGCTGCAATTCCAATTCCGAGGCCTCATTATCCATCAGCGAGGAAAGGGATTCTGCCAATGGATGATGCGTATTTTGCTGTGTCATGCTGAGATTTACCTCTGTATAGACATCTCGTGGAAACCCGCTAGCCGATAAATGCGGGGGTTTATGTTGCTCATGTTGTTTACTTAGCTTACCCGTTCAAACGGCAACGAGTTGTACTTGTTGCAAAAGACACGACAGATTTACAAAGGTTCAGCGCCGTGCCAGTTTTCGTTAAGTTTAGTTAAAAAAATATGCATTAAATGTCCAAGCGAAGCATGACGTGTTTCATTTGGTTACAGATCCTGCACCTGCTTTTCCACCCTTCGCGCACCAATTCAGGCTTCGCTTACCCTCTTACACTTCACTTAACAGGGGATGAATTCGCTTATCGATAGCTTCGCGTGCGCGGAAAATCCGTGAACGCACTGTACCTACCGGGCAATCCATGATTGCAGCGATGTCTTCATAACTAAGCCCTTCCATCTCACGCAGGGTCACCGCTGTACGCAGATCCTCCGGTAGATCGCGAATTGCCTGGTCGATAGCCGTCTGCAATTCTTCGGTCAGCAGGTTATGTTCCGGGGTATTCATTTCTTTCAGGGCATCGTTACCGTTATAGAATTCTGCCTCTTCGACCTCGACATCGCTAGCCGGCGGCCGACGGTTCCGGGCCACCAGATGGTTCTTGGCGGTATTGATGGCAATGCGATACATCCAGGTATAAAAGGCACTGTCTCCCCGAAAATTGGGTAATGCCCGGTACGCCTTGATAAACGCATCCTGGGCTACGTCATGAACCTCGGCATGATCGCGAATAAAACGGCTGATGATCGCCAGGATTTTGTGTTGATACTTGATTACGAGCAAGTCAAAGGCACGTTTATCGCCTTTTTGAACGCGTTCAACCAGTTGTTGATCCGCATCTTGCGCTATTTGCGCTGTCATTCTGCTAAAACCCCCAAGCACTTCGGTACACCCGAAGTCAGATCAGACCCAGCCCTGCGGCTATGAATTGTTATGAATGCGCAGCTTACCTGTAAAAGTTAATACCGCACAATCAATCACTTGCGAATATGAATGCCTTTAAATCGCGGACAGGGGCTCATTTCGAACTGGCAGATAGACTCACCCCCATCAGAAAAGTTCAGGCGCCACCTATCATACCGGGCTTTACCAACCTGTCAGTAAGCAAACCCACACAAGACCGCGGATATGCACGCGAGCGTATAAGCAGGGCACCGAAAAAAACCTTATAGTGGGCAAACTGTGCGGCGTTAAACTGGAGCGGCAGCTTGTATATACTGCACGGCCGCTTGCACGGCCATTTAAGACCCTGTCTGGCAACGATTTTTGATACGGACCCGTATTGATGAACAAACACTACAACCATGATGTATTGGTCATTGGCTCCGGCGCTGCTGGCTTGACCCTGGCTTTAAACCTCGCCAACTATGCCAAGGTCGCCCTGCTCAGCAAGAGTGCCGCTAATGAGGGCTCGACCTGGTTCGCCCAAGGCGGTATTGCGGCAGTCCTCGATGATCAGGACTCTATTGATGCCCATGTCGCCGATACGCTGATAGCGGGATCGGGTTTATGCCATGAGGACGCGGTACGATTTACCGTGGAGCGCAGCAAAGGCGCTATTCAATGGTTGATCGATCAGGGCGTCAGCTTTACCAAAGAAAGCGGCAAAGAGGATTACCACCTCACCCAGGAAGGCGGACACAGTCATCGCCGTATTATCCACAGCGCCGACGCCACCGGACAGGCCGTGCATAGCACCCTGTTGGAGCGCGCGCAGCAAAATAACCTGCACATCTTTGAACACCATGTCGCTATCAACCTGATTACCCAGGCCGATGCCGGTTCGCGCAAGCTGCGTTGCACCGGTGCTTATGCCTTGAGTCATGAAGACGATCATGTCCATGTGTTCCAGGCCAAGGTGGTGGTGTTAGCCACGGGCGGGGCCAGTAAGGTTTATCTCTACACCAGCAACCCGGACAGCGCCAGCGGTGACGGCATTGCTATGGCCTGGCGAGCTGGATGCCGCGTTGCCAATATGGAGTTCAATCAGTTTCACCCTACCTGTCTGTATCACCCCAAAGCCAAGACGTTTCTGATCACCGAAGCGCTGCGTGGCGAAGGAGCTTATCTGCGCCTGCCTAACGGCGAGCGGTTTATGCCGCGCTTTGATGAGCGGGCAGAGCTGGCGCCTCGGGATATCGTCGCCCGAGCGATTGACCATGAGATCAAACGTCTGGGTTGCGACTGCCTGTATCTGGATATCAGCCATAAATCACCGGAATTTATCAGCGAACATTTCCCCACCGTAAAAGCGCGCTGCCTCGAATTCGGTATCGATATCACCAAAGAACCGATTCCGGTGGTGCCCGCCGCGCATTACACCTGCGGCGGCGTGGTGGTCGATAAAAATGGCCAAACTGATTTGCAAAATCTTTATGCCATCGGCGAAACATCATTTACCGGCTTACACGGCGCTAATCGCATGGCGAGCAATTCGTTGTTGGAATGTATCGTCTATGCACAATCGGCCGCGGAACATATTCTTGCCAACTTACCTGATATTCATGAACCCGATCCGTCACCACAATGGGATGAATCGCGCGTAACCAACTCCGATGAAGATGTCGTTATCTCGCACAACTGGGATGAACTGCGCCGTTTTATGTGGGACTACGTCGGCATTGTTCGCACCCATAAACGGCTGGAGCGAGCCACCCATCGCATCAAACTATTGAAGAAAGAAATCGCCGAGTACTACAGCAATTACAAAGTCAGCAGTGATTTGATCGAATTGCGCAACCTGGCAACAGTGGCAGAACTGATTATTCGTTCCGCCATCGAACGCAAGGAAAGCCGCGGTTTACATTTTTCGCTCGATTATCCCAAAAAATCCTCGGTCGCACGCGACACTATTCTGGTGCCGACCAACTTTGCGGGGCAGGACATTGTAGTCAGCAAAGATTGATCATACCGGGCGGCGGATATTTTACCGCCGCCCATTTCGTTACAGATTCTCACAAGCAGGTACAATTTTTTACCACTCCTTTTCAGGCCGCGCTGCATACTCTGTGCAATGAAAATATCATTCAATGGAGTTGCCTGTATGCGTGCTACCCTCTTCGCTCGTTTGCTTGCCGTCGTATCCCTCAGCCTTTTTTTCCTGATCAGTTGTGGCAGCGATGACAAGCCACCCAAGGCAGATTTCGGTATTGCGCCCGATGGACTCAGCGGGCGGATTATCCTGCGGTTATATGAGCACGATGGACAAGTGTTTGCTGCAACAGATCGTGGCTTGTACAGCAAAAACAAAGGGAATGGTCGCTGGCTGGCAGCTGGATTGAGCAATCGCGAAGTGCTGGATATTGCGTTTCTGGATGACGAACATTACTTGGCTTCCACGTCACTTGTTGTTGATGAAATCGCACAATATCAATTAATGGAAACAACAGATGGCGGGGAAACCTGGAGTGAAATTATCCATGATTTCGGTGGTGAAGATGACCCCGAAGCCATTCATGGCCTGCACTATGACGATGACAATAATGCGCTCTATGCCACCGGTATAGAAGTTCTGGCACGTTCACTGGATGAAGGGCGTCACTGGGAAATTCTGAGCGGCGAGTGGCACGGCTTCGGTCAACGTAAAACCATCGTAAAGCGCAACCCGGCTACCAATGAAGTCTGGTACGGCGGCCAGAATGCATTGGAGCAATTAGTGCTGCGTGCTTATTCGCTGGACACCAATGAAGAACGCAGCTATTCCGACTTGTTGCCTAACCCCAGCGTTATTTATGGTATTCAATTTGATGCAACTAACGATCAGCGCATATTAGCCAGCGGTGAGGGCGGCGTATTGGAAAGTACCGACAAGGGTGAAACCTGGACCAATTTATTGGGCGATGTGGACTACCGCTTTTATTTTGACGTAGCAATCGATCCAGATGACCCACAGACACTTTATACCGCCGGCTGGGATAAAAATTGGGATACACCTCAACCACTGATTCTGGAGATCTCAGAAAATGGCGGCACCAGTTGGTCGAAATATCTTTACCCCAGTCAATCACTCTTTGGCGGTGTCAGGAGTTTGTTAGTCGTCAAGGAAAGAGAAAATACCGTCTTGTATCTGGGGCTTTACCGCGGCGGCATTATGAAGGTGACTTTTTTGTAAGCATAGTTTTTGTAAGCGTTGTTTTCTAACGGCGAGTCCGCAACCACACGCGCAAACGCCGATGTGCTTCTGACGAGGTGCTATCAGGCAGAATAACAAGGTGAATGCGCGTTTTATTATTTTTGTCACGACAAGGTAAAACCATTAACCAGGGCAACACTACCGCTTCATCTGACAGGACTATCTCCCGTTGAAATTTAGCGTCTGTGAGTAGCCAACCGCGCTCGGCTATATGCAACACCTGCGGCAAAGCTCGCCAGGCGGTGTAGCAGATTTGCCAGCTAATCAACAAGCCGGCCATACCCATCAACCACAAGATAAACCACCATGGCTGCTTGAATATGAGTGGGATAACAGCGAATGCCAGACTGATCGCTAACACGCCATGTACGATACATTGCGCGTACCATAAATGACGTGAAGGCCGTAGATGAACAGTCAGAATTTCTGCGCCGGAAGCTTCCGCCGGCCCGCTGTTCGAGAGGGGCGCTTCAGGTGTTTTTCTGAAGCCCGGTATTAGCGCGAACAATATCAACAATCCTTTGTAAATTTGGGTTCTGTGGGTTTTCGCGATTGATGAACCAGGCATACATATCCTGATCCTCGCATTCCAACAATTCCCAATAACGTTCTTTATCGTCTTGTGGCAGGTCGGGATATATATTTTCAAGAAATGGCAGGAGGATTAAATCCAGCTCCAGCATGCCGCGCCGACTTCCCCAAAACAAACGGTTTCTTTCCACGATTTACTACCTGCTGCACTGATAAAACGGTCGGGCAGTATAACGTAATTCAACACTGCCAGCAGCGTTTCACGCCCCCTGAGCCACAACTGTGCGATTGCGCCCCTGCGCTTTGGCCTGATATAGCGCCACATCCACACGCCTGAACAGATGATAAAAGGCATCCTCGCACTGGTGTGACCCGACGCCGATACTGACAGTCACCACCAATTGTGGGAACGCCTCAAATCGGGTGCAGGCAATCTTGCTGCGCAATTTCTCGGCCGTGTTATACGCGTCTTCAAGGCGAGTGTCGGGAAAGATCACCATGAACTCCTCACCGCCCCAACGCGCCGCACGGTCTGTCTGGCGGATGTTGTCCATAATCAGGGAAGAAATTGCGCGCAATACTTTGTCACCGCCATCGTGACCGAGTGTGTCATTAATATGTTTGAAGTGGTCTATATCAATGATCAACAAGGATACCAGACGCTCAGTGCCCGCCGCGAAATGGTCTTCAATATACTCCGTCACACCCTGGCGATTCAGCAAGCCGGTGAGATGATCCGTCATGGACAATTGTTTGTATTTATTGCTTTGCTGAGCCAGGACACTGTTTTGATTGGCCAGCTTCGCCAAACGCAAACGCTCCAACATGACACTCCGGCGCAAGGTTGCAAGCTTGATCGCACCGGCCGCAAAAATGACACATATCCAGAATATCAAAATACTGAAATACCAGCGCTCCGCTGAGATCCACAAGCCCACAAACTCCAGCCGATTTAATTTAAGGTCGTGCTGTCCTACCGGTGCGGGATAACTTAAATCAATCCCGAATGCGACAACATTGCGAAAATTGGGCTGGGAAAATTCTCGCGGTACCTGATAGGACGTAATCCACCATTCACCTACCGAGAATTCTTTTAATTGCAAGGTCAAGGGTTCATTCACAAATTGGCTGGGAATATAAACGTTATTAAATTTAGCGGTATCCATTCGGTTGATATCGGAAAAACCCGGCTCGTAATTGCGCATATAGAATCGCAGTCGCTGATCGTTCCCGCTGTAGTCAACATCAACATTGATCCTGTCGTAACCGGAAAGATCGATCCCTTCGCTGCCTTGGCCACCACCAATAATAATATGGAAACCGCAGGTGTAATCCTGCCCATCTGCTACCACCACGCAACGCCAGCGCAATTGTTCGGCATCTATCCAATACACCTGTGATTTACCACTGGGGGATTCACTCATATACAAATAAGCGGGAACCTCGGCAGCGGGCGCCAGGATTAAACTTTTGGTCGGAAAAAAACGGTGCGCGTACATCGCTAGTAAGGTCAGCAGGCAGCACAACAATAATTTGTAATAGCTGCTGCCGCGAATGTTGGCGTAATAGCGGTAGTTGGTGTTGCGCTTCATAACATCCCGTCAATGATGTATCCCAGGCGGACTTATAACGACCGCCTTGTTCAAGTTATCTGTCAGTATAGTCAGACAAACAATCACTGCTGAATAATTGAGAATGGGTCACTAACAGACTCCAGCACTTTTGCTCTTTGGTAGATAGCTCTATCATGGCGTGCATCATGTGCCGAAAACACATTATCTGATGGGAGTTTTACCTTGATTGAACAATTGACGACAGCTGATCAATCCCTGCTCAGTTTAATTGATACACCCGACTTCATGTCACAAACCTGCCTTGTTGATCTCGATCATTACGGCCTGGTGGGTGTAGAGGGTCCGGATGCGGCCAAATTTTTACAAGGCCAGGTTACTTGCGATGTACGTGAACTAGCCAACGGTGTTACGCGCCTGGGAGCACAATGCAACATCAAAGGACGGATGCTGGTGAGTTTTCGGGCGCTGCAACTTGATGAGCAGCGGATTCTGTTGCGAATGCATCACAGCTTGATAGAAAAAGCCTTAGCCGGTTTTGGAAAATATATCGTGTTTTCCAAGGCAAAACTGCATGACCGCAGCAACCATTATCGGCGAATCGGCATCAGTGGCCCGGCCGCTGAATCACTCCTGCACGCAGCGTTGGGAACAGTTCCCGAGCAAGAGGGTAACTGGGTTGCAGCAGGTGACCATATCATCATCAAACTCGACCAGCAGCGGTATGAGTGTTGGTTGGCGGCCAATGCTGAGGCGGTGATAGCAACATTGTCACCGCACACCGTGGCCGCCGCAGAAAACCTCTGGACCTTGCTGGACATTCGCGCCGGTATCGGTGAGGTACGCGCTGAAAGCTATGAAATGTTTACGCCCCAAGCGCTGAACTATCAATTGGTGGAGGCGATTAATTTCCGCAAAGGCTGCTACACCGGCCAGGAAATTGTGGCGCGTTTGCATTATCGCGGCGCATTAAAACGGCATATGTATCGCATCAGCTTTGCTGCGGGCGAGGATATCCTGCCGCCACCAGGCAGCGTTATCAACAACAGCGAGGGTAAGGCTATCGGCGACATTGTGATGGCCGCGTACAGCAACCCTCAGCAAGCCGAGGCGTTGGCGAACCTCATTGACGAACAACTCGCCGATGCCTGGCTGGGACCCAAAAAACTCGAACACCTATCGCTTCCCTATGCTATACCTAGGGAAGAAAAAGCGTAACGACACGTTAAATGCTGCATCTGCGGCAGTTTCACCTCTCGAAAAACAGGACCACCGATGAGCTTAATCGTAGAAAAAGTCCGTCAGGAAATTATCACCGCCATTAAAAACGATCGCCTGGTGTTACCCACCTTGCCTGAGGTAGCCCTGCGGGTTAGAGAAGTTGCCGACGACCCCAACGCTGACCTGGAAAAACTCGCCCAGGTAATCGGCAATGATGCTGCCTTAAGCGCCCGCATAGTGAGAGTAGCCAATAGTCCATTATTAAGAGCCAGTCGCCCGATTGAAGATCTGAAAGCCGCCGTCATGCGCCTTGGCATCGCTTATACCAGCAACATCGCGACCGGTTTAGCTATGGAGCAAATGTTTCAGGCCACCTCTGACCTGGTTGATATGCGCATGCGTGACGTGTGGAGCCGCTCCAGCGAAATTGCTGGTATCTGTCACGTGTTATGCAAACATTACACACGCCTGCGGCCGGATCAGGCCACTCTGGCGGGCTTGATTCATAAGATCGGTGTGCTGCCTATCCTGACCTATGCGGAAGAGAATCCCGCGCTGCTGAATGACAGCCTGACGCTGGATAAGGTGATCGATAACCTGCACGCGCCTATTGGCGATCTGATTCTAAAAACCTGGGGTTTCCCGGAAGAGTTGGCCCACATACCGTCCCAGCATGTGGATTTTACTCGCCAGGCACCCAAGGCCGATTATGCCGATATTGTCACTGTCGCGATGTTGCAAAGTTATGTGGGCACTGACTCGCCAATGGGGCAAGTTGATTATCACCAGGTCACTGCATTTGAGAGGTTAGGCATGGACCCGGACATCCAATTAGCAGAATCCGAGGACCTCTCAGCGGAGATGGAAGCAGCCATGGCGCTGCTAATGTAAGCTTGTTTGAGGTTGAGTGGGGCCGGTTCATACGGCCCCGGGCTAAACGCCAATCACTAGGATAAGCGCCAATCAATCGGTGCTTTACCCTGCTGCTGCAAATACTCATTGGCTTTCGAAAAGTGACCATTGCCGATAAACCCGCGATGGGCCGACAAAGGCGATGGATGTGGTGACTTGAGCACCAGATGCTTACGCGTATCGATAAACTGACCTTTCTTTTGGGCATAGCTGCCCCACAGCATAAACACCACACCCTCACAGTGCTCATTAACCACCTGAATAGCCCGGTCGGTGAATTGCTCCCAACCCTGCCCCTGGTGTGACCCCGCTCGCGCTCGCTCTACCGTCAAAGTCGCGTTAAGCAACAAGACGCCTCTCTCTGCCCAGGCCTGTAAACAGCCGTGCCCCGGCGGTTCGATATTCAGATCCCGTGCTATTTCTTTGAAGATATTCTGTAGCGAAGGTGGTACATCAACCCCCGGCTGCACAGAAAAGCAAAGACCGTGCGCTTGTCCGGGGCCGTGATAAGGGTCTTGCCCCAGAATAACCACTTTAACCTGCTCCAGAGGCGTTGAATTAAAGGCATTGAAGATTTGCTTTGAGGGAGGAAAAACCACCTTGCCCATTTGTTTCTGCTGCAACAAAAATTCCTTCAACTGCAACATATAGGGCTTGTCAAATTCCGGAGCCAGATGCGCCAGCCAACTCGGTTCCAGATCAATCTTGCGTGCAGTGTTCGTCATGTGAAATGCGTGCCTCGCCTATTCAAACAAAGGCCGTAATCTAACAGCCATACTGCAAAATCGCTAACAGAAATCCCCGGTGCGAAACAAAAAATCATCCACACAGGTATAAAAAAACCCGGCCTTGCGGACCGGGTTTTTCGTTAGCCAAACAGCGCAGCTTAAAGCTTGTCGCCGTGCTGGCTCAGGTACTTGGCTACACCAGCCGGTGATGCGTCCATACCCGCGTCACCTTCTTTCCAACCAGCCGGACATACTTCGCCGTGCTCCTGGTGGAACGCCAATGCATCAACCATGCGCAACATCTCGTCAACGTTACGGCCCAATGGCAAATCGTTAACGACCTGGTGACGTACAACACCTTCTTCGTCAATCAGGAAAGAACCACGGAAGGCTACGCCACCTTCAGATTCAACATCGTAGGCACGGCAGATTTCGTGTTTAACGTCAGCCACCAAGGTGTATTTAACCGGACCGATGCCACCATCGTTGACCGGCGTGTTACGCCAGGCGTTGTGAGAAAACTGAGAGTCGATAGACACACCGATAACTTCTACATTGCGCTTTTGAAACTCCGCGTTGCGGTGATCAAATGCCAGCAATTCGGAAGGACATACAAAGGTGAAGTCCAGCGGGTAAAAGAAAATTACGGCTTTTTTGCCTTTGATGGCAGAGGACAAGGTATAGCTGTCAACAATCTCACCATTGCCCAGAACAGCGGCAGCTGTGAAATCCGGTGCTGGTTTACCTACTAATACGCCCATGTCGATTCTCCTATATGTGACGGGTGGATAAAAAATGGCATGAAGACTTCATGCCCGGAAATCAGATTCGGAGTTAGCCGAACAACTAAAGGCTGCGCCCTAAGCGCAAGGTTTTACCAATTAAAAACTATTTAGCCGATAGCAGTCAGCTATGATACACACCCCAATCGGCGAGTCATATTAATTTTCTATATAACCTCACAATGCTTTTACTATAACCATTCACCCCGGTTTGCCAACGAATTCGTGTGTAAACATTATTAAATAGCAATTATTCTCAGGTATGATTGACACAGATTCTCATTAACATTAATATCTTCACCGTACTCACCCCACCATACTTGTCTTTGAGAAACCGCGCTATGTACGTCTGTTTATGCAAAGGTATTACCGACAGCCAAATCAAAGAAGCCGTTTATGACGGTGCGACCTCTGTCGGTCAATTGCGTAAATGTCTGGGCGTTGCCAGCCAATGTGGTAAATGCGGTATCACTGCCAGAGAGATTATCCAGGAAACTCTGGCTGATGTGCCCGCCTCCAACGGATATCCCCAGTACTACGCTGTTGCCTGATCGCCTTCCTTGCCCCTATTGCTTTTCCCGGCATCAGGATCAATGTAAAACGCAATAAGAATAGTTCTTCATCTTGTTTATTTTCCCTTATCCATCAATTACTTAGCCTTGACGACGCGGATAAATACGGCCAGACTGTCGGCCTGATACGCCATCGATAGGTTCTATCTATCCTGGTTCATAATGCTAACCGTGTTTATTCCTCACCGCTCCAAAGGAGACGACTATGAAAGGCGACGTCAAGGTAATTGCAGTACTGAATAAAGTACTGGGCAATGAGCTGGTGGCCATCAATCAATATTTCTTGCACGCACGTATGTACAAGAACTTTGGCCTTAAAGAGCTGGCCGACCACGAATATCATGAATCCATTGATGAGATGAAACACGCCGACGCGTTGATCGAGCGCATTCTGTTTTTGGAAGGCATTCCGAATCTGCAGGATTTAGGTAAATTGCATATCGGTGAAAATACCCTGGAAATGCTTAAGTCTGACCTGAACCTGGAACTCAAGGCTATTCCCGATTTACGTGATGGCATTATCTTGTGCGAATCGGTTAACGACTTTATCAGCCGTGATTTGCTGAAAGAAATTCTGGAATCTGAAGAGGAACACGTGGATTGGCTGGAAACCCAGTTATCCCTGATTGATACCGTAGGCTTGCAAAATTACCTGCAAAGCAAAATGGGTTCCTGATTGGTTTAATGCAATAAAAAACGGGGCCATCAGGCCCCGTTTTTTATGTATACCATTTAAAAGCGGTAATCGAAATTCGCGCTGACAATCTCTGTTTCAACATCGTTTTGCTCAGGCAACGTCCGGTATTCAATATTGAAATTAAAACGCTGATTGAGAATAAACCCGATGCCGATGCCATAGGATGCACCAGACTCGGAGATGTCTAGTTGCGATACCTCACTACCGTCCTGCGCAAACAGTGTTTCTGATGCATCCACATCCATATAACCCAGTAATAAATACAGTTTGGCTTCATCATTAATCAATTCAGGTTTGTAATACACCGCGTAATAGCTGTCGATTTCACGTTCCAGTGAATCATCATCTTCACTATTGGCTTCGCTCACACCGGTACCGTAACGAATCTCCAGCCCCAGCGCCGCATTGTGTTTGTAGCCCCCCAGAATCTCGGCGGTGCGCGCGTTACCGACATCGATGACTTCATCATCGTACATAAATTCAGCCATACCGACACCGACATAAAAACCGCGCGCGTTGTCGGCCATGACGCAGACCGAGAACAATGACATCACTACCGCAAGTAAAAGCTTCATAGAACATTCCATTTATTATTGGAGACCGCTGAACAATGACCTGTATAACCAGCGCACAACATTCAAAGGCTCCCTGTTAATGCAAAGAGAGTTTTAACAACTGCCAACTATATCGAATAAAATACCCGGTGAGTGATAACCGTGTCTGTATTCAGTTCAACAAACCGTAAACGCCCAGCGAATATGCCCGTTTGCGTTTCTCACCGGACAGCGAGGCAGGTTTGAGTAATTCGCCAAGCTTCACCGCTTCGGTTTGGAAACGGGTATCGCCGGTTCCTTCATCAAAACTCGCCATAACACCTTCAGCAAAATGGTAAGCGATGACATCCCCCGCTTCTACTACCACGCTGACCGTAAAATTCAATTGATTGATACCCGTTTGAAAAACCTGCAGCGGATTGCTGTCCCAGATGACTACCAACTCGTCATCCACCGGCCGCAGGACTTTCACACTGAACGTGCCCGGTCTGGCAAAGTAACCGCCTACGCCTGTCAAAGTGCCGGATGCGGGGATGGGATTAGCCAGGTCCACCAGCAGCAAAGGTTGCTCGTCAAGCGTGCTGCGCTCAACCAACTCGCCGCCGACATAATCCAGCAGCCCACCCTGCACCATAAAGTCTTTATAGGCATCGATTTGGCTTTGTACGAAGCGGCGCACCTGGCTGCGTAATACCGAAGACTCCTCGATACGCGACATTTTTTCCACACCCAGTACGTCGTTAACCCGATTAAGCTCAGCGAGTTCCTCGCGCAAATGTAGCTCTTGTTCTTTCATCTGCGCGATATTCGCATTTGCTTGCTGCAGATCGCTACTCAATTGGCGATTCTGGTCCTTGATCTGCTGGATATCGGGCTGCACTTGGCACGCCGCCAGGAATGAGGCCGCAAACAACAGCGGGATATGCAGTGATTTCATGAGGATGCCTCTGATTATTGTGCCGGTTCAGCGGGAGCACTGATTATAGGAGATGTTATTTCTTGATGCTGAACCGGGTGGTTTTCAGGGTTTGGTTGTCCAGCATCAGATCGACCTGGTAACCGCCCTCAGAAAATCCCGAAACGGGTTGCTCAATACGAAAATATTGAATGCCCTGGCTACCGCTGACAATCACCGGGACCTGTGCCAACTGCAAGCTGCGCGCGCCATCATATAGCACGGCTTGCAGCACCGAAGTACCTTCTTTGAAATTCTGATACTCGAAGCCGATGTAGATTACCCGATCAGCCGCTACCGTCTCGGTTTGTGCTTGCTGAATGTCCGTTATTTCCCGATTACTGATGATCAAATGGCTGATCGTCGGTTGATTCTGTTCAAGCAGTTGTTCGGCGCGGACTTTTAAAGCGAGCAACGTTTGGCTGCGGGGAAAGCGCTCGCGTGCGCTGGCGATGGCGCTCTGGGCATCCAATAGACGATGGCGTTCGATCAACCCCTGAATATTATTGACCAAGGTCTGCTCAATACTGGCAAGACCCGCTAATGCGGCCTGGTTCGAGCTGTCACCATCCAGGATTTCGCGATAGGTTTCATAGGCATTGTCACCGGAGGGTTGGAGTACCCGCCCTGCCATATGCTGCGATTCAGCTTTCCTGAGCAGCGTTTGCTCACGCGCTCGACGCTCCTGCTGCACTTCGCGTAACTGCGCCTGTTGCTGGAGCAATCCAGCGTCTGAGGGAGCCAGGGCCAGACCTTTGTCCAGCAATGCCAAGGCTTTAGTCGTTGCGCCCCTCTTCGCTTCATCTTGTGCCAGTTGGCCGAAACGTTGCGCCACAGCGAGAATGCCGGCCCGGGCTTCACTGTTGGCGGGATCTTCCGTTAATACAGCGCGATAAATGTCCAGCGCATTTGCCCCGGCCGGTTCGTCCAGCTCACCGTCACGCAGATACTGTTGAGCTTGTTGTAAACGATTGACGACAGAATCCCGCTGGGCCAGCCGACCCAGCGCATCAAGCAACGCCAGATTACGCTCAGGCTCATCAAAGACGGATCGCGCCGCGTCGGCATAAGCTCGCGCAGTATCCAGGTCATTTGCATCCAGTTCGCCGATAATGCTGGCGGCATAAAAATGTTGCAGCTCCTCCAGCCCTTCGCGCCCACCCGCTTGTTGGACGGGATCAGTACCCACCATGGCGGCGCGGTAGATGATGGCTAAATCGGCGGCAAGGTCAGGGTTGCTGGTCAGTTGCGCGCGCATCTCCTGAGCTTGCTGTAACAGGTCCGGCACAGAAGAGCTCATCCTTGGCTCCGTCGGGTTTCCCTGGGGTGCAGGTACCAAAGACTGTTCCTGAATCGCCGGGGATGTGGCAGCACTCGACAGCGCAATACTTGACTCGGCTCCATCTCCGGCGGGCGCCTCGGATTCAAAACCCAAGGCCGGCTTGGCGTAGTCCTGCCAGTAAAGGCGCAGGTCGCTGCGAAAATAAAATACCCCGCCGATAATTAATAACAGAAACACAAACCCAACCCAGCTACTGGACTGGGCTGCAGGCTCCACTTCGGTGTAATGGTGATGCTCGGCGCGTTCTTCTTCGCTAATAGAAAAGCTTGAGTGAGGTTGTGCCAGGCTTTCGGCGGCCAGGTCATCGGCATCCGGCGCTGTTGATACCGGCTCGCTGTAGCTTTCGATAGTCGGCGGAGCGTCAGCCAGCGCCGTATTCGGGTGAATAACAATCTGCTCACCGGTCAGCATCGGTGGCGGGTTGATCATGGTCGGCGACAACTCATCACTGCCAGGGACATCAAGCACCGAATCCTCTGCGCGCATCGCCGCCAGGATCTGGGTACTGGTGATGGAGTCGAGGTCAGCAATTAATTCACTACCGGTTTGGTAACGCTCTTCCGGGTCTTTCGCCATCACCCGGTCGATGATCGGCTGGAATACCTGTAAGTGGTCAGGCAAGCGAGGGATCGCCTCCGATACATGCTTGATACCCACCACAACCGCTGAATCCGCATCAAAAGGAACGTGACCGGCCAGCAGCACAAACAGCACCACCCCCAGGCTATAGAGGTCCGCCCTGCTGTCCACCGAAAGCCCTTTGGCCTGCTCCGGACTCATGTAATGGGGTGTGCCAATCGCCGTGCCCGTTTGGGTCATCCCCGAGGCAACGTCCGAAGGGCGCGCGATACCGAAGTCCATCAACACCGCTCGATGATCCTCGTCGAGCAACATGATGTTCTCTGGCTTCACGTCGCGGTGGACGTAACCTTTGCGGCCCGCGTAATCCAGCGCCCGCGCAATATCCTTGACGACGTTCAGCGATTGCGCCAGGTTGAGTTCAAAGCGCTTGTGCTTGAGGTCGTGCCCCGGCAGATACTCCATGGAAAGGTAGTAAAGCCCCTCGTGAATACCGACATCGTAAACCGTGACAATATTGGGATGCATCAACCGGCTGACGATGCGCGCTTCGCGCAGGAAACGCTCGCCAAAAGTGGCATCTGTGCACAGGTGGGGGGACATGACCTTGAGCGCTACTTCGCGCTCAAAACAGGTCTGGATCGCCAGATAGACCGTCGCCATACCACCCTGGCCAAGCGTGCTGACAATTTTGTAACCAGGGATGTCGATCTGCATCTATCTGTATACCGAACCTTCAAGGGTCAATGCGGCAAAGCGTTTTGCCAGTTGCATCGTGTGGGGTAAATCCTGTCGACGGATTACCGGATCTAATTCATGCGGGCTCTGCCTTAGCGCCGAAGCCCACTAAATATAGCAGCCTTTGTCGACGACACAGCGCAGCGGTGGCGACGCTCACTATACCGGTTATCCGGCCGCAACAGGGCTGCGCCATAAACGCACCAGCATAACGAAGAGAATCGCCACCAAGAGTGCAGTGGCTGATATCAGCAGCAACTGCCATCCCAATTGGTGATAGATCCAGCCGGTCACGCCGGCTGTCACCGTCATGACGGCATAGGTTGCAAACTCGTTGATGGCCTGCAATCGCCCCCGGATATAACTATCGGGGACACGGGTTAACAAAGTGCTGCCGCCCATGTACATCAAATTCCAGCCTATACCAACCAGCAACAGGGCGATGTGAAAGTTCACCAACGCCTGCCCCAGCAATGCCAGACCACAGCCCAATGCCAGCACCAGGCAGCCGACCAGTGCCACCGGCTCCGGCCCATAGCGACCGATAAAACGTCCGGTTATCAGGGAAGGCGCAAACATCCCCAACAGGTGCCATTGAATGACACTGGCAGCGTCCTTCGCACCAAAACCACACCCCTGCATGGCCAAGGGGCTGGCCAACATGACCAGCATCATCATGGCGTAACCACCCGCGCAGAACACCATGGCCGGCTTAATATGGGGATAACGCAAGAGTTCACTCAATGGAATCGATGGGCGGGCCGTGTCCGCTATCTGCCTTGCTGGCAGACGGCTGCATAAGATCACTGGCAGCGCGGCCAGCGCCAACAAGGCAACGAGCAAGTAAGAACCGACGTAATCCCGCTCCAGTAAATCAAGGCCGAAGCTGCCGAGCATCGGCCCAAAAAGCGCAGCCAGGATTCCGCCACTTAACACCCAGGCGATAGCGGTACCTTTATGTGAATCCGCAACCCCATCTGCCGCCGCGAATCGGTAATAAAGTGCGGATGCCTGGTAAACGCCGATCAACAGTCCAGCCACACAAAACAGGACAAACGAGCTTTGCCAGACCGCCCATGCCGATAACAAACCGCCGATCAATCCCATCAGTGCGCCGCCGATAAAACCACCCTGATAGCCCAGAGTGGCAAACACCCGCGGCAATATCAGCGTCAGCGCGGCAGTACTGGCGGTGATAAATAAATAAGGCAAGGTAGCCAGATCCGGTGATGGCGCCAGGTTCTCACCGACCAGGCCATTGAAGCTAATGCCCACGGCAACCGAGGCCATAAACAGAAACTGGCATAAACCCAAAAAAACGGCGCTATAAGACATGCTTAAAGCCTGAGAAAAGAATGAGGAAAAGACGGGCAGACACTACATATTCACCCAATTGTTCAAGGCACGCAGTTTGAAACGGTGTTCGCGAAAGCGGAGCAATATGCCATCGACATAAATCTCCTCCAGGTTCAACTGCCCACCCACCTGGTTGCCCACACGGCGTGGCTGGCCATTCAACACCACGTTGCTCGCACCGTCGCCGGTGAAGTTGTGTTGGGAATAGATAATGGAGGGAATTTCCTGCTGCACGCTCCAGGGAAGCTGGCGCAAATCCGGAGCGTTTTGAATAGCGTCATAGGTTCTGGTAGCCCCACTTGCGGGCTTATTAGCCGTCGGGATTTCTTTAGTCGCGGTTTCAGCGGGCACCTTGTCCAGCAGCGACACTGAGGTCACCGCCGGAACCTGTACCGGCACAGACTCCACCACCGCCGGTTCTTCCACCGGTTTGTAAAGATCATTGACCTTGTCATCCACCGCTGGTGCGCTGGGTTCGGCATACAGGGAGTGGACCGCCTCGGATGGTTTCCCGGCGGTGGCCGGTTGACGGGCTGGTGGCTCTTGCGGGTTAACAGGCGCAACGGCCGGCGGTGTCTCAACCCGCCGAGCTCGAGGCTCGGCCACCGGCGGTTCAGCGACTTCGCGCGCAACAGGCGCTGAAGGCGTCACCTCGGGCGCTTGCTGGCGCGCCTGAAGCAAGAGATACACGAGCAGAATCACCACGGCGACCAACACGGCGCCGCCAATAAGCCATGCTTTCGGCAGCGACGTGCCGCCCGCCCGATAACTGACTTCGTGGACCGTATTGATGTCTGGCGTAGGCTGCGAATTTTTACGTTCGCGGTCCGCGCGGTTCAGTGCATCAAGAATCAATGACATGGTGGTTATTCGCTCTCGGCACGAGAGGAGGCGCTGGATCTGCGGTCCTCCAGGGTGATCAGGGCTTTATCGATGCCCAGTACTTCATTGAGCCGCCGCAAGGTCTGCGCGCCCACGATCCCGTCAGGTTTGATGCCCTGACTTTCCTGAAATAATTCCACGCGTTTCTTCAGTTTTTCGTTGTAGATGTTGCGCGCCAGGGGTGAATCCTGCCGGTCGAGCCGGGCAAATTGATCCGCCAGCCAGTTTACCGCCGGACCCCGTTGACCGTTCATCAGCGGCGTGTCAAAGCCAGCCGGACGGAACCAGACATAGGTCAACTCATCGTTCCACAACTCGGCAATGCGGCTCCAGGGCACAGTAAATTCGGTCCCGTCACGCAATAACAGGGCATTTTCTTCCCCCAGACCAATGACCAGCACATAAGCCAGCTTTCTATCTGCAGTAACCAGGGTCAGGATGGCAGGGCGATTAAGTTCACGCAGCTCATTCCAGGTCGTCATGCTGCTGGTTTCACAGGCGTAGCCTTCCTCGCCTGACTCTGCACATGCAGTACCCGCATCAGCGCCCAGATAAGCCAGTAAAGCCTGGCGCGCGCGATCTTCATCGCGAGTCCAGAACACAATATCTTCTTTCGCGGCAGTGGAAGAGGCAGATTGAGTGGCGCTGCTTTCAATGACTGAACTTGCCTGTTCATCAGCCGACGCCGTTGCCGAAGATTCAGCTGCACTGCTGTTGGCTACCGGCACAGCGGCCACGGCTTCACTGACAGGAGCCGTCGATGATGCAGGCATCAATAGCCAGATAATGCCGACCAACAGGCTCGTTGCCACGACGCCGGCCAGCGCATAAAACCATTTTTCCTGTACAACCGGCAGGCGGCTCGGTGTGGTCAGGTGCGCTTTGGTGCCCGATACCTCCAGCGCCGCCTGTTCAAAGATTTCGTTGTCGATCACCGTGCGGTTCTTGCCATAGGCACCCAGCAAAATCCGCTCACAGATAATGTTGATCAACCGCGGGATACCTCCACTGAACGTGTGGATACGTTTTACGATGGGATCAGTAAAGGGATTGCGATTATCCGGCATACCGGCAATGCGCAGACGGTGCGCAATGTACGCATGGGTTTCGGCCAGGGATAAGGCTTCAAGGTGAAAACGCGCGGTGATGCGCTGGGACAATTGCCGCAACGAAGGCCGGGCAAGCAATTTTTTTAATTCCGGTTGACCGACCAGAATAATTTGCAGCAGTTTTTCAGTAGTGGTTTCCAAATTGGTCAACAAGCGAATCTGCTCCATCACCGTGGGCTTGAGCAGTTGGGCTTCATCAATCAGTAAAACGGTTTTGCGGCCTTTGCGATGGTTTTCCAGTAAGAAATGATGCAGCGCATCGGTAAGATCTTTGGTGCTCCAACCATCAACGATGTAACGCACGCCCAGTTCGTCGCAGATAGTCGACAATAATTCCGGCGCACTGGCCATGGGATTGAGGATGATCGCAATATCAGTGTTGTCCGGCATTTGCTCCAGCAAGCAGCGAATGATTGTGGTCTTGCCGGTGCCGACTTCACCGGTCAGCAACACAAAGCCGCCGATCTGGATACCGTACAGCAAATGGGCAAGCGCTTCGCGATGCTGATCGCTCATGTACAAATAACGAGGATTCACAGCGATGGAGAAGGCTTGTTCACTCAGTCCGAAAAAGTTGTGATACATGGTTAACGGTTGTTCTTATGTGGGTGTATTGGCGGCTCGCGTGTGCCGGGGACGAACAATCTGCCACCGATGATACCAGACTCGCAACCGAAAATTTCTGCGCGGCGGGATTGGCCGAAATTCCGCGTGACCTTGCCGGCAAATTGCATCCAACAGCACTGCGCTCAATTGCCGAAAAGTCCCCCAATTGGTACCATTGCCGCCTTTTTGAGCAGGCTCGCCTGCCCCGCCCTTTTTGCCCCGTTCCCACGTTAAAGAGATGCCCTATGTCCGTTGATCTTCGTTCAGCTTCCCTGTCACAACTGGCTTACCACGACGAGTTTGTCCAGCGCCATATCGGCCCTGACGCACAGCAAACTGCCAGCATGCTGGCCACGCTCGGTGTGGACTCTGTTGCCGAGCTGATCGACAAGACCGTGCCGGAAAAAATCCGCCTCGCCGGGGAGCTGACCTTGGCTGATGCGGTAACCGAAGCCGATGCCCTGGCACAACTCAAGGCCATCGCCAGCAAAAACCGGGTATTCAAAAGCTACATCGGCATGGGCTATTACGATACGCATACACCCCACGTCGTACTGCGCAACGTACTGGAAAATCCGGGCTGGTACACCGCCTACACGCCTTATCAACCGGAAATTGCCCAGGGCCGCCTGGAAGCCTTACTGAATTACCAACAGATGATTATCGACCTGACCGGGATGGAGATGGCCAACGCCTCCATGCTCGACGAGGGCACGGCAGCCGCCGAAGCCATGGCGATGTGTAAACGCCAGAATAAAAAGAGCCGTTCCGATGTGTTCTTTGTGGATGCTGATACCAATCCGCAAACCCTTGCTGTGGTCAAAACCCGTGCCGAGCATTTCGGTTTTGAGGTGGTCGTGGCCAAGGCAGATGAAGTAGTAAATGGCGATTACTTCGGGGCCTTACTCTCTTACCCAGGCTCCAGCGGCGAGATCCGTGATCTCACGGGCCTGATCGAGACAGCCCATAGCCAGAACACCCTGATTACCGTCGCCAGTGACCTGATGGCCTTGATGCTATTGAAATCTCCCGGCAGTATGGGTGCGGACGTGGTGGTGGGTACTAACCAACGTTTTGGTATCCCCATGGGTTTCGGCGGCCCCCATGCCGGTTTCTTTGCTTTCCGCGATGCCTATAAACGTTCCGCACCGGGTCGTATTATCGGTGTATCCATTGATGCGCGCGGCAAGCAAGCCCTGCGTATGGCAATGCAAACCCGCGAGCAACATATTCGCCGCGAAAAGGCCAACTCCAATATTTGTACCTCGCAAGTGCTGCTGGCGGTGATGAGCGTGTTCTACGCGATTTATCACGGGCCGGACGGCTTGAAGCGTATTGCCAACCGTATCCACCGCTTAACCGCGATTGCCGCCGCCGCATTGCAAGCCAAAGGTTTCGGGCTTGCCAACAACCAGTTCTTCGACACGATTACTGTGCAAGTCGGTGATAACCAGAAGGCGATTTACCAAGCCGCACTCAAAGCCGAGATCAATTTGCGCCTGGTGGGTAAGAATGCGCTGGGTATCAGCCTCAACGAAACCACCAGTCTGGCTGACCTGGAAGCGCTGTTGGCCGTGTTCGGCGTTAGCGGCTCTGACTTGCGCGGGCTGGATCGTCAGATTGCTGAAGGTAAAAACCTTACCGCCAGCAAAGCCGTTCCCGCTGATTTGTTGCGCAGCGACGCTATCCTGAGTCATCCGGTGTTCAACAGCTACCACAGCGAAACCGAGATGCTGCGCTACCTTAAACGCCTGGAATCGCGCGATATCGCGCTCAACCAGTCCATGATTCCGCTCGGCTCCTGCACCATGAAGCTCAACGCGACTGCTGAAATGATCCCGGTCACCTGGCCGGAATTCGGCAAGATGCACCCCTTCGCGCCCATGGAACAAGCGCAAGGTTACCGTCAGCTGTTTGAAGAATTGCAGGAAATGTTAAAAGCCTGCACTGGCTACGATGCCATCAGTCTTCAGCCTAATGCGGGTTCTCAAGGCGAGTACGCCGGTCTGGTGGCCATCAAAAAATACTTTGAAAGCAAAGGTGAAACCGAGCGGGATATTTGTCTGATTCCGGCATCCGCCCACGGCACCAACCCGGCTTCGGCGCAAATGGTCAGTTACAAAGTGGTGGTCGTAGCCTGTGATGGTAAAGGCAACGTGGATCTCGATGATCTGCGCGAGAAAATTGCCACCTTCGGCGAAAAGATCGCCTGCATCATGGTGACCTACCCGTCCACCCACGGTGTATTTGAAGAAGGCATTACCGAGCTGTGTGACATGATCCACGCGGTCGGCGGCCAGGTGTATATCGACGGTGCCAACATGAACGCGTTGGTGGGTGTAGCGGCGCCAGGCAAATTCGGCGGCGATGTCTCACACTTGAACTTGCACAAAACCTTCTGTATTCCTCACGGCGGTGGCGGCCCCGGTATGGGTCCGATCGGCGTAGGCCAGCACCTTGCGCCATTCCTGGCTTCGCATCCGGTACAGGATGTGCCCGGTACAGAAACAGCGAACGGTACTATCTCTGCCGCGCCTTGGGGCTCAGCCAGTATTCTGCCGATCAGCTGGATGTACATTCGCATGATGGGCAAAGTCGGCATGCGCCAGGCCACAGAGTACGCAATTCTCAACGCTAACTATGTGGCGAAAAAACTGGGCGATCATTACCCGATTTTGTACAAGGGCACCCATGGTTTTGTGGCTCACGAATGCTTGCTGGATCTGCGCCCTTTGAAAGAAGCAAGCGGCATCAGCGAAGAAGATATCGCCAAGCGCTTGATGGATTTCGGTTTCCATGCGCCCACCATGTCTTTTCCCGTGGCAGGCACCTTGATGATCGAGCCGACTGAATCAGAATCGCAAGCTGAGCTGGATAAATTTATCGAAGCCATGCTCACCATTCGCAAGGAAATTGCGCAGGTTGCCAGCGGTGAGATCAGCGCCGACGCCAGCGCGCTGCACAACGCACCTCATACGCAAGACGACATCATGGATGAGAACTGGACTCGTGCTTACAGTCGTGAAATTGCTGGCCGACCAGCACCCTGGCTAAAGCAACACAAAGTGTGGCCGAGCGTGAATCGTATCGACAACGTGTACGGGGATCGTAATTTGATTTGCTCGTGCCCGAGCATTGAGAATTATCAGGAATAAGTAAAACAGGAAGGATTCTGATTCAGGCAAAGAACGTGGTAGCCACGTTCTTTGCTTCACTCGATAAAAATTTAAAGTTTCGATACCGCCGAGTTTAATGGCATACGGCCAGTATTGATAACAGCATGCTTCTGACGCAACCACATACCCAATGCCGACAAGGCAATCATCGCCGTCATCAAAAGCTCACCACCATCCTCCGCCAGCGTAAAGACAGTTTGCGAGACATTTGCGCCGAATAACCCGTGCAAGGCATCGATGCCAACACCGAAGAAAATCAGTAATGCAAAATAGAAGCTGAACAAGAGATAGGCACTAAAGTCTTCTTGAGTGGTTATCGTGGTGACACCAACCGCCCAACATGTAACAGCAAACAACCCTGTTGTTGCAAAGCCCAACAAATCCCCCGGCACGGGATTCAGCCCCCAAAGGGCAACGTAAGCATGACCGATGGATTCGTGGAGCTTGAATGCATCATCGAGAAAAATAATAAACATAATGGCAGACCAGGCGAACCAGGATTTTTTGTGATGTGCCACCGCGAACAATAAAAACAGTGCCGATGCCGATAGCTCTAGCGCATAACCAAAGATTTCCGGATAACCCCGATCAATAAACGAAAACTCGACCTGACCGTATAAGAAGCTATCAGTCAGTTGATACTTTTCCACATACGCATAAGCAATAAAACAACCGATAAGCAACAAGCCCATACCCGCCACGCCCAGGACACACCTGCGGTGCATACGATCAGGCAGAAACAGAAAATCTTTTGCAACACGAGGACAAGAAAGCAAACCGCTGCCAATACATTCAAAAGCGACTTTCGCTGTAATGTGCATATCGACCTCCTTAGATGAAATCCATAGCACCACTTCGCTACTCGTCATAAAAATGTCACAAAAAAATAATAAAGTAAAAATTTTTAAATTTTTTTGTGATGCCCTTCCGGGACAACGAGATTCTGCTGCCATGCGCGGCACAAAAATCCTTGTCCATACGGTGTGCGCCTAAATAAAAATTTCACTTGTGCCTTTAAAAAGCGGCAAGAAGACGTCGATGAAGCAAAAGGAATTGAAGAAGGGACGTACGTCAAACCGGGATCTATTTTCTCTGACCCGGTCTCGACGTATTTCAAAGGAGTTCTACAAGAATATGCGAGCCTTGCTGTGTGCGGTCCCGCACAATGGATAAAGACAGCACCCGGCCAATTAATGAGGGTAGCGTTTTTGAAAAAGCCGGGATCAGAATTCGGGCCAGATCGGATCTGGATCGCCTCGATTACACGAGGCCGACAAATTTAATTAACAGAACCGATGCCACCACAACCAGGAAAACGGCAATGGCCGCATAACGAATCACGCCTTTCATCTCCACGACCATTTGCTGTCGTTGGGCGGCCAACTCAGCCAGGAAAGTATTCGTGTTGTCACGCAATTCGAATTCAGCTTTTGCAATCACGGTAGTGATCTCTGTGGTTGCTTTTTCTACTGTTCTATCCAACATAGGCTCAACTTTTTCATCCAGGATGGTGTTGATTCTGTCCTGCACTTGATTAAGTTCGTTTTCCCAGTCAGTGTTTAACCATGCCATAACAAATACCTTGTTGAAAATAAAAAATGACGCTTGTCTAATCCCGCAAAAACCAATCATCACGGTAAGTTTTTACCATATCCGGCCAGAGGACGGTTAACAACGTAGCCAACGCACCGTTTATAAAACCTTCGGGAAAAGTCATCAGTGCGAACACCAAAAAATGTTCGCGCGTGCTGGCAAGCGCAAGTTCGCTTCCGGTTATGGAAAACAACAACAATGCGCCGAGACCTATCAATAAACAACTGATCATGGCGCCAAAAAAGCCAATACCCAGGAAATAGGTAAAGGGATTTTTGAAACGCCAACGGTTAACCAACCATAGCACTGCCCAGGCCCAACATACCGGTATGACAACACCCAAACAAAAATCCACCGGAAATGTGCGTAAATCGAATTGATTTAATGCTACATCCCAATCAAGTGTCAGGCTGCGAAAGGCAATCTGGTAAAACTCAAGAACGAGCAAGGCGACGGCACCGATCAACAATGCCAGACTCCAGCCAAATACCATCATGACAACCGTCATCAGCATCGGGTGAAATGCCAGGGTGGCTTGTACGGAAACCTGCATTAACCAGAACAGGCTAAGGAAAAGTATGCTCGCAAAAAGCAGGTGTTGACGGGATGGGTAACTCGCCAGCTGGCGCCAGGGAGCGTAAATAACCGCTGCTGCCAGCAAAAAGAGACTTGGGATCAAGGTCAGCCAGAACAGCAGAGGTTCTGGCGGAAGCAGCATATTCATCAGCGTGGCCCACGACTAATGCAAGTCGGACAAGGCTTTTTCAGCCTCCACAGCGAAGCATTCAACACGATCACCTTCTTCGATCGCACCAATGCCTTTTTTCAAGGCGACGCGGCGCGGAACAAATTTGAACAGGCCGCTACGCTTTCCGTAATGGTAGATTTTATGACTTGCCAGGATTTCTCCCGGTTCCGCCGCCGCTTCAAGGCGAGCCGCCATACTGACAGCCACGCCTTCGAGATCGGGCACACCGGTCACTTCATTGTGCACCACCGACACTTCACCTAATTCCACACCAATGCGCAATTCAAAACCTGCAGCGGTTAATACATTGCGAATCATGCAGGCACAGGAAAGCCCGACAGTGACATTCTTGAAGGTAACCCGAAGAGAATCCCCTTCCATATTGGGGTGCCCGGCTTCCCATTTTTTCAGGATCGGTTTGACCAATCCACGAAACAGCGACAGTTTTTCAGATAACTCATCATCGGCCCATTTTGAAAAGCCTTTCAAATCCATAAATAAAATGGTGAGGTTGCGCACCTGTTGCTTTTCATGGTCAGCCGCCAGCTCCAGCAAGCGAGGCCAGAACTCTTCGCGAATTGCGGCAATTTTTTCTTTCAGTTGCACATGCAGCTTTGCATCGCGACGCAAGGCCAATTGCGCCAGCTGGATACGCTCCGCTTCATCCTGCAATTGCAGTTTCAGTTCGGTGGGGTTGTGTGGGCCAACCTCCTCCACCACAAATTTCACCAAGGCACCGCCCGCTACGTCGGTAATGGATTTCAAGCGCAGAATGGTGCCCCAATGAGCCGCCGCGAGATGGTCAATAAAGATAGGTAATGTGGCTAGCTCCTGATCGATCAGGCGGTAGGGATAACGCAGCTCGATGGTAATCGCATCCGCAAAGATCCGTTCAAACTCATGCTGGCGATAAACGGTTTTCTCTTTACCCGATTTGTCCCAAAACGCGTAATGGCATTCGATATTGGAGATATCCCAACCCGTGCAAGTCATCTTCCACAGACGCGCGCCGGTAATATTGGCATTCGCAAACTTGGTGCCGGTCAGGTTGGCCTCACGCAGGTCAGCGTTCACCAGGTTCGCGCCGCTGAAGTCTGTCTCCTGCAAATCCATATTGCTGAAATCCACTCCGCTGACATTGGCCGAACGGAACACCGCGCCCACCAGTACAGCACTGCGTAAGTCGGCGTTGGTTAACTGCGCGTTGACCAACAGGGCTTTGGTTAAATCAGCACCCTGGAGATTGACACCTTCCAGGTTCGAGTTCGTCAGGTCAACCCTGGCGAGCTGTTGCCCTTCGAGATTACTGCCCGCCAGGGAAACATCGCGCAGCATAAAGCCGCTGATGTCGTGTCCGCGAAAATCAATATTTTCGAGCTTTGCGTTGCGTGTGTTGGCGGTGAGCATATTGGCAAAAAACAGTACTGACCCACTGAGGTTACAACCGCAGAGGTTTGCAGCAATCAATTTTGCATGGGAAAAATCATTGTCTCGCAGATAGGCACCTTGCAAGTTGGCCAAAATCAAATCGGCGTGTTTAAAACTGCACTGGGTGATGCGCGCATTGCACATAGATACTTTGGAGAAATCAAAATCATCAAACTTCATCCCGGTCAGCTCCACACCGTCCAGGTTCAAATCGCCAACCGCGTGGCGCTTACGCCAGTTATTCCAGGATTTTGCGCCTTTGTGGAGTTCTTGAATGATTCGATCTTTATCCATATCCATTTGCTACATCTGAGGGTCTAAACGAAGGGGTGATGATGGTGCAGGCAGGAGAACACTGAATCCGCAGCCAGACCAGCCGAGGGATTATAGCGATCATTATGCGCCATGATCCATATTAATCGTAAAATATCATATATAGGAAATACAGACACACGACCCCAAGGGGCGGCTCACGAAGGGCCAGGGAAGGCAGGAGTAGCAGAAGGGATTTAAACAAGCAAAACCAGGCAACTTATAATAGAGCACCTGGAATAGAGCACCTGGGCAAATGCCAAAACAAGCGAGGCGGCCCGGAAGAAAATCAATCCCCTCACTCTGTTGTCGATGGTGAGGGTTTTTCGGCTGACAAGCGGCTCATCTCTGCTTTCAGCGTCATGATATCTGCTTCCAGTTCCCTGAGTTTGGAGGAATCCACAACTTGCGGCTGGACGAAGACGTTGGTGATCTTGGCGCGCACCCGCCAGACTTCACGCACACTGTCCATGGGAATGGAATAGGTTTTGTAATCGGTATTGTCGCTCTTGAGGATCAGCATGTTGCGATCTTCTTCATAGACATAAGTGCGCTTCGCAACAATGCCTTCTTCTGCGACCACAATGCACAGTGCACCATTCTCAATTGACAGGGTATCCGGCAACCGCTCACACACAACAATTTCACCGGGATAAATAGAAGGGATCATGCTATCGCCCTCTACTTCAAACAAGCGATAACCACCCGTTTCGTAACCGGGAATTTTATAAACTTCCAACGTATCCAGATATTTTTCATCCAGATAATTTTCTATATATCCTGCATGAGCCTCCCCACGAATTAACGGAATGTATCCTTCACGACTTATTTGATAACCGTTATCCATAGATTGCGGCTCGCTCTCACTTGACTGGTAAAAAATTTCTCCCTCACCGGTCACCAACCAATTGCAATCAACGCCAAAAACGCGATTAATCTTCAACAAGCTGTCCAGTGAGAGTTTGGATTTCTGTGATTCCAACTGTGACAAGGCGCCCTGCGTTATCCCGATACGCGAAGCAAATTCCTGCTGGGAAAGGCTTAACAAGTCACGCAGTACAACCAATCTCGAATCACTCATACTTTTCACCATTCTAGATATTAATATACTAATGGCGCAACCTTTTTTATTAGCATTCTTATTGCGAGCCCGATACAATGGCCAAACATCTTTAGCGTCTGGGCATTTTAAGTGTCTGGTTAACTCACCTGCCGGAATTTAGATATGACAATCAGCAGCAGCGGCAATACTGAGACCATCGCTACTCCTCTACTGATCATTGCAGATGACGATTTGGACGACCAAGTCCTTGTAAAAGACGTTTTACAAGAACATAAGATATCCATGGAAAACACGATATTTGTTAGTGATGGTCAAGAATTGATGGAGACGTTATCTATCATCAAACCCCAGCCGACAATTATTTTGCTGGATCTGAATATGCCTCGCCTCGATGGGCGTAAGGCGCTCAAGAGTATCAAAACAAGTGATGTTTACAAACACATTCCTGTGTTAATTTTCACTACATCCAACGCGCAACACGATATTGATTTGAGTTATTCCCAAGGCGCTAACTCTTATTTCACCAAACCGGTTTCGTTTGATGGCCTGATGGATGTGATCGGTGTGATCAAACGCTATTGGTTTGAACAGGCCGCCATGCCTTTTGCAGCCTCACGCTTCAATACGACATTTGAAAACATCGTGTAAGTTTTTCTGCTGTACTGATCACCATTACCTGATTCCCAAACCATCATTCATTTTTTGTCCATCACCCGCTGATTTTTTGTATGTTGTTTAACGCACCCATAGACATCAACGCCACGTATCACCCATCGGCACTGTAATACGTCGTTTCGCTCAAGCGCACCATTCGAAATCAATCAACTGAAGTCCGGACGAAATACGCCAGCAATTTCAGTGTTATTATGCGCACCCGACCCAGTGACGAGTCCGGATACCGCCGCCATGATTGCTACCTTGATTACTCATCCTGCCTGCCACCTGCATCTGATGCCTGAGGGGCACCCAGAGTGCCCGGAACGTCTGGACGCTATCAACAATCAACTCCTCGCCAGCGGCATCGATAGCCTGATTTACCATCGAGAATCGCCCGCGGCTACCGACGAACAATTGTTGCGCGTTCACACACACGACTATTTACAACGCCTGGCTCAAGCACAACCTGACGAAGGTATCCTGCGCTTTGCCGACGATATTTATTTATCGCCCGGCACGCTGACCGCTGCTCGCCATGCGGCCGGCGCGGGTATTCTGGGTGTGGATATGGTGATGCGGGGTGAAACAGATGCGGTGTTTTGTAATGTGCGCCCGGCGGGGCATCATGCTGAATCCGCAAAAGCCATGGGCTTTTGTATTTTTAATAATGTCGCGATTGCAGCAGCACACGCACTGGCAGCGCACCATCTTGAACGGATTGCGATCGTGGATTTCGATGTACACCACGGCAACGGGACCCAGGAAATTTTTCGCCATGAGCCGCGCGTGCTGTTTTGCTCCAGTTTCCAACACCCGTTTTACCCACTGACCCCCATCGACAATGTGCCGGATCACATTATCAATATTCCTTTACCGGCGACCTGTCGCAGCGAAGGATTTCGCGCTGCGCTGACTGAACACTGTCTGCCGGCACTCACCAGGTTCCAACCGCAGCTGCTATTGATCTCCGCTGGCTTCGATGGGCACCTTGATGACGACATGTCATCGATCCGGTTGGTGGAACAGGATTACGTGTGGATTACCCAACAACTGCGTCAGCTCGTCGACAACAGCAAGAACAACCCCGACGTTACCCAACAATGCCGAGGCATGGTGTCATTGCTGGAAGGAGGCTACGATTTACCGGCGCTGGGTCGCTGCGCCATGATGCATATCAAGGCCATGGCGAAACTTTCGTGATCACACAACGTTAGTCCTGAAGTTTCATGCGCATATCAATCAGTCCGTCTTCACGCTTATATTTGACGGTAAAGCCAAGCTTGCGTGCCAGATTCGCCATACTCGCATTTTCCAACATTGTCATACCGGCTAGATACTGCGTGCCCTGCCCTCGACAGTAATCCACCGTTTTTTGCATCAGACGATGCCCCAAACCGGATTGTTTGATATCGCTGCGCACGGTCACCGCAAACTCTGCCTCAAAATTATCCGGGTCCTGTTGCGCGTTAACCACACCCAGAATTTCGGCATCGCCCGTTGCGTTTTCGGCAATCGCAACAAAGGCCATCTCGCGCGCGTAATCAATTTGAGTGAAGCGCGCCATCTGTTCATGGGAAAATTGCGGCAGCTCACCAAAATAACGTTTGTAGCGATCCTCACGGGTTAGCGCCTGGTCGAACGCTTGGTGCATAACTTCATCTTCCGGACGGATCGGCCGTATAAAAACTTCGCGGCCATCGCGCAGGGTAAAATGTTCTTCCAATTCTTTGGGATAAGGGCGAATAGCCAGGCGACGTTGTCGGGTTGCGGGTGCGATATCGACATTCACATCCAGCACAATAATTTCATCGGCCACTGCCAACGCGGGATTGATCGTCAAGCCCACCACATGTTCGTGGTCAATAATAATCTGGCTGATCTTGGTCAACAGAATACATAACGCCTGACGATTAAGCGGCGAATACAATTGCCGCTCACGAATCTTGCCCTCGGCCAGCGCCTGAATCACCAGGTACCGGGCCAGCGCCATATTCAGTGGCGGTAAGGCCACAACTGCGTTGGTATGGATATCCCAGACCGAACTGGCTTCACCCAATAAAATAACCGGCCCGAATACCGGATCAGTTTGTACCTGAATGCGCAGCAAATGCGCACCGGTACGGCGCGCCATGGTTTGCAGAGTAAATCCGCTCAGTTTTGCCTCAGGATAAAGATCACTGACCCGATTAAGGCTCGCAACAGCAGCCTCTTCCACTTCGGCGCGGGTATTTAAATTCAATACCACACCGCCGATGTCCGACTTCAACGGAATATCCGGCAACACGATTTTCAAGGCAACGGGAAAGCCCAACAACTCAGCCTGATCAGCAGCTTCTGCCGGTGTGCTCGCCGCCTTGGTGGGAATCGTCGCAATGCCATAGGCTTGCAATAATTCGGCGGATTCCTCGCCGTTCAGATGCAGCCGCGCATCATCCAGAGCCTGGGTAATAATGTTATTGGCACGCTCAGGATGATGGGGAATTTCATCGCTGACCGAGTCTGGCGTTTCCGACAATAATTTTTGGTTACGCCGATATTCCACCATGTGCATAAACGCACCGGCGACACCTTCCGGCGTGCGAAAAGAAGCTATTCCCGCTTCAGCAAATCGCTGGCGAGCTTCCACGGCGGCGTCCTCCCCCATCCAGTTCACCAACAGATTGGGCTTGCGTCCTTTGTGTTGTTGGTAAGCTTTGATGACTGCTTCTGCATAGGCCGTCGGTGAACTCAAACCGGAGGGCGCATGCAGGATAAGCAGGTTATCAATCGCCTGACTTTGCAACAAAATATTGATGACGTCACCGTATAACGCCGGCAGTGCGTCACCCAACATATTGATCGGATTGATAGCGCGGCCACCGCTGTGAATGATGTGTTGCAATTGACTGACGATGTCCGGTTCCAGCGCAGCAAGACGACCGCCGCGTTGCAGAAGTGCATCAATCGCCATAATGCTGGGACCGTTACCGTTAGACAGCACCACCAACTGTTCGCCGGTGATAGGTTTGCCATAGGCCAGGGTTTCTACCGCTGCCATCAATTCGCGCAAGTCACCGACGCGCAACATACCCGCACGACGGAACGCCGCACTGTAGACTGCATCTTCACCAATTTTTTCTGCACCGAGACGCGAAGTCGCTGCCATGATCTCCGCATTGGTCCCGGCCTTGATCACCAGAATCGGTTTGTTGAATGAGGCTGCCCGCGCCGCCGACATAAAAGCACGACCATCCTGAATTGCATCGATATACAACAAGATGGCCTGGGTCTTGGGATCGCGACCGAGGTAGTCAATGATCTCATCGAAGCCCACATCTGCCGCGTCGCCGGTCGCAATAAAATGGGAAAAACCGATGCGCCGACGATGCGCCCAATCGAGCAAGGTGGAACACACCGCCGAGGATTGCGACACAAAAGCAATCTTGCCCGGCTGAGCCGTTGTGTGCGCGCAACTCGCATTCAGTCCGAGGCCGGGCACGATAATGCCCAAACAATTCGGCCCCAGAATACGCACACCGGATTGTCTGCCAATCTCCAACATTTGTTCTTGCAAGTTGGTGCCTTGGGCGGTGTAAAGCGTGTCCAGTCCAGCCGCAATCACAATTGCGCTGCGCGTCCCTTTGCGCCCCAGTTGCAGAATAATTGCCGGCACCCGCGTTGCGCGCGTGCAAATAATGGCGAGGTCCGGGGCTTCCGGTAATTCATCTATCGAGCGATACGCCAGCACACCGTTCACTGCTTTATGATGCGGCGTTACCGGCATGATCGGGCCGTCAAATTGACCCTGCAATAAATTACGCATCACCACATTACCCGTGCGGGTCGGCTGGTTGGATGCGCCGATAACGGCAATGGAGCGGGGTTTGAGCAACTGCTCAATATGTTTGAGACTCATAATGCATTCATCAGAAAAAGCGTGCGAAAAAATTAGCAACAAGCATGCCTGATGCTACCGCCGGGGACAATCTCAATTGAGGAATACTTACTGTGCGTCGTTTGCGCGTGCTGCGGGTGTAATGACCGGTTTGTCGGTATCCGCTGCGGTATCGCTTTTGGCTTCCGGCGGCGTTTTTGATTCGAGCGTTTTTACGGCGGATGTTTCCGGCGCGAGCGTTATCGGTTTGAGGATAAACTGCATAGAGGCGGCCAAGCCGTCCAGATTCACTTCGTAGGTGATGTAGTGTTGCTCCACCCACTCACTCCAGCGCTCCGCTTTGGTCATCAGGTCCGCGCGATAAACCGCATTCACTGCCGGCGTGCGCGAATGATAATTGGCCGCGCGCGTCCACAAATCACCCTGATCGTTGTAGATGTGATCGCGAATACGCCAGGCCGCCAGTTGGTAGGGGTAACAACCGTAGGCCGCCACATCACTTTCAAACACGCCGTGAGACATTAATTCCTTCAGGTAAGCACTGTTGAACTGCATGGGGCCGACATCATAGGTGCCGTTGGTATTTCTCACCCACTGCCCCGGCTTGCCGCCTTCCTTTTCTGCAATGGCCAATAAAATATTCGCGGGCACATTGTACTCAATGGCCGCCTCTATCAGGCAGGCAACCGGTTCGTGAAGTTCGGGAGGCAAGTCAGCAAATAACATAATCGTCACGTTTGCAAAAAAGTTATTCCATTTTCATCCAAATAAAAATAATTTCAATGGCCTCACCTCCAACCACCGCACAAAACTTACGTGAATATGTAATGCGCTGTAATGCTCGGTGGGCGTTGCATTCTATAGCATCGGGGTACTTGGCTGAAATTGAGGTATGTGCCAGGGCTTATCCACAATAAGGAGATAACCATGTCACCCTACCATTTACTTCGCTCCTCCGTGTTAACACTTTCCCTGATCACTCTCATTCCCTGGGCCGCCGCAAAATCTGTGCGTGACGATGGCGTTGAAAACCCACCGTTACTGGAGATTCAGCGCAGCGGTCTGGAAGCCGTAAAACCTTTAGCAAAATTGAAGAAATCTGTCGCAATGGCCCAACCCACCGGGCCACAGGAAGCCTATCTCACCTGGCGGGTTACCTATACCGAAAGTAGCCTGTGGAATCCGGCAACCGGTCGGGATGATCGGGTAAGACTGCGTAGCTATCAGGGAACCCTTGTCAATCCTGACGCACCGTTTGTTGCACCGACCATCAGAGTTGCACCTGGCGATACGATCCGCGCTACGCTGTCTAACCAATTGCCTGGCGATCCGTCCTGTTACGACCACGAGCAACCGGTTAATAAACCGCACTGTTTTAACGGCACCAATATGCACACGCACGGTTTGTGGATCAATCCCGCTGGCAACAGCGATAACGTGCTGATCTCCATCAACCCCGGTGTGGATTTTCAGTATGAATACAATATTCCTTTGGATCATCCCGCCGGTACTTTCTGGTATCACCCCCATCGCCACGGCTCAACCGCGTTGCAAGTCGGCAGCGGTATGGCCGGCGCGTTGATCATTGATGGCAAACGTGTACCGACAACAACCTCCAAAGGCGATATTGATACGCTGCTCCAACCGACGCCAAAGCAGTCGTTCAAGGAACGCGTGCTGTTGTTCCAGCAAATTCAATATGCCTGTTACACCAAAGGAGACAATCCCGTTGTGAAAAAAAATGCAGACGGCACGTATCGCTGCGACCCGGACGATGTCGGTGTCGTGGAAAGCTATGCAAATTTCAGCGGTAAAGCCTGGGGGCAATCCGGCCGTTACACTAGCATCAACGGTGAAATCCAACCCGGATTCTACGACGCAAAAGCTGGCCAAATTGAACGTTGGCGAATGATTCACGGTGGTGTGCGCGACAGCATTAATTTGCAATTCCGTCGTATGAAAAGCGATGTCGATATCCCGAAAAAATTTACCGTGGAGCAGCATGATGACTTCATCAAACAAAACTGCACCGGCGAATTGGTACCACAAAGTATTGTCGCCGCCGACGGGCTTACGACTGCCACAATTCGCGCAACAGATTCGTTGGTGTTTCAACCCGGTTATCGTTGGGATACATTAATGTTGTTTCCCGACGCAGGAAAATATTGTGTGATTGATGCAGCGGCAGCAGCCTCTGCCAATGTCGATCAAACACCGTCTTCGCGCAAACTCTTAGGCGTTGTTCATGTTGCAGACGGCAAGGAAAGTGATGATTCCATCCAGAAGCAATTGCAGGTAGCTCTCATCGAAGCGGCAAAAGAACATTACGCACCAGAAGTCGCCAAACAGGTGGCTGATGAGTTGAGAAACAACCGGCTAACAACATTTGTTCCCCACGAAGACCTGCCGCCCACGCCCAACAAACAGACATTGTTTTTCAATATGACCTCGACAGATTTTTTAATCGACGATGAAATTTATGAGCCAGGCGTCATCAATCGCACCTTGATTCTCGGCAATATTGATGAATGGACGCTCACCTCAAAATCCGGCAGTCATCCGTATCACATTCACGTTAATCCGTTTCAGGTCATCGCCGTGCTCGATCCCAACGGCAAGGATGTGAGCGGCCCGGACGCAGTGGACGACTTCGATACCAGCGGTGCCCCGGACCCGCAATATCGCGGCATGAAAGGCACCTTCAAGGATACGGTGTGGGTCAAGAACGCGGCGGGCAAAAGCTACCAGGTGATCGTGCGCACCCATTACCAGCGCTATATCGGTGATTTCGTCTTGCACTGCCATATCCTGGATCACGAAGATCAGGGCATGATGCAAAATGTGCGCATCGCCCTACCTGACGGGCGCGGCGGAGCGGCAACCGGGCATCATTGATCCGCCCGGGCAAGCCATCTTTGCTAAAGATGGCTTGCTTCACGACTTCCGTGGCCATTTCAGACTGTCTTAAGGCACCCGCTTCTCGCTATAATGCGCGCTTTTTGCGGTCGAGCTTATGGCACTTACATCCATCATTTCCCATCACATACTGCGCCACTCACCCACGACCGGCGTAGACCTTCACTTACGGCCAGACGCGTTTGCTGCAAACGGCAAACTGGAAGATCTGGTTTACGAATTAAAGTCCAACTTTATTCGCAAAAGCGGCAAAAGCTACGGTCGCTTTTCCGGCGAAACGAGCGAGTTTCCGTTTTCTGCCTGGCTCAAGGAATATCGCGCAGAGCGTTTGGGTTTTGCCAGCTTTACCCACAAAGCAGCCCAACATTTCAAACTGGAATTGGAAAAAACCGAATGCCTGATTGATGCCTACCTCTTCTTTGTTGAAGAAAAAATTGAAGCGGGCGAATTTTTGCACGTGTTTATGGCGGAGCATCTGCACGGCTCTTATCTGGATGCCGAACTCGCGCTGGATGACTCCCGCTATCTCGACACCCAGGGTTTTGCGCTAGCCGCCAAGATTGACCTGTCTGATTGGGACGCCGGCCATTCAGCCACCTATTTATCCTTACTGCGTTCGCGCGGCGAAAAAGAATTGTCCGATGCTTTCGCCAACCTCGTTGGCTTTAGCGATAAATACGACATCAAAAACGATACCGCGCAATTCCTGCAAATTGTCGACGACTACGCACAGGAGATGGACGAACAGGCCGCGCGGGTGACACGCACAAAAGTGGTGGATTATTGTCTGGAGCAAAACAAAGCCGGCAAGGCGGTGGTGATTGCGGATTTATCGCAAACACTTGCCAGCGAAATCAAAACCCATGAGCCGGAACATTTCTCGCGTTTTGTGCAGGAAAAGCAACCGGAGAAAAAAGCGGAATTTATTCCGGATAGCAGCCAGATTCGCAACTATGTGCGTATCAGTGGCCGTAATGATTCGTTGAGCATGAGTTTTGCGTCGGAGTGTTTGGGCAAGGAGATTGTGTACGATGCAAAGCAGGATGTATTAACGATTAAAAATATTCCGCCGGCGCTTAAGGCTAAATTGTTGAAGCATATGAAGGGGGAGTGATCGGCAGCGTACGTCACGGGAGCACTTCGTAGTACGTTTGTCATTAGGCCTGTTGTTTCGAAAACGCATGAATACATCCTTGTAGCTCCCTCAAGTCGTCCCTGACTTGAGGGTTTCGAAACAACAGGCCTAACGCCAAACTCGGATTGCGCGCCGCGTCGAGTGGGGTGGGTCAGTTTTTTACTCTGCTAACCGCGTTGGCATATCCAGTAAAACTGTATATTCCCGCTGCAAGCGACCGGTAGGCCAGCGGGCTTCAAGAATAAATTCGAGGTAAGGTTCAGTGATGGGGCGTGGTGAGGTGATTATTACCACTCGCCGGTTTAAATCTACCGTGAATTTGAAGTCGCTGTAAAAGAAAAAGTGTTCCAGTTTGCGTTGTGTAAACTCCTCAACAGAAGCAAAACTCACCAGAATTTCTTCCGCGCTGATACTGCCCAGATTGGTTAATGCGACCTCTGCTTTAAACGGTTCGTTGAGTGTTGATTGTAACTTCAATTCGCCCAGGCCAAGCGCCGCCGCTTGCGTGGCCCATAGGCACAAGATCGCGCCCAGGATTGATACCCATTTGTTTTGTTTTTTCATCATGCCAACCTTTTGGGATATAAGGACAGAAACCGAACTGCATTGATTCTAGACCAAGGTTTGCAGCAGCGTAGCGACGGACTCCACGGATTCAGATTTTATTGTGCCGCCGTGCGGATGGCTTGACTATTCGTTACCAGGCAGAAAACTTTTGTGCGAGTTTTTCCTGTCGGAAATGCGCCACAATAAAATCAACAAATACGCGCGTCTTGGCGGGTAACATCTTTGCACTGGCAAAGTAAATGGATACAGGGCCTGCGTCATAACACCACTGCGGTAGTAACCGTATCAGTTGGCCTTGCTGAAGATACGGCAACGCGTGGGAGTGTGGTACCAGTCCTACGCCCAAGCCCGACGCGGCTGCCTGGCAGATCGCTTCCGGATCATTGAGGATCACCCGTGGTCGGGGCTCTACCACCACCAGTTCGCCAGTAATCGTCTGCAAATGCCAGGGTTGAATTCGACCGGTATTGGAGGAGCGGCGCATGATGCCGTCCCACCCAAACAAATCCTGAGGTACGACAGGATGGGTTTTATTTGCCAGAAAGCAAGGTGCGGCTACCGTCACTAATTGCGCTCTTGCCAACTCGCGGGCCACAACGCCGGGAGCCAGATCAATACCGCCGCCAATCGCTGCATCCAGCCCTTCGTTAATTAAATCCACCTGACGATTTTCAAAACGCCAGTCCGGTTGGATATCCGGATACTGCTCCATAAAACGGGCTAGCAAAGGCAGTATGTACTGCTGACCAAACGCGAAGGCGAGGCTCACCCGTAATACACCTGCCGGTTTGTCGCGCTGCCGACTCGCGTTAGCCACCGCCGCCTGGACACTATTCAGGCCGTCACTGACCTCCAGCAAAAAACTTTCCCCGGCCTCGGTCAACGTCAGTCTGCGGGTACTGCGATGGAATAACCGCACGCCTAACGCGCGCTCCAGCATGGCCACGTTTTTGCTCACCCCTGCCGGGGTTAAACCCAGCAGCCTGGCTGCCGCTGAAAAGCTGCCGGTCTCCGCGCTTCTGACAAAGGATTCAATTCTCGCCAAGCTTTCCACTTCATTCACCTTTAACTTTTGGTTGAAAAAGTTTTCCCTAATTACCTGCTACTTGTAAAGCAATAAAATCCTCACACTGGCTCCACACGTTGTTACTGAAACCGGGTCCACGACACCCATGGGTGGCTGGCCCATCTTTACGGAGCAAACATCATGAAACTGAGTGGAAAAGTAGCCCTGGTTACGGGCGGATCACGGGGCATCGGTGCCGCTATTGCCAAACGTTTGGCTCGGGAGGGCGCCAAGGTGGCGATTACCTGGTCCACCAACCCTGACAAAGCAACTGAGGTTGTAGGGAGCATCAAGGCGGCAGGTGGTCATGCCATAGCCATACAAGCCGACAGTGCGAACCCTGCCGATATCCGGCGCGCTGTCGCCAGTGTCGTCGAGCAGGAAGGTGGATTGGATATTCTGATCAATAACGCTGGTGTTGCCACGATGGTGCCGGTCGAGGAATTCCAGGAAGCCGACTTTGATCGGTTAATCGCGGTGAATGTGAAGGGTGTTTACGTTGCCACCCAGGAGGCCTTGCGCCATCTGAAAGCCGGAGGTCGTATTATTAATATTGGCAGCATCAACGCTGAGGTGGTGCCTTTTCCAGGTATGGCCATCTACGCCATGAGCAAAGCAGCTATTGCGACCTTCACGCGCGGTCTGGCGCGTGAGGTGGGTGCGCGGGGCATTACGGTTAACAACATCCAACCCGGTCCGGTGAATACCGACATGAATCCGGCAGACTCGGATTTTGCGGAAACATTGCGCGGGCTTATGGCTGTCCCACGTTATGGCTCAGCCGAGGAGATCGCCGGCCTTGCCGCGTATTTGGCCAGCGACGAATCCGCCTTTGTCACGGGTGCCAGCTGGAATATCGATGGGGGCTTTGCTTTATAACACCCTCATTTCGGCGGCGACAAAGGCGATTTCAACCCGCATCGCCGGGTTTAATAATTCCACTTTCAAACACGCGCGCGAAGGCGCGCAGCCGGCGGGCAACCAGGCTTCCCATTCGCGATTCAGTACGGGCACGTCGGCGATATCGGTGATGTAGATGGTGGCGGAGATCAAGCGGGATTTATCGCTCTGGCATTGCGCCAGGGTGGCTTCGGCCTGCGCAAAAATTTGCCGGACCTGCGCGGCCATATCCACGGCGGTGTCTTCGGGGACTTCGACAAAATGGATCAGGCCGTTGTAAATCGTCGCGTCGGACCAGCGTGAGGTTGGGTTTATGCGTTGGATATTCATGAGGGTTCCCGTGGGATTTAAAAATGTGGGGGCGAATCTTAGCGGAGTTGGGGTGAGTGATGGGATATTAATCGGTCTAGAGGGTGTCGGATTACGCCGCTGCGCGGCTAATGCGATCTACGTATTCTTAAAAAAATGTTGGGGTCAACGCACCAGGCATCTTCCCCAACCAAGCGTCCAAATAACGTTTAACCGCAGCGGTTTAAATCAAATCATCAATACGAATCGGCAAGCGGCGGATGCGCTTGCCGGTTGCATGGAACACGGCATTGGCCACGGCCGCGTCCATCCCGACATTGCCCAATTCGCCTACGCCCTTCACGCCGATTGGTCCGAGGGTGTCGTCCACTTCCGGCACCAGGATGATGTCCACCCTGCCGATATCCGCATTGGCGGAGATCAGGTATTCCCCAAGGTTGTCATTCACGTAGCGGGCGTGGTGCGGGTCCAGTTCCAGCTTCTCGTGTAAGGCCGAGCTGATACCCCAGATCACACCACCCATCAATTGGCTGCGGGCAGTACGTTCGTTGATGATCCGGCCGGCAGCAAAGGCGCTCACGCTGCGGCGCATGCGAATCTCACGGGTCAGCCGGTGGACGGCGACTTCCACAAAATGCGCACCGAAGGCGTAAGCCGTACGTCCTTCCATCCAGGCACCGCCGCCAGCCTGTAGCCGCCCCTGATATAACGCCGTCATGGCTTCCTGCTTGGCACCCGGCGGCAACCACTGACCCAACTCCTCAATGGAGCCCCGCCCGTCCGCTGCCAATAACTCCAGAATATTACCCGGCTGGTCGCCGAGTTTGCGGCGAATGGCGGCACAGGCCGTGGTGATGGCCGAGCCGATTACGCCGGTAGTCATGGAGCCACCCGAACAAGGCGCAGGCGGAAAGCGGCTATCGCCCAGTTCCACTGTCACCGCTGATACCGGTACCGCCAGTGCCTCCGCTGCGATCTGCGCTAACACGGTGTAAGTCCCGGTGCCCATATCGTGGCTGGCGACGCTGACCAGTACCTTGCCGTGCTGGCTGACGCTCACCCGCGCGGTTCCCGGCCCAAAGTAAGTGGGATACAACGTCGACGCACACCCCCACCCCAACTGCCAATCCCCCTCGCGCATCCGTCCCGGACGCGGATCACGTTTGCGCCAGCCAAACTGCTCCGCTGCCTGACGGTAGCATTCCGTCAGCGAACGGCTGGTAAACGGATTGCCATTTACCGGGTCCACGCTCGGCTCGTTGCGCAGCCGCAGCTCGACCGGGTCCATCCCCAGTTTGTACGCCAGTTCGTCCATGGCGCACTCGATGGGAAAAACAAAGGGCACTTCCGGTGGTGAGCGCATGGCAGCAGGCGTTGTGCGATCCACCTCAGTGACGTTCAAACGGGTTTCAATATTGGGGCAGTTGTAGAGTCGCGCAGTGTTATGGCTGCCATTCATGGAAACCAGATCATGACGCGCGGTGGTTTCCCAACTTTCGTGGCGGTAGGCGCTCAAGGCTCCGTCTTCACTGGCGGCAAGCACGAGGCGGTGCCGTGTCTCCGCGCGATGACCGATAGTAATAAACCCCTGACTGCGGGTATCGGTAGAGCGAATCGGACGTTTTAATTCTTTGGCGGCCAGGGCAGCCAGGGCCATACGCGGTGTTAACGCGCCTTTGCCGCCAAAACCCCCACCCACATAGGGACTGCGAATGATGACGTCCTCAGGGTTCAGGCCGAACTGCTCTGCCAGCCCATATTGCTTGACACCCACCCACTGGCTCGGCTCGTGGAAGAACAGCTTGCCGTCCTCCCAATAGCAGGTGGAGGAATACAGTTCCATTGCCGCGTGGACCTGGCCCGAGGTTTCGTAATCCGCCTCGACCACCTGCGCCGCCGTGCGCAGGGCGGCAGTCACGTCGCCTTTGGTGAGATGACTGTTACCGCCACCAGCCTCTTCAACCGTCAACGTACGACCCCGGGGCGAATCAAAGCTGGCAGCAGCAGGTTCGGTGGCATACTCGACGGCAACCCGGCGTGCTGCTTCCCGCGCGATTTCAGCTGTGTTTGCCACCACAAAACCGATGATCTGCCCGGCATAGATAATCTGATCACTTTGCATCGGGAAAAAAGCCGAGGGGCCATAGCCGCCTTTCCCCGAAGACGTGGTCGGTTTAAATTTGCCTTTCACATCCTGCCAGGTGTAGACGGCCAAGACGCCCGGCAACGCCTTGGCGGCGTTGATATCCATCTTCGTGATGCGTCCACGAGCAATACGGCTGGTGACCAGATGCCCATAGGCCAGGTTTTTCACCGGCAGATCTTCCGCATAAGGCGCTTTACCGGTGACCTTCAGGCGCCCGTCGACACGCGGCAAGGGCTCGCCAATAAGTGGTTTGGCTGATTCAGCGGACATGGCTAGACCTCCATGGCTTGGGCTTGCAACAAGGCGCGCGTTAGGGTCTGCACACCCAACTCCACCTTGAAACCGTTGTCGGATAATGGGCGGCTTTCGGCAAAAGCCACACGGCTGGCGGCTTCGGCGGTTGCCTCATCAAGGCGTTTGCCGATCAGGAATTGCTCAGCCTGGCTCGCCCGCCAAGGCATACTGGCCACACCGCCCAGGGCGATATGCACCTCACCTACACGGGCACGATCCAGCCTCAGCGCGACCGCCGCCGAGGCAAGGGCAAAGGCAAAACTGCTGCGGTCGCGCACCTTCACATAGCAGGAACGGCGCGCATGGGCACCGACAGGAATATGAATAGCGCTGATCAGCTCAGCCGGTTGCAATTGCGGTTTACCCGGATAGGGATCAAGACCATACAAGTCAGCCACAGCAAGCTGGCGCTGCCCCGCCGGCCCGTGAATCGTCAGCCGGGCATCCAGCGCAATCAGGGCTTGCGCCAGATCGCCGGGATAAGTTGCCACGCAGGTGTTATTCCCGCCCAACAATGCATGTTGTCGGTTCGCGCCGTTCAGCGCTGCACACCCGGAACCGGGGTTGCGCCGGTTGCAGGCTTCCCAGGCAGTATCGCGATAGTAGGGACAGCGGGTTTCCTGCAAGAGATTACCGCCCAGCGACGCCATATTGCGAATCTGCTGGCTGGCCGCCTGCGCCAGTGACTCTGCGATGACCGGTGCCTGACGACGCACCACTGGGTCCCGCTCTACTTCAGCCATGGATGCAAAGGCGCTCAAGCTCAAGCGACCGTCATGCACGCGCGCGGACGCTGTATGACTGTCCAGCAGATTACCGAGGTCAATAACCACCAGCGGGTTGATAACCTCCAGACGCATCAGATCCACCAGGGTGGTACCGCCGGCGAGGTAACGAACCGCCTGACCGCGCTGATGTGCCTGGCTGGCCAGTTGTACCGCTTCATCTACCGTGTTTATCCGAAAGTGATGGAAAGGTTGCATCCTCAGCCCTCCATCACGTTGGCGGCATCTGCAATGGCGGCCACAATATTGGGATAAGCCGCGCAACGGCACAGGTTGCCACTCATGGCTTCGCGGATGGATTCAGGTGATGTGGCCAGGCCGCTCTCAATGCACTGCAATCCGGCCATAATCTGGCCCGAGGTGCAGTAGCCGCACTGGAAGGCATCGTGTTTGATAAACGCCGCTTGCAGGGGGTGAAGCTCAGTATCGCTCGGCGCCAGTCCTTCGATGGTACGGATATTCTGCCCTTGGGCAGTCACCGCCAGCGTCAGACAGGAGGCCACCGTCCGGCCATTGATCATCACCGTACAGGCGCCACACTGGCCGTGGTCACAGCCTTTCTTGGTGCCGGTCAGCTGCAAGTGTTCGCGCAGGGTATCCAGCAGGCTGGTGCGGACATCGACCTTCACCTCATGGGTACGTTGGTTAACCTGAAGGGTGATGGGCACAAGCGCGCGGGCATCCAGCGGCTTAGGTTGATCCGGCGCGTCGGCCAGGGCTCCCTGCCCTGCCATCAGGGCAGCGCCCCCGGCAGACGCGCGAAAAGAGGCGCGAAAGAAGCCTCGGCGACTCAAGGACACGGATTCATTTTCGTTATCTGACATGCGTAACACCTCCGGCAGGAACAGAAGTGTCGCTATTACAACGGTGAGCAGAGCCCCGTCGCCACTGGCTTGGGACAATTGACGGGATGGAGGGACGAACTAATTAATCACATCGAACTGATCCAGGGCTTCCTTGAATTTACGCCCGATGTTCAACTCCCGCCCGCTACGTAAACGGACCAGATCGTTGCCGGACGATTGACGTTTGATGCGTTCGATGGCGTGGATGTTGACGATATGCGAGCGGTGGATGCGGACAAAATCGGCGGGCGGTAACAGCGCCTGCACATCACTCATGGTCATGCGCAGCAAATAAGGTTGGTCGCCATCCGCAAATAACTCCACATAATTGCGCGCGGCCACGACACATTCGAGTTTATTAATTTGTAACAGGCATTGGTCGCTGCCTTTGCTGACCAGGATGACGGACGGGTAAGACGCCTTGTTCTCTGGCTTATCAACAACCGATGGTGCGAGAAGTGCAGGCGCCGATGGTCTGGAAACTGGCGGCGTCAGCGATTTCAATAGATAGATATGCCACAGCGATAACACCACCGCCACCGCCGCAATATAACGCGGCACAAAGACCATCACACTCGCGGCGACACTGCGCGTGTCAGTAATCACATCAACACTGACACGAAAGGACACCGTTGCCACAAGGATGATGAACCCGACCCGCAAGTAACTAAACAGGCTGCCATTGATATTGCGACGCAAGGATTTGAACACCAGCGGCGTAATCAACAACCACACAATCCACTCACGCACCGCCCAGACCAGTGAACCGACAAAGTCCGGCGGCGTGGGCATCAGCAAGGCTTGATAGAGGGTGCAATAACAACTAAGCGCCACCATGTAACCGCCCCAACCCACCACCGACGCACTGATTTCGCGGCGCTGTAAACCAAGCGGAACATCATTGAAAAGTGATGTGGAGTTAGACATAACAGATCCAGGCCATTGGCGTTCACTGGTAAGACGAATGTCCGAAATTCTATTCCTCTCTATCCCTGAGTCAACTGACATCACATGCCAATATACGCCGGGCCGCTACCTCCCTCCGGCGTCTTCCACACAATATTCTGCTTGGGGTCTTTGATGTCGCAGGTTTTGCAATGGATACAGTTTTGCGCGTTGATCTGCAAACGCGGCCCCGCATCGCCGGGCAGAATTTCATAGACACCCGCCGGACAATAGCGCTGCTCCGGTGCATCAAATGTGGGCAGATTGTAAGCCACAGGAATAGTGTCATCTTTTAACGTGAGGTGATTGGGTTGGTTGTCTTCGTGACTGATGTTGGATAGTGCAATGGAAGACAGACGATCAAAGGTCAGTTGTCCGTCCGGCTTGTCATAATGAATCGGTTGCGCCACCTGAACCGTCTGCAAACTGTCATTGTCGGGATTTTTATGGCGCAAGGTCCAGGGCAAACGCAAACCCAGACTGGCCAGCCACATATCAATACCGGCGTACAACATACCCCCCCAGGTGCCGAATTTACTCAGCGCCGGTTTTACATTGCGGACTTTATCCAGATCTTTATAAGCCCAAGAGGTTTTGAAATCCTCGGCGTATTGCACCAGCTCATCTTGCGCACGATCACTCGTGATCGCCGCCAGCGCCGCATCGGCGGCGAGCATGCCGGACTTCATGGCGTTGTGTGAACCTTTGATGCGCGGCACGTTAACCATGCCCGCCGCACAACCGATCAAGGCACCACCGGGGAACACCAGTTTCGGCAGCGATTGAATACCGCCCTCGGAAATCGCGCGCGCGCCATAGGCAATACGTTCGCCACCGCTTAACAGATCGCGCACCAGCGGATGGGTTTTAAAACGCTGGAATTCATCGAAGGGTGAAAGGTACGGATTGCGGTAATTCAAATGCACCACGAAACCGACAGCCACCTGATTCTCCGCCTGGTGATAGATAAAACCACCGCCGCCAGTGTCTTTGTCCAGCGGCCAGCCCAGCGTATGGATCACCGAACCCGCGCGGTATTTCTCTGGTGCAATTTGCCAGATTTCCTTAAAACCCAAACCATAATGTTGATGCTGTGCGTCAGCGCGCAGATTAAAACGTGTTTCCAGTTCCCGCGTCAGTGAACCGCGCGCGCCCTCGGCAAATAACGTGTAACGCGCATGCAATTCCATACCCGGTGTGTATTCCGGTTTATGCTGGCCATCTTTGGCAATGCCCATATCGCCGGTCGCAACACCTTTCACGGCACCCTGTTCGTCGTACAAGACTTCCGCTGCAGCAAAACCGGGATAAATTTCTACGCCCAGTACTTCGGCCTGTTCGCCTAACCACTGGCATACCTTGCCGAGACTGACGATGTACGTATTTTTGTTGTGCATCAAGGGCGGCAATAACACATGCGGAATAGCGTGGGATTTTTTTTCATCGAGGACAAAAAAATTATCGCTTGTTACCGGCGCATAAACCGGCGCGCCCTGCGCCTGCCAATCGGGTATTAATTCATTCAAGGCAACAGGATCAATCACGGCGCCGGAAAGAATATGCATGCCCACCGCTGAGGCTTTTTCCAACACACACACACTGACCTCCCGCTGTTGTGCAGCGGCCTGCTGCTTCAGGCGGATGGCCGCCGCTAATCCGGAAGGACCTGCACCCACGATAACCACGTCATACTGCATGCTGTCACGTTGCATGAATGTTTCCTTTTTAATAATTAACCCAGAACATTAACGATATTCCATCGGCTGGCCATCGGGCCGCTTCATTACAATTTCATCGCTGCGCGCTGCACCGCGGGCAACTTCGCGGCATAAATCCAAAAAGGCTTCGATACCCGCCGTGCGAAATTTCTGGCGATGCAGCACAAAATTAAATTGGCGTTTCAGGTCCAGGCCGGGAATATTAAGCGGTATTAAACTGCCGCGCCGAAACGCATCTTTTAATGCCAGACGCGAGATACAGCCGATGCCCATACCCGCCTCCACCGCCCGTTTGATCGCTTCGGTGTGTTCCAATTCCAGCCGAATATCCAGTTTATTCAGCACATGACGAAACGCCGCATCAAAGACCTGCCGGGTACCGGAACCGGCTTCGCGCAAGATCCAGGCCTCTCTGGTGACATCATCCAGCGTCACCTGGTTTCGCCCCGCCAGCGGGTGGTCCGGTGCGGCAAAGATCACCAGTTCGTCATCCACCCAGGGCGTAATTTCCAGATCGGGATGCTGACTGTCGCCTTCAATTAAACCAAAGTCGAGCTTCAAGTGAGCGACTTGCTCCACCACCATGGCGGTATTGTGCACTTCAAGTTTGACGCGCGTGCCGGGATGGCGATGCATATATTCGCCAATCAGCATCGTTGCCAAATAATTACCCACCGTCAGCGTAGCCCCGATACGTAACGACCCAAGGCCACTACCGCCGGCCAGCATGGATTCCAACTGCTCCGCCCGATCCAGCAATTCTATGGCCTGGGGCAATATCTGCCGCCCCCGCTCATTGAGCTGCAAACGCTTACCGTGGCGATCAAATAAGCGCGTGTCAAACTGCTTTTCCAGCTCGGACAGGGCCATGCTGGTGGCAGATTGGGACAAAGACAAAGCCTCCGCCGCCCGGGAGACGCTCTCCTGGCGACCGATGGCAACAAAGACTTCCAATTGGCGTAGTGAGTATTTCATATCAACATTATTGACTAACTATATAAATATAATCAACTTAACAGATAAACATTTTACCCCTACAATGGTCACAAACTAGCCGCACTTGTGCGTAGCAGCGTCTCAATACAAAGAGGATTCAACCCATGAAGGTGGTAGTCAGTATCAAGCGCGTCGTGGATCACAACATCCGCGTTCGCCCCAAGGCGGACGGTTCCGATGTGGACACCGCGACCCTCAAGATGAGTATCAATCCATTTGATGAACATGCGGTTGAAGAAGCGGTGCGATTGAAAGAAGCCGGGCTGGTCAGCGAGATTGTGGCCGTCACCATCGGCAATGCCCAGCATCACGATGTACTGCGTCACGCCCTGGCCATGGGTGCGGACCGCGCTATTTTGATTGACGGCGACGCGGAGCTGTCATCCCGCGCGACAGCAAAGCTCCTGCTGGCCATTGCCAAACGCGAGCAGCCGGATCTGTTCCTGCTCGGCAAACAGGCGATTGATGCAGATGCCGCTGAAACCGGTCAGATGCTGGCGGCTTTGTGGAATGTCGGCCAAGGCACCTTCGCGTCAAAAATTACCCTCAACGACAACCAAGCAGTGGTCACCCGCGAAGTCGACGGTGGCCAGGAAACTGTTGAATTGGCCCTGCCTGCGGTCGTCACCGCCGACTTGCGCCTTAACGAACCGCGCTATTTGAAATTACCCAACCTGATGCAAGCGAAGAAAAAGCCGTTGGAAACACTGGCCATTGCAGACCTAGGTGTGGACACCAGCAGTCAATTGCAGTTAGTGAAAGTGGAAGAACCGCCGGCACGCTCACCCGGTGTCAAGGTTGCCAACGTGCAGGAACTGATCGATAAATTGCGTCACGACGCGAGGATTTCATTATGAGTACGTTAATCATCGCTGAACATGATCAACAGAGTTTGCGTGCATCTACACGCTCAGCCATTACCGCCGCTGCGGTATTGGGTGATGCCATTGATGTGTTGGTTGCCGGCGAAAATATTGGTGTGATTGCCGAACAAATTGCGCGGCTCAACGGTGTCAGACGCGTTCGCGTTGCCGATGACGCACGCTATGCAAACCTGCTGGCTGAAAACTTCGCACCGTTAATTGTGAGCATCGCTAGCGAATACCAGGCGATCATCGGTGCGGCTACCAGCTTCGGTAAAAATCTGTTGCCGCGTGTGGCAGCGCTGTTGGATGTCGATATGGTGTCAGAAGTCACCGCCATTATTGACAGCAACACCTATGTGCGCCCGATTTATGCCGGACATTTAAACGCGACGGTGCGTAACGATGCTGCCATTAAAATCTTCACTATCCGCGCAACAGCATTTGAACCGGCAATCGAAGGTGAAAACCTGGCAGCGATTGCCCCCCTGGCAGCAACAGAAGCAACAACCCTGGCGCGCTGGGTCAGCAGCGCTATTCAAAAGAGTGAACGCCCCGAATTGAGCACTGCTCGCGTTGTTGTCAGTGGCGGCCGTTCATTGGGTAGCGCTGAAAAATTCCAGCAACTGTTATCGCCCCTCGCCACCAAACTGAATGCCGCGATCGGCGCTACCCGCGCGGCGGTAGATGCCGGTATTGCACCCAATGAATATCAGGTCGGGCAAACGGGAACAGTTGTTGCACCGGATTTGTATATTGCCGTCGGTGTATCCGGCGCAACCCAACATATCGCAGGTATTAAAGATAGCCGCGTGATTGTTGCCATCAACCACGACCCGGACGCGCAGATTTTCCAATGGGCCGATTACGGTTTGGTAGCCGACCTGTTCGACTCCGTCACCGAACTGGAAAAATCCCTGCTCCACTAATTAACCGTAGGTCGGATTAGCCAAAGGCATAATCCGACACCAACCTTATTCACACCACATAGACCCAAAGGAACCCCCACACAATGGCAGCCGTTGAACCGGAAAAAGTGTTAAGCGTTCACCACTGGAATGAATCACTGTTCAGCTTCACCACCACACGCAGCGACTCCCTGCGTTTTGAAAGCGGCCAATTTGTGATGATCGGTTTACACGTCGACGGGCGTCCACTATTGCGCGCCTACAGTATCGCCAGCGCCACCTACGACGAGCACCTGGAGTTTTTCAGTATTAAAGTCCCCAACGGCCCCCTGACCTCGCGCTTACAACATCTGAAAGTGGGTGACGATCTACTGGTCGGCCGCAAACCCACCGGCTCACTGCTGCTGACGGATTTAAAACCCGGCAAGCATTTGTATTTTTTAAGCACCGGTACCGGGCTCGCACCTTTTCTCAGTTTAATTCGCGATCCAGAAGCCTATGAGCAATACGAAAAAATTATTCTGGTGCACGGCGTACGCACGGTCAGCGAACTGGCTTATGCGGATTTCATCACCAAAGAATTGCCGGAGCATGAATACCTCGGCGAAGATGTGCGCGAGAAATTAATTTATTATCCCACCGTTACTCGCGAACCTTTTCGCAATCAGGGGCGCTTGACCGACTTGATTGAAAGCGGAAAATTGTTTGACGATATCGGTTTGCCACCGCTCAACCCGGAAACCGATCGCGCGATGTTGTGTGGCAGCCCTGCGATGCTGGAAGACACCTGCGCGCTGTTAAACGCACGCGGCTTTAATATTTCTCCACGTATCGGTGAAGCCGGTGATTACGTGATTGAGCGGGCGTTTGTGGAAAAATAACGACACAAAAACGTGTAAAAAATGTCGCGCAATAAAAAACCCCGGCTGTTTAGTCGGGGTTTTTTATTGCGCGGTTCAGGACTAATGGCAGCGGGTCGATTAACTCTTATCAGTAGTTAGTAATGCCCGAGGATGTACAACTAGCCCAGTTACCGATACAAATTGATCCGGCATTTCTCAAGCGGCTGTTGGTAATTCTGGCTTCACTGTTTGGGCTGTCGCTACGGAAGATTCCTTCATTCATATTGGAAATCTGGCAACGATCAACATTCACAATCGCTCTGAATGTTGTCCCGCCATTCTGCCGCAAAAATTTACCCATGTTATCAACGACACAATTGGATACGTTCAAGGTCGATGCTGCATTGACTTGAAAAAATTTATCTTCCCCATTGTAGCCGGAGATATTGCGCACATTTACTGTGCCGGACGATTTGATGGTCATCGCATCTTCACCAACGTTGGTCCAACGAATGTTATCCAGTGTCCCGCCGCTGTAAACGTGAATACCATCAACACCGTTATTGCCGATGATCACATTGCGCAAAGTCGCACCGTTCTCGACGCGGAACGCGGGTTGCTGGCTTTCGCTTTGACCGCCATCGCCCAAGGCAGATGTGGGGTTGAACGTCCGGCAACCACCATCATAAGTACCGCTCGTCACGCGGATGGTGGATGAAACCGAAGTACTTCCCGTTGAGTTACAGGTAGCGCCGGTAATACTGCCATTATTGCCACCACCGGTAGAGACCGGATCGAAACGCCATTGCTGGCTGGCACCACCCCAATACGTCCAGAGGCGGATATCGCCACCATCGGCAGTGTTGAACTCAAATACCTCAAGCGCTTTGGCGGAAAAACGGGAGGTAATCGCAAAGGTGTTATTACCGACGTTATCGATTGCCCAATGCTGATTCTCACCGTTCAACCAGGTCCACTGACGCGCCCCGGCACCGTCGTTACTGTTCCATTCAAAGACATCCACTGACTTACCGCTGTGCGCGGCACGAATGGAATAGTACCCATTACCGAGATTGGTAACGTCCCACTGCTGATTGGGATTGCCAAGGTACGTCCACTGAATAATGTTGGCACCATCATCTTGACTGCTGTTGGTCACGTCCAACGCTTTACCGCTCAGTTGGTTAGTGATGATGTAACGTCCATTGGAAATCTGCGCGAAGGAGGACGACGCAAACACCGTGACTGTGACGAGAAACAGGGCTTTAGTAAAAAGCGTTTTAATTAACATACAAATTCTCCATGGTTTGATTTTTTATAATGTGCGGAAATATTTGATACAGCGAGGCCCAAAAGCCCCATCAAACGACCAACGCAGGGTTTGCTGCCATTAGCGCTGAAGGGAAATCCTATCAAAAGCTGGCCAATTTAATATAATAATATATGACAATTGTGAAGGTGTTTTGCAGGTTATCGCAGATCGCAATTAAAGCGGTTTAAGCACAAGATTATTCTGAATATATGGGCTAGCGCTTGCCGATGAAGCGAGAATGTCTATAATCCCCATTGTGCAAAATCGTGCCAAGTTGACTATAAGAGCGCCGGCATGCACTCCTGCCATCCATTCTATTTTTTACAACACAGAGGTGAGGGATCACTGGACTCCGAAAAACCATCCGTTCTACTCACCCAATAACAACGTTATCGGCAATATCAGGAAGCGCATTTATTTTCACGTTTGGGATCACCAAGCATTTATTCTGTACAAGAAAAAGGAGCGGTCATGTTTAAAGTTCTACCCATCTTACTGAGTGTGTTTCTTCTCATCTCTTGTGGCGGCGGTGGCGGCGGTGGTTCATCAGACGGCGGGGAAACCAGAAGCAGTACAAGTAGTAGTAGTAGTAGTAGCGAAAGCAGTAGCAGTGTGACTAGCAGCAGCCAAAGTAGTAGCAGTGACAGCAGCAGTAGTGTAGCGCCAAATGAAGCGCCTACCGCCAGTGCTGGCGAAGATCAAATTGTCCAGGGTGGTTTTACTGTTCAATTAACTGCAGCCGGCTCCGCAGACCCCGAAGGCGAAACTCTGACGTATGAATGGATGCAGGTAACCGAACATAATATCATGTATGTCACGGCGGACGGCACCATTACAGAAGAAATGGACACGCAAGACTTATTTGTTTATATCCCCGCAACGGAAGCCGGTAAAGAATATACTTTTTCACTTACGGTAAGCGACGGCACTCACACCAGCGAAGCCGATACTGTAACGCTCACCGTAGCGGATTGCTTCGAAGGTGACGGAGATGTATTCATCGAATGCATCGACCCTTCCTGGTTCGGCATCTCCAGCTATCAGGAAATTGATGGCAATGCCGGCAATAATTTTTACAGCAATGGTATCGACAATCATGTCAACTGGTCGCTCGTCGACCTCGAAGATGGCGAACACAACAACGTCATTGATGTGAAGTTCTTGCGCAACGACTCCAGCGGTAACTTCACCATTGCTGCACCCACACCTGAAAACGCCGACATGCCTGCTATTGATATGACGGATTTTGCAAATGGTTATATCAAGTTTGATGTACGCGCTGTGGGAACAACAGACCCCTTAACACTTTTCCTGAGCATTCAATGTGGCTATCCCTGCGGTACAAGCACACCATGGACTGTCGAGACCTTGCCCGACAGCGAGTGGACCAGTGTCACCATTTGGGTTGAAAATTTAATTGATCTCGAACTGGATGTGAGCAAAATCAGTACCGCGCTGCTGATTAATCCACAGTGGGTAAACCAGGCCGATGTGAATTTCCAACTGGATAATATTCGCTGGGAAAAAGCGAGCTGTGACGATGCACCCAATGTGGTGTTCAGCAATTGCCTGATACAGGATGATCGTTCCGCAAGCGGCTGGGATGAAGACGGTGGTTTTTATGGACTCCCTGATCCCGATAACCATATAAGCTGGTTAGAAATTTTCAGTGGTGACGAAGGCCACAACGATGTCATTGAGGTTTCCTTCAATAACGACACACAATCAAGCAGCTTTTCAATAATACCTGTCCCGTTAGCGAGCATGGACCTGAGTGCATATGCTGCCGGCGAGATGGTGTTTGACTACAAGATGGTCAGCAATCCGCACGCCGACACCAATCTCTTCGCTACTGTCCAATGCGGCGACTGGCCTTGTGCAGGCGGCGAATTTTTATTGGATAAAAGTGAATTCGGCGTATGGAAAGAAATGCGCATTTCTGTTGCAGACATGATTGATAACGATCTCGACATTATGCAAGTCTCCACCTGGTTTACGTTGATACCCACCTATGGACAACCGCAATCAGGCATACGAGTTGAGTTGGATAACATTCGCTGGGAAGAATAGAACGTTAAAAAAAACCGGAGCCAGGCTCCGGTTTTTATTCCACCCACTTAAGCCAAGGCTTCATTCAATATTGGCTTACGCATCTGCCGCAAACCCATCAGCAAAAATATCACCGCAATGACAAGCAGCGTAATATTCAAACCCATCACCACTGGCGCTACAGCCCAACCAAACTTAATCACATGCAATGTCACCAGCGCCGTTAATAACAACGCGCTGAACACTTGCAATATAGCTCTGCTTTTATTGTCATCATCCAGATATTGCGCAAGGGCAATGGCTGCAACCACGCCGACCCACAATACACCTGTTGACGGGATACCGATCATCACTTGAGTAGTCCCACTCAATGCCAACGCGGCGGGTGTACCCCAAACTATCCCGGTCCAGACATTATTGAGATAGTCACGGGTTTTTCGTTTGACCAGCCAGATATTAATCCCGGTTACCGAAACAATAGTGAGTGCCAGACCAAAGATAGCGTAGAGAATTTTTACCGCGAAACCACCGAAATGGCCGAAGTGAATCCGGTACACCGAAAAGATAATTTGGCGCCCTGCTTCGCCATCAGAGAAACCGATCTTATCCAGATAATTTCCGGCGGAATCAAAACGGTATTGCTCCGCATAAATTAATCGACCGGGATGTTCAGCGCCGACAACCATGTATTGGCTTGGCGTTCCCACCTCTTCCACAGTCACATAAAAAGGTGTGGTCCCCGGTGCAATGGTTTTCATCTGCTCCAGTGCTTTACCAATCGCGGGGTTACCTATTGGCTGCTCAAGTTCAGGCTCTGCACCATACACAGCAGGGATAACCGCCTCCACATCGCCTTCAAAAAAGGCGGCGGCCAGTACCAGGCTCACGATGGCTGCCAGACCGAAAAAAGCCCCGGTAATCGCAATCATTAAATGAAACGGAGCGCCCCATACACTTAAGCGATTATGGATATCGACTTGCTCCAAACGACGCGCGCCCTTTAAACGCAGATTGAATGCATCTTTAAAAATACCGGGGTGTGCCAGAAAACCGGAGATAATTAAACCGCACAGCATTGCGCCCAAAATACTCACCACAATCATCCCGAAGCTGCCGGGCAGGTGCAGATATAAATGCAAGTGAATCAACATGTGCGTCCAATCGTGTTGGACTTTTTCACCCAGACTGCCGTCCGGATTGACAAACCAGCCGCCGGTATCCGATGACACAACCGTACGCGGTATGCTTTCAGTGGGCAGAGTCACGTACATATGTTTATGTTCGTGTTCATCTTCCGCGTGTTGCGCTTCAGCTTCATGCTCCGCTTCCTGCGCGGCCACTGTGTTATAAGCCTGTTGTACCGCTTGCGTATCATATTCCAGGGATTCGTGAACCGTCGGTTGTTCCCAGCGCTCAAATTCCTGATAAAAAACCACGATGGCTCCCGATAAACAGACGAGATACATCAGGGCACCAACCAGCAAGCCAATCCATGAGTGACTGGCGAGAGATTTTTTGACCAAACCGGGTGAGAGAATTTGCTTCATAGTGATCACACGTAAATAAGTAAAGCACTTAGGCCACTGGCAAGTGCAAGCCAGAACACAGGGCGAAACACTTTGGTGTCCGCACATACCCAATACGAAGCAAGTCCCCACAAGACAGGAACCAGAATGACGGCAGTAACCATGGCGTTCACTGTGGTCCAGGGCAACAACATCACCAAGGCCACACTGGTCAGCGTGGCTGCCGCGCCAGCGAGTAAAACACTGGCAACAAACAATCCACCGTGACGCAACAGCGTTTTCACACCCGGCAAACTCGCCTGCCCTGCTTCCCATTCTTGCAAGCGTTGTGGGCGAATATCCGCTTTGACCAACATCACCCCCCACGCAATTAACGGACTCACCAGCAAACTAAAACTGATACCAAACTCCGCACCGCTCGCCATGATCCAGCAAGCTGTTGCAACTAACAGAATGAACCAACCTGCGGGAACCAGCCACCCACGACCACCAAGCAAATTTTTCCAGGAAGCGTACAGGCAACCAATGCCTGCGCCAGCTAACAGTGTTCCGATAACGCCGTAGAGCATGATGTTTTACTCTGAGAAAGAGGGAGAAATGCGATCGCGGGAGATATAACGGCAACCTTAATGATATTTATTATTATTTTCAAGGAAGAATATTCTTCTGCTCATAGCGGCTATTTTCCGATGCTTGTCCTCATAAATACCGCCAATCAAGTAAATAGCTTCTCCCAATCAACTCTTACATATAGTTTTTTATTATCAAAACTATGCGGTTATTCAATTAGCCCTATCATCGTCAACTCCTTAACCTGTGCCCGTCAAATCAATTCCCCCACAGAAATCAGGAGTATCTCTATGACGACAATTAATTCCGAAATCAAACCCTTCAGCGCTCAGGCTTACCATCAGGGCAAATTCGTTCACTTGACCGAAGCGGATCTGAAAGGCAAATGGTCGGTAGTATTTTTCTACCCCGCTGACTTCACCTTCGTGTGTCCCACCGAACTGGGCGACCTCGCTGACAACTACGCTGAGTTTCAAAAAATGGGCGTAGAAATTTACTCCGTGTCCACCGACACACACTTCACCCACAAAGCCTGGCATGACAGCTCCGAAACCATCGGCAAAATTCAATACCCGATGATCGGTGATCCCACTGGCGCTATCACCCGCAATTTCGGTGTGATGATTGAATCAGAAGGTCTGGCTGATCGCGGTACCTTTGTAATCGACCCACAAGGCAAGATTCAAATTATCGAGATTAATGCTGGCGGTATTGGTCGTGACGCGTCTGAGCTGCTGCGCAAAGTGAAAGCCGCTCAGTACGTTGCTGCTCACCCTGGTGAAGTTTGCCCGGCCAAGTGGAAAGAAGGTGATGCGACTTTGGCTCCATCACTGGATCTGGTTGGCAAGATCTAAGCGATTTTTTACGAAAACGTTATACGGAACTGCAACACAATTGCGCTCAAAAAAGCCCGCCCACAAAGCGGGCTTCAAAAAAATTAAACGGAGATCACCATGCTCGATTCGACAATTAAAGGCCAGCTGAAAGCGTATCTGGAAAAACTGCAACGCCCTATTGAACTGGTCGCCACCACTGACACCAGTGCCAAAAGCCAGGAATTGCTGACCCTGTTGGACGATATCGCCACCTTGTCCGATAAAGTCAGCGTTCGCAAAGATGGTGATGCCGCGTACAAACCTTCCTTCAGTGTCGGCGCACAAGGCGAAACCGGGCGTATTCATTTCGCCGGTATTCCCATGGGCCACGAATTTACCTCGCTGGTGCTTGCGTTATTGCACAGCGGTGGCCATCCGCCAAAAACGGATGCCAAGGTCATCGAGCAAATTAAAGCGATCGATGGTCAATTTCATTTTGAAGTCTTTGTTTCCCTGTCATGCCACAATTGTCCGGACGTGGTGCAAGCCGTGAATTTAATGGCCGCATTGAACCCCAACATCACTGCCACCATGATCGACGGCGCCTTGTTTCAAAGCGAGGTGGATAAACGCCAAGTCATGGCTGTGCCCACCGTGTTTGTGAACGGCGAACACTTTGGCCAGGGCCGCATGACGGTGGAAGAAATCCTTGCCAAAATCGACACCGGCGCAGCCGAACGCGAAGCCAAAGCCCTGAGCGAAAAACCGGCTTACGATGTGTTAGTTGTCGGTGGTGGGCCCGCTGGCGCAGCGGCTGCGATCTATGCAGCGCGCAAGGGTATTCGCACCGGCGTTGTAGCCGAACGTTTCGGCGGACAAGTGCTCGATACACTCGCTATCGAAAATTTTATTTCAGTAAAAGAAACCGAAGGCCCAAAACTGGCTTCGGCGCTGGAGCAACACGTTAAAGAATATGACGTGGATATTGTGAACCTGCAACGCGCAGAGCAATTGATTCCCGGCGAGATGATTGAAGTCAAGCTGGCCAGCGGCGCCAGCTTGAAAAGCAAAAGTGTAATTCTCGCGACCGGCGCACGCTGGAGAGAGATGAACGTTCCCGGCGAAAAAGAATATCGTGGTAAAGGCGTTGCCTATTGCCCACACTGCGATGGTCCTTTATTCAAAGGCAAACGCGTCGCAGTGATTGGCGGCGGCAATTCCGGTGTAGAAGCTGCCATTGATTTGGCCGGTATCGTTGCTCATGTCACGCTGATTGAATTTGATTCAAAGCTGCGTGCCGATGCGGTGCTGCAACGTAAATTAACCAGCTTGCCCAATGTCACCGTCATTACCGAAGCACTGACTACAGAAGTGCTCGGTGATGGTCAAAAGGTCAATGCATTGACTTACAAAAGTCGCCAGACTGATGACATCATCAAAGTCGAACTGGAAGGTATCTTTGTGCAGATCGGTTTGTTACCCAATACCGATTGGTTGAAAGGCACTCTGCAACTGAGCAATCGCGGTGAGATTGAAATTGATGCACGCGGTCAGGCTTCCATTCCCGGTGTGTTTGCCGCGGGTGACTGTACTACCACACCCTATAAACAAATTATTGTTGCGATGGGTGCCGGTGCAACCGCTTCATTGGGTGCGTTTGATCATTTGATCAGGACCAGTGCGCCGGCTTAAAAAATAAAACAGTCGTTGTAATCTCCAACACAACGGCTGTTTTATTTATTTAGCCTTTAAATCCCTTCCCCACCACATACACCTCGCGCGAACGCGGGCGGGAAGCGTCGGGTTTGCGGATGACGACTTTTTCAAACGAGGTGCGCACGTCTTTCACGTAATCATCGTAACCCTCGCCGTGAAATACCTTGGCGACAAAGTTGCCCTTGGGTTTCAATACCTGACGTGCCATGTCCAGCGCCAGTTCAACCAGGTACATGGATGCTGCCTGGTCTGCGGCATCAACACCGCTGATGTTGGGTGCCATATCGGAGATCACCAGATCCGCATGGGCGCCGCCCAGTTTTTCCATAATCTGATTAAACACGTCATCTTCCGTGAAATCGCCCTGAATGAAATCCACATGCTCCAGCGAATCCATCGGCAGGATGTCGGACGCAATCACCCGCCCTTTTACACCCACCAAACGCCCGGCAATTTGCGACCAGCTACCCGGTGCGGAGCCGAGATCCACTACCAGCATGCCGGGGCGAATCAGTTTGTCCTTGTCATTTAATTCCAGCAGTTTATAGGCGGCGCGGGCGCGATAACCGTCTACCTGGGCTTTTTTGACGTAGGGATCATTGACATGCTCTTCGAGCCAGCGATTGCTGCTTTTGGATCGGGCCATGGGGAACAACCAGTATGACTTAACAGGATTAAACGGGGTGGCAAGCATAGCAGGTCGCCGCGCAATCGCAAAAAATCGATACCGGCAGAAGTAAACGGAACTGACAGCGCCTCTCAAGCCGGGTAGAATCCGCTCCATTCATTGCACCTCACCCAACCTTTGCCGGAGACACCGGCCAGGAACTCTCTATGATTCGTATTACTGAACTTTCCCTGCCGCTGGACCACCCCGCTGATGCGTTGCGCAAGGCCATTCTGGCCCGCCTGAAGATCGCTGATGCCGACCTGCTGGACTTCACGGTGTTCAAGCGAAGCTACGATGCGCGCAAAAAAAACAGTGAAATTACGTTTGTCTATATCATTGACATTAAAGCAAAGCATGAAGAGCAAATCCTGCAACGATTTGCCAAAGACAATCATGTGCGGCCTGCACCAGATACAAACTATTACCCCGTTGCAGAAGCGCCGGCTGACCTCAACGAGCGGCCATTGGTCATCGGCTTCGGGCCCTGCGGTTTATTCGCGGCCCTGACCCTGGCGCAAATGGGTTTTAAACCTATTGTGTTGGAGCGCGGCAAAAATGTTCGTGCACGCACCAAGGATACCTGGGCGCTGTGGCGCAAAAAAATTCTCACACCGGAATCCAATGTGCAATTCGGTGAAGGTGGCGCGGGTTTGTTTTCCGATGGAAAACTCTACAGCCAGATTAAAGATCCCAAGTTTTATGGCCGCAAGGTGATGCACGAATTTGTGCGCGCCGGTGCACCAGAAGAAATTCTGTACGTGAGCAAACCACACATCGGTACCTTTCGGTTAACCGGCGTGGTGTCCGCCATGCGTGAAGAAATTAAAACCCTGGGTGGCGAGGTACGTTTTGAAAGCAAGGTCACCGATTTTTTGATTGAAGATGGCCGCATGGCCGGTGTGGTATTGGCCAACGGCGAAACACTGCGCAGCCGTTATGTGATCCTCGCGCTCGGCCACAGTTCGCGCGATACCTTTCGCATGCTAGATCAACGCGGTGTGTTTATTGAGGCTAAACCTTTTGCTATCGGCTTTCGCATCGAACACCCGCAATCACAAATCGATCAGGCGCGGCTCGGCAAATATGCCGGCCATCCGGAGCTCGGTGCGGCGGATTATAAACTGGTGTATCACGCTAACAATGGCCGTGCGGTGTACAGTTTTTGTATGTGTCCCGGTGGCACGGTTGTAGCGGCAACCTCGGAGCCCGGGCGCGTCGTCACCAACGGCATGAGCCAATATTCACGCAATGAACGCAACGCCAATGCCGGTATCGTCGTGGGCATTAATCCCGAACAGGATTTTCCCGGCGGCCCGCTGGCCGGTGTTGAATTGCAGGAACAACTGGAGTCGCGTGCGTTTGAGTTGGGTGGCAAAGATTATTGTGCACCAGGGCAATTGGTCGGTGACTTTATTCGCGGTAAACCTTCACACGCGTTTGGTGAAGTAGAACCTTCCTATAAGCCAGGTGTATTGCTGGGTGATCTAGCGCCGTCGCTGCCGAGGTATGCGATTGACGCAATTCGTGAAGCCCTCCCCGCCTTTGGCAAACAGATTCGCGGTTTTGATCGGGACGATGCCATTTTAACGGGCATTGAAACGCGCACATCTTCTCCGGTTCGCATTACCCGTGACCACGAAACGCTACAGAGTTTGAATACCCGTGGCTTATACCCTGCAGGTGAAGGCGCCGGTTATGCCGGGGGTATTTTATCGGCCGGGGTAGACGGGATTAAAGTGGCCGAAGCACTCGCACAACAAATGCTGGCTGACCGGAATTAACACCATGAAGCTCGACGACATTAAAAAGCTGCAACAAAAAAAATACCGCAACGAATTCCAGCACTTTCTGGTGGAAGGTGAACACTTGGTTTTGGAATTACAAAAGGCAGCACAACATAATCCCGCCTTAAACCAGTCCGAATTATTGGTCACTGAGGCTTATGAAAATTGGGCCAGCCCTTTTAAAACCACGCTGATCAGCAGCAAACAAATGGCGCAGGTCTCGGACACCAAAACACCGCAGGGAATCCTTGCCGTCACCCCCTTTTTCTCTCTGGCGCAGACGGCAGCATCACAAGAGCGTGCTATTTATCTTCATGAAATTCAAGACCCTGGAAATCTGGGTACCATCTTGCGCAGCCTTGCCTGGTTCGGCGGTTTTCGTTGTTTATTAAGTGCCGGCTCAGTGGACCCTTACAACACCAAAGTCGTGCGCGCCAGCATGGGCGCTATTTTTCATGTGCCGCTGGAACTGGATGTGGACATACATTCACTTGGCACGCGCTTCCATGCCATTGCCTGCCTGGACATGCAAGGCAAACCATTACGTGATGCGCAGTTCCGACAATGTGATTGCTATGTGTTCGGCAACGAAGCGCGCGGCGTACCCCACGAGGATCTGGCAACACTCAAGGCGCAAGCCTTTACCATTCCCGGCAGCGGTGCTATTGAATCCCTGAACCTGGCCAGTGCAGTGAACTTGTGTGTGTATGAATTAACGCGGTAATAACAGGTCGGTAATTTTCACGTTAGCTTCTATACTGTTTTGTAACACCTATTCGAGGAACTGCCCATGCTGATCAATTGCGTCGCTTATCAGGAAGGTAAAAAACTCAGCAGTATTCCCGTGGAAGACATCAGCGACTATTTAAAACAACCGGATTGCTTTGTCTGGGTTGCGTTAAAAGATGCTGACCCGGAAGAGCTGGAGCAGATGCAACACGAATTCACATTGCACGAACTCGCCGTGGAGGATGCTCATGCCGGACATCAGCGCCCCAAGATAGAGGAATATGGCGATTCACTGTTTGCTGTCATGCATACTCTGGAGCTACTGGAAGGTGAATTAAATCTTGGCGAGGTGGATGTTTTTGTCGGTAAGAATTATGTGCTATCCAACCGCAGTCGTTCACAGCAGGGTTTTCTCGGTGTACGCGCGCGTTGTGAACGGGAACCACATCACCTGGTGCAGGGCCCGGCTTTTGTGTTTTATGCGCTGATGGATGCTGTAGTAGATCGCTACTTTCCCGTTGTGATTGCGCTGGAAACCGAGCTGGAAATTATTGAGGATCAAATTTTTACCAAAGGTTCGCAACGCGACAATATTGAGCGTTTGTACCAATTAAAACGCAAAGTTATCACATTAAAACACGCTGTCGGTCCGCTGCTGGAAGCTGTTGGCAAATTGGATGGTGGATGGGTGCCGCCCATCGTCGCCAACACCAAACATTACTTCCGCGATGTGCAGGATCATCTTTACCGTTTGAACACGTCCATAGATTCCACGCGCGACACGATCAGCACCGCTATCCAGGTAAGCCTGTCGATGGTGAGCATTGATGAAAACGAAGTGAACAAACGCCTCGCTGCCTGGGCGGCGATCTTTGCGGTAGCCACGGCATTTGTCGGTATCTGGGGCATGAATTTTGAACATATGCCGGAACTGCAATGGAAGTACGGTTACCCGGCATCCTTGTGTGTGGTAGCAGTTATTTGCGCGTATCTTTACTATCGCTTTAAAAAATCCGGATGGTTATAAAGCGATGTTTCCTTTTCTATTCCTGACACGAAAATCAATATCTGAGCTTATGTTGGTTCGCGCACCCAATCGAATAAATAGTTAACTTTAACGGGATATTCGTAACGGCAAAGGGTCACAGAAGGGCAACTACATAAATTCAATTTGAAGAAGGAAATGATTATGAACAAAGATCAAGTGAAAGGTACAGCCAAAGACGCAGCCGGTAAGATTCAACGTGAAGCGGGTGAAGCCGTTGGCAGTGAAAAACACCAAGCGAAAGGCGCTGCCAAACAAGCTGAAGGCAAAACTCAAAAAGCGTATGGCGATGTAAAAGAAGACATCAAAAAAGCTGCCAAAGGCCGCTAGGCACAAGATGTCTTGTTTTACACTTAAGGAAAGTCAGGCTGGCAAAGGATTGCTGTGCTGTTCCCGCCTCGTTTAATTATCTACCGCCAATCTCATTATTCCACGCGGGTAATAACCGCCAACCCATCGCGCCGTTCCAACGTAATCGTTAATGTTGAACCTGCTGGCTTTTCCAAAAGAATGGTTTCCGGTGTACTCACAAAGCGTGCGTGGTAAGACGTACTGTGACTCGTCTCCACACTGCCTGTAGCATCCAGGCACCAGATAATAATCGCGCCTACTTTATCCAATTGCACTTTATAAGGGCCGGTACATTCATCCCCGGCTGTGGGACTGTGGTGCTCAATATGATACTGCGCACCCGGCTGGTGCTTAAGATTACCTACCCCACCCTCTATCGCATAAGCCAGGCGTGTCGCCGGATCGGTGAAGCTGTCACAGCCTGCACCGGAAACCGCGATAAAAAACCCTAGTGAATTAATCAGCTTTTTCATAGGCAATGTGCTAACTCTCAATTGTTATGATTAGCCAGCAATAATAAACGCTGGCTTTTATTGAATAGTAGCAGGAAAAAAGCAACCGAGGGGAGCTATCATGGAAGGGGAGGACGGACCCCGAAGGGTCCTGAAAAAACTAAAAATGATATGCCAAACTCACCCGGTAATTGCGGCCCGGTTCAGTATAGCGATGAATGCCATCTTCGCTCACACCGCCACGGGCACCACCCGCCGCTGAACCCTGGTTAACAAAACGAATCCGTTGCCAGCGGATATATTCTTCATCAAACAGGTTGTAGACGCCGAGGTTGAGTTTCAGATTCGGGGTGATGTTGTAACGCGCCTGCAGATCCACCACAGTGAAATCACCGTAATCGGTAAAGTAATCTGCGGGAATCTGGGTGAAGTTGGCAGTATCGACAGCGATTGCATCCTCTTCATCCTTACCAGCGGAAAATACCGCATTGGTTTCTACACCCCAGCGACCACTTGCTGCTTCGTAACCCAAGCCAATAATGCCGGACGCCGGCACAATACTTTGCAGCGGTGTACCGTCTTTCTCTTCGCCTTCGCTCCAGGCATAAGCAAGGCGTAAATGGACTTGCTCGGTGAGCGACCATTGGCCTTCAACTTCTATACCTTCAACTGTGACTTCACCAATATTGTCAAGCATGTCGTATTCATCGCCGAAGAAATTGGTGCAGGTGGTGCCAGCGCTGTTACACGTTTGATACTCCACATTCGCATTGCGTACAAGCGTGTTGTAATCAATAAAATTCGTGTAGTCATTGCGATAGGCAGAAACACCGAATAGATAGCGATCGCCTTGCCAGCGATAACCGATTTCGATATTGCGACTTTCTTCTGCGTCCAGGTCAGGATTGGAAACGGTGTTCCATAAATCCACTTGTTCACCGCTGCTGACTTCCGTGGCGATAGATGTCGATGGTGAGAAGTACATATTTTCAACCGTCGGCGCGCGGAAACCGGCTCCGGCTTGAATCCACAATACATGATGCGGCGTGAAATTCCAGCTCGCACCCAATTGCCAGGTGGGCGATGAAAAGGTGACATCGCCGACCGTGCCAGAATTATCACCGTATTGCGGGTTATTTAATGATGGCGAATAATCGTAATGATCAAAACGCACGCCGGCATTGAGCAGTAAACGATTATCCACCAGACTGATTTGATCACGCGCATAAATACTGTAAGCACTGATATCTGTGTCGGGCACAAAGTCACCGCCGATCACTGGCCAACCTACGCCGACTTCTGATGTAGTGCCTACATAACGGGTTTTTATATCCGCATAGGTCATGCTTTTTTCTTCCAGGCTCACACCGTAACTGATGTTGTGATTCGCCAGTTTTTTATCCAGATGCAGAACCGTTTTATGCAATTCCTGATCGTAATCGCGGTGCTCGGTACGATGGCAAGGGGCAACAGCGGGCGTGTCTGCGCCCGCCGGACAACCGGTGGGTACGGTCATATGGGTGTGACCCAGGGTGTATGCAGTTTGGTAATCGTAGCGCCATTCCAGTTCATCAAATAAACGATTGTTGGCTTGCCATAGATAATTAATACCATAGCGCTCGCGTTCAACGTCATCGTCTGTAGTGCGTGTTAAATAGGAGGCGTTCAAGCGCGTCTGGTTATCCAGTTGCACATTGGCGTTGTATTTTTCTGCTACAAAACCCAGGCGATGATTTTCATTAGCGTTGTAATATAGCTTGAACAGGATGTTGTCATTGTCGTAATCCACTGGGTCGGGAATTTCACGCGCGGTGCCGGGAATAGCCGGACGCGAACCGGAGAAAAAGGATTCCGTTTCATGGCCTTCACGCAAAGTGTAAACCAGTAAGGATTCCCAGTTGCCGGTGCGATTCGCCAGTGTTGCTGTCGCAAGAGTTTCTTCATTCGCGCTGGCGTAGCCGAGCTTAATACCGAGGTGGGTATCGTTCACGCCGGGTTTTAAATAATCCGCCGGATCTTTGGTGACAAACATCACCGCGCCGCCAAGGGCACCGCTGCCCGCCGAAATCGAATCAGCACCCTTCACAATTTCAACGGTCTTCATCGCATCAATATCGATACCGCTACGTCCGCTGCTGAAAAATTCATAAGGCGCGTTGCTGGCGGGATTCAAAGTCTCGCCCAAACTCAAACCATCAACCGTAATGGCAACACGATCACCATCCAGGCCGCGGATGTTAAAACCGTTGCTGCCAAAACGGCCCATATCATCCACCGCAACGCCGGGAATGTAGCGCACCAGATCGTCCAGGTTGCGCGCCTGGTTATCTTCGATGTCAGCGGCGTCAAGGACGCGGGTATTTTCGGTGGTGGACTGAATTACCTCCGCCGATATCGTCACTTTGTTTAGGGCTAATTGTGTTTCGCTCGCGCTTTCCTGCGCGTGGGCAAGGTTAACCAGGCTGATAGCCAAAGCCAGCGGCATCAATGCGCGCTGACGGGATGAACAACGAAGGGAAAAAACCGGTTTCATTACATGCTCCTCTTAACATTCTGATATTGATATTCATGCAAGCATTACCCGGTTGTTGTGCGACCATCCGGCCGCTTTCGCTTTATATGCAGTTCTTACGTGCGGCAGTTGTTACGTGTGGCTTTTAGTAAAATATTCCTCAAGGTTTAAAACTGACTTTCACGGCACCCACTTCTTTTTTGCCGTGCACCTGCTGCGTAAATGCCTGGCCGGAGAGTTCAAATGGCACACGCAATAATTCACGCTCGCCGTGTTCCCGCGCAATTTCCAGGTGCAAGACATAATCGCCTTTGTCGACTTTGCGGCCCTGATCATCGCGGCCATCCCACACCAACATGTGTTGCCCCGGCGTTGGCGTTGGCCGAGCCAGACCATCAATCATGGATTCATCACGGCGCCCGTAACGCCGCCACCAAAGCGGAATTTCCCGCAACCAGCGCAGACTTTTGCCATGCACCAATAATTGACGCACAACTTTTTTGTCCGCATCGGTTATCCACACCGCCACATACGGACGGCGATATTCCGCCACGGTTAACGGCGGTATTTCATACTCCACCAGAAACTGCATGTCGTTTTCCCACAGGGGTCGATGCGCTTCATCGGGAATTAACAAGGAGTACCAACCGTCGGACGCAAAGGTTTTTCCGGTTTCCGTCATGATTAACGCCTCCACATCGGGTAAACGTTTGACGAGTGCCAACCCGTCATTGATTGGCATTACAGTTAATGCCGTGGCCAGTGCGTCTGCCGTGGCCGCGTCACTGGCAACCACAATGGCGGAAGGCGCATTACTGACGGGCCAACCATCAACAGGATTGATGATGTGACTGAAGCGGCGATGATTGATTTCCAGATAGCGCCGACTGTGACCGCTGTACGCCACCGCGCGCGATTGCAATGACAATACGCCATAAAAATTCGCGTTATCCGGACTGTGTTGCGGCTCTGCTACAGCCACTTGCCAGGGCGCACCTTGTGCGTTACTGCCCCAGTAAACGGCGTCGCCACCGATATCAATCTTGATGCCGCTGGCCTGTGGGGCGAGCATGCGCGCTTTATGTAATGCCTGATCGAGAATGTAACCTTTGGCCAGACCGTCGATTTGCCATTGCACGTCGCTACTGCTGAAATGTTCGTTAAGTTCTGCGGTGTCAGCCCGCCGCGCGTCCTTGCGTAACGCAATGCGTTCCGGCACTTCACCCAGCGCGGCGGCGTTGCGCCAGCTGGCCAACAGATTACCGATGCGGCAGCTGAATGCAGCCTCGGTTTTTGCTCGCCAGCTCTCACATAACTGCAACACCTGCTGCAACTCCGGTGACAGGGATTTCAGCTGCTGCGCATTCAATCGGCTTATTTCACTGTCGTCACGGTAATTGCTGAGCAAGGCATCCAGGCGGGAAATGTCCTGCATTATTTTTTTGCTGACGTCTTGCGCTTCCGTATGCGATAAACCGACCAATGTCAGCGATAACTCCGTCCCTAAAATATGTTGATGCGTTTCGCTGTAGTCAGTGGCGGCGTTAACCGTTGTCGCCATCACGGCGGTGATCAACATCAATAGGCGAAATAAAAAACAACAACGCATAGTGGATCACCCGAATTTAGTAAGCATCGTCAGCCGATTTTTTTCCTTCCGGTTTCGCTTCTTCCTTGCGCGCCACGCGTGGTGCTGGCAATGGGTCACGGCTATCCACTACGCCATTTTTATCCAGATCCCAACGTTCAAAACCACGCAAACCGATGGTTAGATATTCGTTCCAGTCAATCGCCTCATCTTTATTTTTATCGAGCACGCCGAAGCGCACATAGGCCTGCTTGATCTGTGCTTCGCGCACGCGGTCCGCTTGCCGGTCAAGGCGAGTTTCAAATTCAATGTGATATTCCCCGGCACTCAAGTCACCGCTACTGTCGATATCCGTCGCGGCGAAAGCCTGTTGACGATGCTGGTCAAACTCTGCGCGCGTGACGGTACCGTCGGCATCTTCATCGTAGAGTTCAAGAAACCCTTGTATCGAATGTGAGCTAGGCATGGCTAACAC